>CAUWGC010000012.1:0-60661 GCA_963558405.1 uncultured Clostridia bacterium
TACCTTCATTATTGCATTTAACTTTTCATAATTGCACTTAATTTGTAAATTGACGTTTTTGAATCAAGTAAGAGAAATTTACTTGATATTATTTAATCTCATTTCCGGAATTCCTATAATAACATCTCTATTTCCATCTAATGAATGATATTTTATAATTGTATATTCATCATAATACCATTCTGTACTGCCACCATCTTTATATGTTTCGCTTTTTATAATTCCATTACTAACATCTTTATTTGCTTTTTTCAAAATACCGTTAATTGTCATTTTCCCTGTTCTTAAAGCTTCTTCTAGTGACATATTTTTATTATCTACAAAAATGTTTACTTCATCTAGTCCATAGTAATATAAATTAAAGTCCGAATTATTTTTGTATAATTCTTTATTATTTAATATCTTTGTTTTAGCTATGTTATCTGATTTTTTTACTGATATTTCAAAATCTTCATATCCATCTATTAAAATTTCATCTGTATTTATTTGTGCTGGATATGATTCCATTATATAACCAGTATATTTAATTATAACCTTTCTTCCTATACCATATAAATAATCATAATGATCTGTTCCATAATTTATTTTTATTTTATCTGATGACTTTCTTTCTATTTCATCTTCGTTAGGCTCTACTATCATATAAGTAGTTGTTTCTTCTAATACTGTACCAACAAAACTACCATATTCATTATCTACTATTTCATGTGGTTTTTCTTGTTTAATATCTTGTTTTACATTATTAAATATTTCCATACCTAATATTTCAATTTTTATTCCCTCTATATATTTTATTTCTGAGTCTATTGGTGCTAACTTATGATAATCAGTTATTTGATATAACAAAGCTTTATATTCTGTAGTCCCTCCATCTTTTAATTTCATTGGAATTGGAAATAATAGTATAAATGCTATAATTACTATTACAATTAAAATACTTTTCTTTTTCATATATACCTCCTACTTATTTTATATTATTTAGACGTTTCTTTTTTGCATTTTAGTTGGTGTTTTTATATAAAATTTTTACTTATTTATGGTACACATTGTATTAAAGTAGATTCAACTATACCACTTTCATTAAAATATACCCTAAGTATATAATCGTAATAGCAGTCAAAAAAGATTGCTTTTTTACCAAAGAATAACCCTTTACCTATATTTCCTGCACTGTAATTGTACGTAGTTTTATTTTCTTCGTTGTTTTCATATCTAGGTTCTCCTAACAACTCAACAACTTGTTTTTTTGATAAACCTATAAGACTTTGGTTACTGTGAATTTCATTCATTTTTATATATAAATCACTAGGTTTTTCATGTTTAAAGTTACTTAAGACAATAAATATGCAAAGTAAAATAGTTATAACTATTAAAATTTTAAGTACAATGCTTTTTATTGATTTTGTAGTTATTATCCATATTATTACACAAGATAATGCTACTAACATTATATATGGCATAAATATTAATAAATATATTATTGAACACATTACTAAATATAAAACAAATTCCATTATTATCTCTCCTACAATTTACTAGTATAATAACATAAAAATAAACATTATTCTATTTTAAATATCTTTTTAGCAATATAATTAAATAATATAAAGCATGTTATTCCTGTTATTGCTAGAATTCCTATAAATATATAACTGTCCTTTGATAATATAATAGAAAACCAATCTTCTAATATTAATATTCCTCCTAGAAATAGTAATATCATAGAAAAAATCCAAGAACATCTAAGTATATTAAAAGGTAAGCATAATTTTAATAATAATGTTAGTCCTATTATTGCTGTAGAAATAACACATAATGTTGAATAAGTTTCTACTGAAAAATTATATTTTTGTTGTATTATTACTATTAGAATAATATTTAAAATTACTGTTAAAGCTGTAGGAATTGCTTTACTAATAATTGTTTGTAAAAAGTTTCCTTTTACTCTTTCTTTATTTGGCTCTAGTGCTAATATAAATGATGGAATCCCTATTGTTACAATACTAATTAAACTTAGTTGTATTGGCATAAATGGATATGGCTCATTTATAAATACAAATAAAATTGCAAGTATTGTTGCATATATAGTTTTTGCTAAAAATAACGTTGCTGAACGACTTATGTTATTTATTGTTCTTCTACCTTCTGCCACTACATCTGGCATAGATTTAAAATCCGAATCTAGTAATACTAATTGAGCTACATTTCGGCTTGCATCACTTCCGCTAGCAACTGCTATGCTACAATCTGCCTCTTTTAAAGCTAATACATCATTTACTCCATCTCCAGTCATTGCAACCGTATGTCCTTTTTCTTTTAGTGCCATAATAATTTTCTTTTTTTGTATTGGTGATACTCTACCAAAAACAGTATAGCAAGATACTGCTTCTAAAATTTGTGTATCGTTTATTAAAGTTGTAGCATCTATATATTTATCAGAATTTTCTACTCCTGCCTGCATTGCAATTTTAGAAACTGTAATTGGATTGTCTCCTGAAATAATTTTTATTTCTACACCTTGTTCTTTAAAATATTCCAAAGTTTCCTTTGCATCTTTTCTAATTTTATCACTTATTAAAATAAATCCTATTATTTCTATTTTTTGTGGTAACACGTTACTTTCTATAAGTTCTTTTGTATGTCCTAAAACAATTACTCTGTATTTTTCTATATTATCTTTTAATATTTCTTTGTAATCTTCTAACTTTTCTTTTAATATAATCTCTGGTGCTCCTAAGATGTATGTCCCTTGATTTTTAAAAGTAATTCCAGACCACTTTTTATCAGAAGAAAATGGAATTTTCTTTATTGCTTCCCAATTGTTAGATTTATTATATTTATCTTTAATTGCAGTCATGGTTTGATTAGTATCATCTGACGTATTAGAAATAGCTGTTAAAATTTGTTCCATATCTTGCTTCTTTTTAAAAATAGGAATAATATCAATTACTTCCATGTTTCCTTCTGTAATTGTTCCTGTTTTATCTAGACATAGAACATCTACTCTTGCTAAATTTTCTATACAAAATAATTCTTGTACTAAGACCTTTTTCTTTGAAAGCCTTATAACACTTACTGCTAGTACTGTGCTTGTTAGTAATACTAATCCTTCTGGTATCATTCCAATAATAGCTGCAACTGTGTTTACAACTGCATGTTTATAATCATTACCGTCTAATCCAAGTTGATTAAAAAATAACAATAAACCTACTGGTATAATTGCAGTTGTTACAATTTTAATAATTTTATTAAGCGATGACATTATCTCTGATTTGCATTTTTTTATGTATTTTGCCTCTTTTGATATTGTAGCCGTATAATTTTCCTCGCTAATATGTTCTACTTTACCAATAGCTTTTCCAGATACTATAAAACTTCCAGAAAGTAACATATCTCCTGCTTTTTTTAGTACATTATCTGATTCCCCTGTAATATATGATTCATTAACCTCTACTTCTCCAGAGCATATAACACAATCTGTAACAATTTGATTTCCTGCTTTAAATTCTAAAATATCATCTAATACTATCTCATTTATTGTAATTTCTTTTTTTATACCTGAACGTATAGCTGTTACTTTTGTACTAGAAATAACAGATAGTTTATCTACAATTTTTTTAGAATGTATTTCTTGTATTGTACTAATTAATGTATTACAAATTACTACTCCTAAAAAAAATAAATTTTTATATGATTTTACGCTAAAAACAGCAATTGCTAAAAATAAATTTAAAAAATTGAATAATGTAAACACATTAGTTGCAATAATTGTTTTTATACTTTTAGTTGGTATAGAAATATCTATGTTTATTAAATTATTTTCTATTCTTTCTTTTATTTGTTCATCTGATAGTCCAATTTTAAAATCTGGATTGTATCTTTCAATTTTATAATTTTCTTTTTTCATTATCTTTCCCCTTTTAATATAGGTAAAATTATATCACTGTTTTGATTTTATAACAATTTAGAAATTATTAAGATTAAAAAAGAAAATGCTAACAATAAGCATTTTCTTTTTATTTTATTCATATATAGCTTCTTCTATTAGAATTCCTCCTGGAGATCCTGCTGAACCAGCACCTGGTAAAAAAATTGGTGAATTTGAGTTAGAATATGATCCAGCGCTTCCTCCGCCTCCTCCATTTCCTCCACCATACCATATAGGTGTTTCTGCAGAAAATGTTGGATATGATGATGCATTTCTATTATTAGAAGAACCGTTTCCTCCATCTCCTCCTCTATAATCATTTAATGTTAATTTAATATATGTTGTATAAAGAGGATCATCATATGCAATATTTGAAGGTAATGAATAAGTACCTCCTCCTCCTCCACTTCCGTCCTCCAACATTATTTAATTTTTGATCATTTTTTGTAATAATATTACCACCAAATGCACCATTTCCCAAGCCTCTGCCTCCAGCTGTTGGTAATCTTAATTTATCTGCTACAGTATCTCCTGTTTGTCCACTATACCTTCCACCGTTTCCACCATTTCCACCATTATTTCCTGTAGTATTAAAATCATTTCCTCCTGTTCCTGTTCCACCTGTTATTCCTATGCCTGCACCAGCTGAAAGATAATCGCCAAATGAAGATATGGTTGTATCTATTGTACAGTGTACTTTTTCTGTTGTTTTGAGCGATAAAATTGAACGAGCTATCCCCCCTGCTCCTCCTCCATTTCCTCCAGCTCCTCCTTGTATCGTAGAATGAGTAACTGTTGGCCTTACTTCATATGAACTATACCATCCTTTTCCTCCTCCAGCTCCGTCAGCAGATTTTCCAATACATGTAATACGATACGTTCCGTTTTTTGGTACTTTATATTCTGTATTTGTTGTTAAACATGTTACAAATTTCCAACCGGTTGGCTCTGGTTGCATGGTTGTGGCTGTTGCTTCTCCTTTTCCTTCATTTCCTGCTTTATCTGTTACTATTACTGTTAATTTATATTCTGTTTCCTCGCTTAATTTAGTATATTTATATATATTACTTGTTGTTCTTCCCATTATTGCTTCTCCAATATAGTATCTGTATGTTTCTATTTCAGCTAATCCACTTTCATTTTCTGTTGCTGTTACTTCTACTTCTATACTTGTTCCTGTTATTTCTCCTACTTTTACTTGTACTTTTGGTGCTATTTTATCTTCTATTCTTTTTATTATACTTCCTCCACTGCCACTTTCGTCATACAATCTTGCATATATTTTATCTCCATGTACTAATTCTCCTATTGTTCCTCCATTTTCTATATCTTTCCATTCTCCTCCTTCTCCATTTATTTGATATTGTATTTTCTTTCCTTCTTCACTACTTTGTATTGTTATTTTTGCTTTTCCATTTTCCCATATAATTTCTCCAAAACTTATTCCTACATCTGGTATTTCTGGCTCTCCTTCACTACCTTCTCCTACTTCTTTTATTTCATTTAATAAATTTTGGATTAATTCATCTTCCTCTGCTGTTGCATTTTCCATATTTTGCTTTGCTTCTTGTGCTTTGGTTATTATTCCATTATCTCCTACTAATGTACTTAGTGTTACTCCTGCTAATATTACCAACACTATTACTGTTATTACCAATGCTACTAGTGTTATTCCTGCATTTGTATTTCTCATTTTTTCCTCCTTTTTATTTTATATGTTATATTTTTTCCATATGATTTGTATTATATACTACTTTTTTTTATTTTTGAATGAACTACTGTTCAAGTTTGACATTTTTTTAACTTGTATTAGATACGCAAAAAAGACAGACTATATCACATAGTCCATCTTTATATCTTAAATAAACACAGTTTTTCTGTGTTTTCATTTTTCTTATTTCTCTAAACTTAAGGTGTGTGTGTGTGTGTGTGTGTGTGTGTGTTACAGTCTCAAGGCTTTCGGCATTTTTCATCTTTATTTTCTCCCATCTCTTTTGTTTTTCATATTTTACATTACTTTTTTATCTGTGTCAACTTTTATTGATATAAACTTTTAATTTTTAACAACTTAAATTATTGTATTTTTTATTTTTTTGTTATAAAATGCATATAAATAAAATTAAAGGAGGATTTTTATGATTTCTATTAAAAATTTATTTGAAAATGATGACGTTAAAGTAATTGAAAAACAAGGCAATATTTCTGTTATTGAATTTCAACGTGATGTAAGTGTTAGCAAAAGTAATGCAGTTACAGAATATTATGCCGGTAAAATGAATGTTAGAAGAAGACAGGTTCTAATAGAACTTAAAGGTGATGAATATATTACAAGTTCTGGTGCTATGCAATGGTCTGCTGGAAATGTTGAGGCTTCAACTAATATTAAAGGTGTTGGTGACTTTTTAGGTAAAGCTATTAAAGGAAGTGTTACTAAAGAGTCTACTGTAAAACCTAAATACCATGGAACAGGTTTACTTGCTTTAGAGCCTACATATCGTCACATTTTAATTGAAGATGTTTCATCTTGGAAAGGCGGAATGGTTTTAGAAGATGGTTTATTTTTAGCTTGTGAAGCAAGTCTTAATACTAATGTTGTAATGCGTTCAAATTTATCTTCTGCTGTTTTAGGTGGAGAAGGATTATTTAATTTAAAATTAGAAGGTTCTGGATATGCTATATTAGAAAGTTATGTTCCTAGAGAAGAACTTATTGAAGTTACTTTAGAAAATGACCAAGTTAGAATTGATGGAAATTTAGCAATTGCATGGTCTAATTCTTTAGATTTTAGAGTTGAAAAATCTACAAGAAGTTTGGTTGGCTCTGCTGTTGCAGGAGAGGGATTTGTAAATGTATATCGTGGAACTGGAAAAATATTAATGGCTCCAGTTGCTCCTGAGACATTGAATAACATTTTAACATATCATTCAAAATAGAATCTATCATGAATTTCAAACTTAAAAAAAAGCATCTTTTAATATGAGATGCTTTTTTGTATATTATTTTTGTGTTAAATATGCATAAAATGGCAATTTAAAATTATCTATTACCCATTTTCCATTTTCTTTTATAATGCTAAAATCATAAAATTGGTATATTGCGTAAGTATCATCTGCAAGTTTTGTTTTTTGAGTTTCTTTTAAACTTCTTTCTTCATCCACTAAGAATTCTACCTTTGCAATAGAATCAATTCTATCAGCTTTCTTATCCTTTATTTCAAAATCCACTACAATATATGGTGCTGAAATATTTTTATCTTGATAAGGTATATATGTTTTTCCATTTCTTTTTACAATTGTTCCTTCTTCTCCAATTGGTGTATTTCCTGTTGTTAATCGTTCTGGATTTTGTAATTCATTTTCTACTTTTTCTCTAAAATCTTTTGAAAATATTCTTTCCATATCCAATTCGTAATTTGGTACTTCTATATATTGATTTTCATTTATTGTTATCACTTCTGGATCTTGTGTTACATCAGAGTGCCATGTATAAGAAAAATTGTTAACATACACTTGACAAGCAGCGTTATATAATCTTGCTAATTCATATTTTGCATCGCTTACATTTTTTGAATTTCCTTTTACTAAAACAACAATTAAAATAATAGTTAAAATAGCAACTAAAGCTATTAATGTTGTAATAATTGTTTTTATATTTCTTTTTTGATTTTCTTCCATGTTTATTTCCTCCATTTATTATTCTTTATTTTAGTTTTATTGCTTTAAAGTTTATATAATCACCACTTACCAATTTAAAGTCTATTCCAAAATGTTCTCCTTCTATTGCTTCTTTATGAGATTCCCCATGCAAATGACCATATATACATATAGATACATTATATTGTTGAAAAATTTTTATTATCCTCTTCATAATTTCTGTATCAGAAGCTACCGAATTGCTTATTGGTGGATAATGAGTACATAATATTATTTCTTTTTCTTTTCCATATTTTTTTATTCCATCTTCTAATGAAAGTTCTATACGTTTTGCTTCTCTTTCTAGCATTTTTTTATCGTCTTTTGTATCACTTAAAGACCACAATCTACTTCCACAAATAATAGTATTTTCAATCAAATAACTGTTATTATATATAAAATCTATATTATTAAAGTTATTTTCCTTTAAAAAATTTCTCATCTTATTTAATGTAGTCCACCAATAGTCATGATTTCCTTTTAATAACAATTTTTTTCCTGGCAAAGAATCTAGAAACTTAAAATCCTGCAATGTATCTTCTAATTTCATTGCCCAAGAAAAATCTCCTGGTAATATGACAGTATCTTCTTCTTTTATTTCTTTTAGCCAGTTTGTTTTTATTCTTTCTTCATGTTTCTTCCAATTTTCACCAAATATATCCATTGGTTTTGGTTCTTTGAAAGATAAATGTAAATCCGATATTGCATATATTGCCATATCTTTTTCTCCTTATCCTATCTTTAAATTTGGTACAGCATTTAAATCTAAATTAGAAATATTGCCTTCCAAATAATTATAATATCCTGCAGATGCAATCATTGCTGCGTTATCTGTACAAAGTTCTAATTTTGGATAATAAATATTAAAGTCTTTTAACTCTCCAAGTTTTTCAAATTCTTTTCTAATATAGCTATTGGCAGATACCCCTCCTGCTAATGCTATTTTTTTAATTCCTAGAATTTCACTTGCTTTTAAAGTGTTTTCTACTAAAACTTCTGCTGCCAATTTTTCAAAACTACTGCATAAATCTGCTTTATTAACTTCTGGATTTTTATGATGTAAATTTATAATAGCTGTTTTTATACCACTAAAACTAAAATCCAAATTTTCTATATGTGGTTTAGGAAGGTCAATTGTAGGATTTCCTTCTTTTGCTAAAGCATCAACCTTTGGTCCTCCTGGATATCCTAGTCCTATTACTCTTGCAATTTTATCAAAAGCTTCTCCAATTGCATCATCTCTTGTTTTTCCTAATATTTTAAATTTTGTATAATCTTTAATATGTATAAGATGAGTATGTCCTCCTGATATTACCAAGCACAAAAATGGCGGTGTTAGTTCTGGAAATGTAATATAATTTGCTGCAATATGTCCTTGCAAATGATTTACTCCTACTAGTGGTTTTTGTAATGCAAAGCTTAACGCCTTTCCATAAGAAAGACCAACTAATAAAGCACCTACCAAACCTGGCCCATATGTACATGCAACCACATCAATATCTTTAAAATCTATATTGGCTTTTTCTAAAGCTTCTTTAGTAACTATAGAAATTGCCTCTACATGATTTCTAGATGCTATTTCTGGTACAACTCCACCAAATCTTTTGTGTATATCTATTTGTGAATTGATAACATTTGAAAGTACTTCTCTTCCATTTTTTACTACTGCTACCGAGGTCTCATCACAACTTGATTCTATTCCTAATACTATAATATCTTTTTTCATTTTATTCCTTCTTTTCTATATAAATCCAAACAATTTAGAAACAACCCAGAATATTCCATCTGAAATTACTTCTATAACAGGTGAAATAATAACACTTGCTAAGCCTGTTATCCATAATACAAAAAACACAAAGTAAAATACTTGTTGATGTTCCAAAATCCAGTTTCTTGCGTTATATGGCATAAAATGCATAAATATTTTAGAACCATCTAATGGAGGAAGTGGTATTAAATTAAATACTCCTAATCCTATGTTTACAAATATTGTGTTTATTAGTAAAAGATACACAATATTTCCCATTGTACTTGTAAAAAAGAACATTGGATTATATTTTCCTATAAAAAAATATATAATTGTAAAAACAATTGCAAGTAAGAAATTCATTACTGGACCAGCAACAGATACAATTGCTTCTCCTGCACTCATTGATACTTTTCTATCAAAATTTCTAGGATTTATTTGTACTGGCTTTCCCCAACCAATATGTACAAATAACAACATAAAAAATCCTATTGGATCTAAATGGCTAAGAGGATTTAAATTTAATCTTCCTTGCATTCTTGGTGTATCATCCCCCAATTTATCAGCAGCATATGCATGTGCAAACTCATGAAATGTTATAGCTATTATAACTCCAGGAAGTGTTAATAACAAACTAAGTATTCCAGAAGTTCCTAAACTTACAATAGAAACTAATGCTAAAACTGCTAAAATAATATATAATATTCTATTATCAAAATTAAAGCTAAACAATATGTTTCCACCTTTCTTGTTTACTAATTTAAAGTATTTTTTAATTAGTTCTTATAATTAATTATGCATTACAAATATATCATATTTTATAAAACAATTCAATTATTTTTGTATACAAAGTTTTTATTTATTAACAGAAAAATAAAAGATAACCTTAGCAAAATGTAAGGTTATCTTTTAAGTTATTTTGTTAGCATTTTATTTACCCAGTCTTTTACATTATCTATATCTTTTTCGTCTGGATGTAATATTGCTTTGTCAAAGTTTTCTATACTTACTTCTAGGTTTTATAGCTCTCCAAAATATACTATATCATTTAATTTTATCTCATTTTTTATTACTTCTGCTATTTTTTGAGTATTACCGGTTACACTTTTATATACTATTGCAATTTTCATAAATGTTTGTTCACCTCTAATTTAATTCAAAGGTTTCATTGTTGGGAATAATAATACATCTCTTATTGATGTTGCATCTGTAAGTAGCATTATTAATCTATCAATTCCTATTCCTAGTCCTCCTGTTGGTGGTAGACCAATTTCTAGAGCATTAATATAGTCTTCGTCCATCATTCCTGCTTCGTCGTCTCCGTTTTCTCTGGCTTCTACTTGTTTTTTAAATCTTTCGTATTGGTCAATTGGGTCATTTAATTCTGAGAATGCGTTTCCATATTCTCTTCCACCAATAAATACTTCAAAACGTTCTGTTAAGCGATTGTCTTCTTTTTTCCTTTTAGCTAGTGGTGATATTTCCACTGGATAATCATATATAAATGTTGGTTGTATTAATGTTTTTTCAACATATTCATCAAAGAATAAACTTATAACGTCTCCTCTTGTTTGTTTTGTTTCTGGAACTTCTATATGTTTGCTTTTTGCTAATTCTACTGCTTCTTCATCTGAAGAAATTTGATTAAAGTCAATTCCTGTTACTTCTTTAATAGAATCTATCATTGTTATTCTTTTCCATGATGGTGTTAAGTCAATTTCTTGTCCTTGGTATTGAATCTTTGTAGTACCTAGCACTTTTAATGCTGCTCTTGAGAATATTTCTTCTGTAATATCCATCATGTCATGATAATCTTGATATGCCGCATAAAGTTCTAGCATTGTAAACTCTGGGTTGTGTCTAATATCCATTCCTTCATTTCTAAATACTCTTCCTAATTCATATACTTTATCAAATCCACCTACTATTAATCTTTTTAAGTTTAATTCTAGTGCTATTCTTAAGTACATATCAATATCTAATGTATTATGATGTGTTATAAATGGTCTTGCTGTTGCTCCTCCTGATATGGTATTTAAAATTGGAGTTTCTACTTCAAGATATCCTTTTTCTTCTAAGATGTTTCTAACTTCGCTAATTATTTTGCTTCTTAGTACAAATGTTTCTTTTACTTCTGGATTCATAATTAAATCTACATATCTTTGACGATAGCGTAAGTCAGTATCTTTTAATCCGTGGAATTTTTCTGGAAGTGGTCTTAAAGATTTTGATAATAATGTAACTTCTTTAGCATGAATAGAAATTTCTCCTGTTCTTGTTTTAAATACAAATCCTGTAATTCCTATAATATCACCAATGTCATCTTCTTTAAATGCTTTATATGACTCTTCTCCTAAGTCATTAATACTAACATAACTTTGGATTTTTCCTTCTCCATCTTGTATATGGCAAAAAGATGCTTTACCCATTATTCTTTTTGCTATCATTCTACCTGCTATTGTTACATCTTTTCCTTCTAATTCATCATAATTATCAGCTATTTGCTTGCTAGAATGTGTTTTATTAAATTTTGTAATTTCAAATGGATTTTTTCCTTCTTGTTGTAAGTTGCTTAATTTTTCTCTTCTAACTTTCATTAATTGATTTAAGTCTAATTCTATATCTTGATTATTTTCTTTATTTTCGCTCATTTTTCTCCTCCAATTTTCTTATTTTATCTTTAATATTATATACCCAAAACCTTATTTTTGTAAATACTTGTAAGAAATTTAGTGTATTGACATAATTTTTTGATTGTTTCTAAATTAAAAGAGAAGAAATATTAATTTCTCCTCTTTTTTCCATTTTATCCCCAATAGCAGTAGAAATACTGCTGACCTATAAGGATTTTTACTTTAATTCTTGCTCTTGCTTCAAGTTCAGCTTGAGATACACATTTTGGATTATAGAAATATAGAGCACCTTCCTCCCAATATTTTGGATCTGTTAATCCTTGTCTGTAAGCTTCCTTTCTCAATAACTCTCTTGTGAAATCTTCTCCATTTGAAATTTCTTGTTTTACTTTGTCATAAGCAGTTTCTACAAAATCTGGTACTTCTGTAATTAATTCTAGCTTATTAGTAACAACATATACATTTCCTCCAATTACCGATGAGAACTGAGCAGGCTTGTTTACGACTTCATAAGTTGTTCCTCCAAAATCTTGATTTGAATTTACTCTGTTATTTAATACATGCATTACTGCACGTACTGCTTCTTCGCCATCTATTCCAGCTTCGGCATATCCCACAGCTTTATATAGAAATTCTTCTTCTGAAGGAACTTCAGTAAAGTAAGTATTTGGGGTTTCTTCAAACATATCAACATACTCTTCATTTGTGCTTTCTGATATTACATCATTAGATACTATATCAGCAGTTACTGTTTGAATTGTTTTTGTAGAACTTTCTTCACTTACCTTACTTAAGTTGCTTTCTATAACATTTAAAGCATTATTTTTTTCTGGAACTGCAAGTTGTATTGGTTTAGATGTTTTGCTAGTATCAACCTCTTCTGTTTTAACTGTTTCATTTAAGTTATTAAGTACTCTTGCTTCCCAATCTAGTGAAGTTAATACTGTAATAACTGTACATACGCTGATGCTAGCAATTAATAGCACTTGTACCTTTTTTTGGTTGTTTTCAATCCATTTTAGTATATAGTATACTAAAATCAAAGGAATAGCAACCGCTATTGGTAATTCTTTTCTCTTCCGGATTGTTTTTGTTGTTTCTCTCATCTTTATTTCTCCTTATCTTTTATGGAATTTATAATTTTACCATTTGGTAATACTTTTATTATACTACATTTTATGTAAATTTTCAATTTATCATATTTTTGTTACTAAACACAGTATATTTTTATTAATAATATTTTTTACTTTTCTTGCATATATAAAGGTATGGGGGTATTTTTTATGAAGAATCAAAAAATATTATTAAAGTATCAAATATTTAGTATTATATTCACTTTTATATTTGGAACTTTATTACATTTTACATATGAATGGTCTAATCAAAATTTAGTAGTATCTTTGTTTTCTGCTATAAACGAAAGCACTTGGGAACATCTAAAACTTTTATATGTTTAATATTACTACTACTTAGTTTTATAATTTTTACTTATTATCCACCTAAAATAGGATTATTTAAAGATCCTATTACTAATAATTATGGAATATCACTAATTAAATAAAGAAAACACAACAAATATAAAATTTTATTATATTTGTTGTGTTTTTTATTTAGCCATACAATTTTTAGAACACGTTAATATTTTTTCACTTAACTTTTCTACTATACTAGTTTTAGAAATTTGATATTTTCTTAATAAACCTTCGTATACTTCATTTAGTCCTTCCATTTTTTTAAAATCTTCTGGTTTAATTATTTCTGGCAAATTATTTTCTATTCCTGATTTATCAAGAACATATTTTACAAATTCTGCACAATAAAATGAATTTTTAAATTTAATTCTTTTACTAAATCCAACTGCCACCAGCCCTATTATATTAAAATTATGTAATTGTTTTGAATTTTTTATATATTCAATTGTTTCTTTGGCATTTTTATATTGTTCTTCTGTCACATTTATAGAATATATTTTACATTTTGTTCTTTTAAACCTTTTAAATGTACCATGATTTATACATTCATGTACAAATCCTCCCCAAAATGGATTATATGCATTTAATCTACCAAAACTATACATTTCATTTAATTTATTATCTAATGCTATAGAAACATGTGAAAATTCATCTTTTGTATAGTTTTTAATTATTTTTGATAATGTTGTTCCTGTATGTGTTAACAGAATATAGATTTTTTTCATTGTTACTAGTCCCCACTTATTAACACTTAAAATAGAATTGTTGATTTTACTTAACAATGATTATAACATACAATTCATAAATATTTTCTTAAATTTTTCTTAAATAATTTTTAAAAATATTATACACATTTATCAACCATTCCAATAATATTGCAAAACATTATATAAAATAATGGCTCACCTTGTAAAATTGGCTCTACTGATAAATTTAATAACACAGATATGTATATTCCAACTAAAAAAACTTTTAATTTTACAGTATATTTATTACTTCTTACTAATTTTATTATGTTCCATAAACTAATAACCGTAAATATTACTAATAACGTAAAAGGTATAAATCCTGTTTGATTTGCAACATCTAACCACATATTATGAACGTATTTTAAATTTCCTATCTTTTCGTTATTTCCTCCAATAGGATATTTAAAAATATTATTAATTGCACATAATATATTCTGTACTCTATACATGTCTGATTGTTCTGTTGAATATGGCTTATTTATTCTTCTTAAAAGCTTAGTATCTTCAATTTTTTCTTTAATTCCAATAAAATTACTATTATATATTAATAGAACAATACCCAAAACCGTAAATATTATTTTAGTATTATTTATTAATAAATGACTTTTCTTTCTATTTAGTACCATAAATGTTATCCATGATGATATAAACGAAACAATTAATATTACAATAAGAGTTCTTGTTCCTAATACAAGATTATACGCTAATGATAAACTAATACATATAATCATTATGCTTTTATATATATTATTTTTTATAAGAAAAATAGAATAAAAAGAGCTTCCTATAATCATTGTAAGCATAGTTGCTTGTAATGTTGCAGACCTAGGTAATCCTGTCCATATATCTATTGTATTTCTCTCTTGACTTCCAATATTTATTATATAATTTGCCATTGCATGAATAAAAAAACCTATAGCTATGGAATATGTATATTTTATAATTGTTTTCTCAGAATTTTTACTTAATTCCATTATCATCATACCTATATAATAAGAAAGTACACAGGCAATTGATGTTTTTGCTACATTTATTTCATATATCATAGAAATTATGTAATATGTACTTGCAAATCCTATGATTATGATTAAATTTATGTTTATCAATATTTTATGTTTTTTATATGCAATATATATTATTAATATAAGAAAGATGCTTAATAATATTATATTTATATAGTCATAAAATGCTTTTGTACTAATTATACCCATTAATACATTAAACATTTTTTATTATCTCTCTTCCTATAGATTCATATATAACATTATATTTTTTTATTTTTTCTATTTTAAAACAGTTTCTTCCATCTAATATTATTGGATTTCTCATCAATTTTTCAAATAACTGTATATCAATATTTTTTATACAATCCCATTCTGTAAATATAAAACAAATATCTGCATTACTGATAGTTTCTTCTATAGAATTACAATAAGCTATAGTTTCATATTTTATATTTTTATATACTTTTTCTCCAACAGGATCAAAAGCTTTAATATTTGCTCCATCTTCTAATAATATTGGTATATTATCTAATGAAGGAGCTTCTCTTAAATCATCTGTATTTGGTTTAAATGTAAGACCTAAAATTGCCACATTGCAATTATTAAAAGACTCATAGTATTTTCTTGCTTTTTTTATAAGTCTTATTTTTTGATTTATGTTTACTTCTATTGCAGATTTGATTGTTTTTAGATCATAATCATACAAATTAGCACACCAATTTAATGCTTTAGTATCTTTAGGAAAACAAGAACCTCCATAGCCAATACCTGCATTTATAAATTTATCTCCTATTCTATCATCAAATCCCATTCCTCTTGTAACATCCTCTATATTTGCACCTACTTTTTCACATAAATTAGCAATTTCATTAATGTATGAAAGTTTTAATGCCAAAAAATCATTAGATGCATATTTTATCATTTCTGCACTTTCTCTGTTTGTTATAATTATTGGAATGTTCATATTTTTGTATAGTTCTTTCATCTTATTTTTAGCACTTTCAGAATTAACACCAAGTACAATTCTTTTTGCATGTAAAGTATCTCTTATTGCAGTTCCTTGTGATAAAAATTCAGGATTTGATACTACCTCCACTTTTATGTTTGTTTTTATATTTTTGTTTATTATATTTTCAATTTTTTTATTTGTTCCTATTGGAACTGTTGATTTTATAACTACAATTACATCTTTTTGTATATTTTTTACAATATCATTTACTACTTCATAAACATATTTTAAGTTAACACTACCATCTTTTCTTTCTGGCGTTCCTACTGCTATAAATATAATGTCTGGTTCTTTATAGGCAATTTCTACATTTGATGTATATATAAGTCTTTCTTTATTTTTTTGCATTAATTCTTCTAATCCGTTTTCAAGTATTGGAGCTTTTCCACTTTTTAATAAGTTAATCTTTTCTTTATTTACATCAACACATGTAACTTTATTTCCCATTTCTGCTAAACACACAGCTGTTATTAAACCAACGTATCCTGTTCCTGAAACAACAATATTCATTTTATATCATTCCTCTCTAGCACTTTATTCTAAATATATTCACTAATCTTTTAAAAATGTCTATTATTGTTTGGTTATAAAATATTGATTTTAATATCATAAATGAAGATTTTCTTGTCTTCTTAAATGGCATTAATGCAATTATGTTTGTTACAAATTGTGAAACTAGAGTTGCTATTGCTGCTCCTTTAGCACCAATTTGTGGAATTAAAATATAATTTAAAAAAATATTTACCATACATCCTGCTATAGTATATACAAGTGTATATTTTTGTAAATTTTCTGATACAAGCCATAAAGATCTTGCTGTTCCTAATGTAGCAAAAAGTCCTGCCCATGCGCTAATATTTAGAACGTCGACAGCTCCATAGTATTCTTCTCCATATAAAACTAAAACTATAAATTTTCCAAATATTGATATTCCAATTGCAAATAAAATACTTATTAAAGAAATAATATCATATAACCTTTGTACATTTTTGTTATATTGTATTTCATCATTTTTTTTACTTAATACAATCATTGGCTGAAAAGCCGTAACTATTGCAGTAGGTATAAAATACCAAATTTCTGCAATTCTAACTGCTGCAGAATATATACCATTTTCAATTTTAGAGTTTAGCATAGTTCCAAGCATCACTTGATCAATTCTCATATATAGTGTAATCATTAAACCGCTAATTGCTACATACCAACACCTTGATAATATTTTTTTTGCATAAGCTTTACTAAATTTAGACCTAAGTTTTATATGTTTTTTATACCATCTTTGTAATAATAATGCTACAACAATACTTTCTATTAAATATGTAGCAGTAAAACCTATAATACCTAAGTCATATACTACAACCAATATTCTTGAAATAGCAACTAGTGTAGTGGCACAAAATCTAACAATAGAAATAGTTTTTTGTTTCATTTGTGATTGTAAATAATATTCTATAACTTCAAATGCTCTAAATAACATTGAAGTTCCAACTATAAGACCTAGTATTTGTGCAAGTATATCTTTTTTATTAAGTATATATATTGTTATTTGAGATATAACTAATAATATTATCCCACCTATTATTCTTATATATAAACTTGTACCTAAAATATTTTCTTTGCTATCTTCTCTTTCTAAAATATCCTTTATAGTTATTCTTTCCATTCCTAATGTTGAAAAAGCTGTAAATAACATTACAGTGGAAATAATATAATTTATCATTCCATACTGTTCTACTCCTAAATATCTTGCAACAATAGAAGTTACAACAACTGAAAAAAGCATTGTTATAATTTTTTCTCCAATTTGCCATATACTATTTCCCAACACCCTTTTTAATCCTATTGTTTTTTCCATTGATGCTCCCTTCTATTTTAGTATTTCTCTAATTTTATTACTAATAAAATTTTTTAAAATTCTGTAGTTTGATCCACAGATTTTATTATACATTTTTTTATCATATTCATCGTCAACAATAACGTATGGTGGATGAAGTAAAGGGAATTTCATTTCATGATTTTTAAGATTAGAAACTGGTGATGCTTTTTTAGTATTTGTAGCCTCTATTCCTGCTCCTATGTTTGTAATTAAATTTACACTTGGAGAGATTGCAAGTCCTGATTGTATAATTCGTGCAAAACCCCATTGGTATGCCCATGAACTAAATTTAGCTTTTTTATTATATATATCATCATAAATACTTTTTCTTGAAATATATTGAAAAAAGTTTAACCTATGTTTTAATACGTTTTTTACATTTTCTTCATTCCATAGTTTAATGTCAAAATCATAATATTTCCATGCTCTTTTCCATGAAGCCCAACCCCATATTCCTCCAAACTTAGAAAAATGATAACTGTATTTACTTTTCTCCCACTTTTCTAGTTGATTTGTTCCACTAATTAGCATGATTCTTGTATCATGTTTATATTTTTGTAATAGCTCATCACAAAACTTAAAAAAACTTATATTCGGTAAACAATCATCCTCTAAAAAAATACATTCATCTACATTGTCAAACACCCAACTAAAACCTGTTGCACCTCTTTTAGCACATCCCAAATTATTTTCGGAAAAATTTTTATATACTTCACATTTCCAATCTATGTTATCAAATATTTCTCTTGTTTTTTTACACTTTATTTTGTCATCTTCTCTATTGGCACGTGGTCCATCTGCAATAACAAACAATTTACTTGGTTTTACTTTTCTTACTTGTTCAAATACTCTTTTTGTGTCTTCTGGTCTATTAAAAATAAGCATAGCAACTGCTGATTTTACTTGATAATCTTGCATGCTTAATATGCCTCCTTCTAATTAAGTAACTGTCTTTTCCATTTTTTTATATTTTCGTTTGGTAAAATAATGTCAGTTATTAATTCTTTATTTATTTTATCATCTAGTTTATCTATATCGTTTCTTTGTATAACTGGTATATTGTAGTCTTTGTTAAGTTCTGTTGCTCTATTATCAACTGCTAAAATAATACTCCTACATTTATATTGTAATGCTCTAATGCCTCCATGTAACCTGGTACCAATATAATCTACTTTTGTTTTTAAAATATTATCAAATTCCTTTAAGTATGGAGGTATTACATGTATATTATGAATATTCATCTGTTTAAAATATTCATAATCATCACTACCTTGTGGCCAAAAATATATTTCTTTATAGTTTCTTTTTAAGATTTCAAATAACTTTTTATCTTTTTCAAAATCTTTTTTGTAATCTGTTAGTGTACATACTACTTTATCGCTTTTTATTTTTGAAATATCTTTGCAATGTTCTTTGGTCAAATTCCAAAAAGTAGGACATCCAGTATTTATTACATTATTAATTCCTATTTCTTTTAACTTTTGCTCTGTGTAGCTATCTCTAACACTATGAATATATTCCTTTGATAATAATTTCTTATATAAATTTTTAGTATATATTGTTGTTTTAGTAGAATATCTATTCCAACCCACTCCCATTAATATTACTGGTTTCATATAATCTACATTCCACATTTTTATGTCCCATTGTCTAAACCTTGCATCTAATTTTGGCATTAATAAATTACTTCCCAAAACAAATGAATACCTTACATCTTTTATCCTTTTTAAATAATTATTATTTACAGGTAGATGTGTTGATATTTCTATATACATATCACTATCAAATAATTTATCTAAATTTTGTTTACAACTCTCAGATATAATTTCATCTCCTAAATTCATAGATGAAATAGCAGGATTATATAATATAATCTTTTTCATATAAATTTCATCCTTTCATTACATCTTGGTATATATTTAATATATCTTGTACATTTTGATTTGGATTATGTCTAACTAAAGCTTTATTTCTTGCATTTGTTCCATATTCTATGCATAACTCTTTGCTATCTAAAAATCTACTTATATATTCTGCACATAAAGCTGGTTCTGTATATGGATATAAAAATCCTTCTTTTTTATGTTCTACTATATCCATTGTTCCTCCTGTATTAGTTGCAACACAAGGCATTCCAAGTATCATTGCTTCTGCTAATGAATTAGAACTATTTTCAATAACAGATGGAAGAACAAATACATTTGTTTTTAGTAATCTATCTAACATCTCATTTTCGTTAAGCATTCCTAAAAAAAATATTTGATTTTGTAAATTATACTTTTTTATTAAATTTGAAATATATTTTGCATAACCTGTTTTTTTAGCTTTATTTATAATTGATTTACTATCTATAATATTATTTCCAGCAACGTAAACTTTTATATTTGGTTTTGTTTTTTTTAATATATTTACTGCCTCTATTAGATAATGGAATCCTTTTATAGGATATCCAGCTTGACTGCAAAAAATTGTATCTTTTTCTATATTTTGAATGTTCCACTTATTTTTATAAAATATTTTTCTTAAAGTTTCATTTCCTTTGTAGTATTTTAACTTTGGATTAATTGCTTTTGTATTTGCAAAATCCCAAGTTGTTCTTCCAATTACAGCTTTTGCCCTTTTTAACATTTCTACTTCATTTTTTGCTCTATTTATAAATTTGTTCTTTTGTCTAAATATATTATCTTGTTTTATTACATCCCTTATTGTTATATTTTTTATAATCTCTTTAATTTCAATATTACCATAATATACTTTTTCTAAAGACGAAATTAAACCTTGTATTGAAATTACTGTTTTTATATTGGGATACTTTTTCATAAACGCTAGTCCATGTGCATATTCTGTACCATGAATATGTACTAAATCAGGTTTAAAATCTTCCTTTACATATGACCAATATTTTTCTAAATTAGAATTGTATTTTAACGCTGGTGCTCCTGGGATTAAATAATATTTTATATTTTCATTTTCTAATATTTTAATTTGTTTTCCATAATAAACTGTAGCAATTCCTAAATTTACATTGTTTACATATTTAAGGTTATCTGCTAAACTTTGTAACCAACCTCCAAAAAAACTTTCTTTAATATTTAATATACTTGCTGGATATGGAAATATTTTATTAACAATCCATAATACTTTCATTTATTTATCCTTTCAATTATCTTTATAGTATTATTATAGTAAATTTATTCGTTTTTTATTACAAAAATAGCACTATTTTCTAGTGCTATTTTTGTAATATTTTTTCTTGTATTTTATTTTTTATATTTTCAAAATTTGTTATAAAAATCATTGTTAATAAAACAAATGTCGATGTTCCAGATTGATAATTCCATCTTATAATAGAAAAAAATAAGTTTAATAATACAAAATTTAATAATATAAAAGAAAATATATCTTTTTTACGATAATATTGATTTAAGCTTAAAATTATTAAAATACTGTGCAGTATTGGAAATATAATAACTCCCAAAAATCCATAGTCTAGATAAAAATTCATTACACATGTATAAAAAGCATTAAATTCTGTATCTTCACCTATTTTGATAGGTATTTGTGTTTGTTTTCCCATGATATTATTAAAAGAATTAATTTCTGCTCCCATTCCTTTTATTGGATATAATATAATTTCTTCTATTCCTGCAAATGTAGCTTGTCCATAAGTATATTTGTACTTAAGCCCTTCAAACCCATTTTTTATAAAATAATCTAACAGTCTAAAACTTCCTACTGAATATTCTATAATTTGTTCAGACTGATTTTTTATTGTCTTTTTTATATTGTCTACTACTGAAACATTATTTTTACAAATTCTAGCATAAATCATTCCAAATAACATTACAAAGATAGCACAAAAAATAACACTAATTTTTGTAATATTTTTTAAATTTATTAATTCTTTTAGATTAGATTTTAATAAAATATTTATAAAAATATATATTGCAATATTTAAATATACCATTCTGCTATATCCAATTAGCGAAAACTCTAGTATTGTAAATGAGATTAATATAAATATTGGATTTTTATACCTTTTGTTAATTAACATTACTGAAAAGATTATAGAAGCTATATATACGTATCCAGCAATAATATAGTTAAAAAATAAAGTCTCTATACTACTTCCAAATAGATCTATAAACCTTACCATACGAATTTGTAATTTAGACATATCTTTTATTATAATATTATATTTGATAAGATAGTAAGTCACTATAAAAAACATTATAAAAGTTAAAAATAAAAAGATTTTTGATTTTAGTAACTTATCTAATGACATTAACATTTTATTTTGGGCATTGTTAAAATCCTCTTTTGTTTTAATTATATATTTTGAAATTATATTAAAAGCAAGTAAAAATGATGTTGTACATATTATTATTAATAAATACGTATATCCTGATACTTTGTACATACCCAATGGATTAAAAAGAGAGATGATAATTAATAAAATTATTTGGATTCCATAAGCAAATGATATTTTTTTAATATTTTTATCTATCCACATTATCATCCCTCCCTATCCTAGTATAAAAAAATTAAAAGTAATAATATTCTCTTCTTATCATGTCAATTATTTATCAAAAATGTTCTTTGTTAAAAATTTATTAATTTTACCAACCTGATTTATAGCTGTTTTATTTTTTAATACAAATTCTCTTGCCTTATCTCCTAATATTTCTGTTTCCTTTTCATTCATCTGCAATATCTCTTC
The DNA here is from genome assembly GCA_963558405.1 of uncultured Clostridia bacterium. Lineage (GTDB taxonomy): Bacteria > Bacillota > Clostridia > TANB77 > CAG-508 > CAKNOI01. Next base: position 22,831 of record CAUWGC010000012.1, read on the forward strand.
TATTTTTTTTATTATAGATTTATCATCATATTCCGTAAAAAATATATAATTTTTATATTCGTCTGGTATTCCTTCTAATTTACTTGTAACAAACGGAGTACCCGAAACCATGTATTCAAATGTTTTTGAAGGAAATGAGTATTTTGTATATTCGTATTCTGGATTTCTTAAATTAACTAGAACTTTTGCTTTTTTTAGATATTCAAAAACTTCTTTTCTGTTTTTAAATCCTAAAAATTTAATTCTATTATCTTTTTTAGAAGCCCTTATAATTTCATTTTCCATATCGCCACTTCCTAAAAGCCATAATTTTATGTCTTTATCTTTAATTTTACTAAACACCTGTAATATTTTATCTACCCCAACCTCTTTATTAAGCTTTCCTGCATATGCAATTGCTTTTTCTTTTTTTACTTTTTCTAAATTTAACAAGTCATTATTGTATATTCCTTCCATTACAATAAATGGTTTATTAAATGGATTTACTATATTATTCATCTGTTTTGAAAATAAAATATATAAATCATAACTTTTTTGAAGTTTATTTACCAATTTTATATATGGCTTAATAACAATTTTTTTATACCATTTCATTTTTCTTATTTTTTCTTTTGAATATGTATATAGTGATAAATCTGTAAAAGTTATAACTCTTTTGATGTTTAATATTTTACCCATAATTACAATAGCAAGTGACAAAGGAGCATAGTGTATATTTGCAAGAATACATTTATTTTTACCTTTATTGCTATAGCTCCATTTAAAAATGTTTATACACGCACATACAAAAATCATAGCTTCTTTTATAAATGGTAGGTTTATATACGGTATATAATCTATTTTTACATTATTCTTTTTATATTTGTTTCTATAAAAAATAATATCATTTTTAGGAAAGTTTTCCTGCTGATATAAAGATATAATATAAGTATCATTTAATTTTATCATTTCATCCAGAAATGCTTTTTCATAATTATATTGTGCTGTCCTATAAGGAGATTTATTCTCTTTTTCATCTTTTTGATGCAATTTTTCATCACAAAAATTTCCAAAATATAATATTTCTATTTTAATTTCCTCCTTATTTACTTATTCAAATAATCTTTGATATTTTAAAATAATCTTATTGTAATCAATTTTATTTGATATATAATTTTTGCAATTTTGTTGTATTTTTTCATATTCTTCAGTATTCATACTATATACTTTATTAAGTATATTTATAAATTCTTCATCTTTTCCCAGTTTAACTACATATCCAGCGTTTTCATTTTTTATATCATTCCATGGAGTTTGATTACTAATAAGAACTTGGCATCCTCCCATTAAAGCTTCTGCAATAACATGACCATAGTTTTCACTGTATGTTGGAAATAAGAAAAGATCATATTTACTAAATGTTTTTATAACCTCATCAGGTTCTACTTCTCCACAGTATTTAATTCTTTTTAAATCTCCTATTTCCCTTTTACATTTTTCCCAGTATTTTTTATCCTCTTTAAAACCATAAATATCTAATGTTATATTAGGATTAGCTTTTTTTACATATTTAATTGCTGATAATAGGTTCTTTTTTTCACATATTCTAGATATAAACACACACCTTAATTCATTTTCTTTTTTTATCCTATTCTTTTCATACTTTTCTATATTAGTAGGTAAAACTTCAATTTGCTTTATGTTGTTTTTATTTACATCTAACTTTTTACAAATTTGATTTGTTTCTTCTTCAGATGTAGAATGCCATATTACTTTATCTTTTATATTTAGAGTTTTTAAAAAATTTATATAAATTTTCTTTTTTAATCTTTTTATTTTTAAAGCATTTATACATAATTCTCCTCTTGGGGCAATAATCAATTTAATATTATTTTCTTTTTTATATATTAGACTAGAAAATAAAAATTTATATAAAAAAATGCTATTTAGATAAATTACATCTGGTTTCACCTCATAAATTTTATCAAGTATGTTTTTTATATTAAGTTCTTTATCTTCTAAATATAAAACCTTTGACTTTTCTAAGATATTCCATCCATCATTTATGTTTCTCAGTCTTAATCTACTTCTAAATTCATGATTAGAAGTTATAATATAAAATTCATAGTTGTTTTGTAATCCGTTAACTATATTATTTATAGAATTTACAGGTCCTCCATATGTTTTAGCAGGTTTATATCCTAAATACATTATTAATATTTTTTTATTCAATATACGCTATCCTTTCTCCAAATTGTTCTATTTACTATGTCTTCATAACTTTGTATTATTTTAATTACTTTAGAAGATACATTTATATCTTCATATTCCTTATTAATTTCTATGTTATCCCCATCATTTTTCATAGATATTGCAAGTTCAATTGCTTGAATAACTGTTTTTGTTGTGATTCCACCTATTATTATACTTCCTTTATCTAAAACCTCTGGTCGTTCTGTAGAAGTTCTTATTAATACTCCTGTAAATCCTAATATAGCACTTTCTTCTGACAAAGTACCACTATCAGATACAACACAAAATGAATTCTTTTGTAATTTATTATAATCTATAAATCCAAATGGTTCTACATTCTTAACTAAAGAGTTAAATTTAAAATTTCTCTTGTTTATAATATTTTTAGTTCTGGGATGTGTAGAAAAAATAATGGGCATATTATACATTTTAGCAATATTATTTATTGCTTCCATTAGCGAAATAAAATTCTTTTCATTATCTATATTCTCTTCTCTATGAGATGAAACCACTATATAGTTGTTTTTTTTAAGCTCTAACTTTTCTAATACATCGCTTTTTTCTATTTTTTGTATATTTTTTTGTAACACTTCTCTCATTGGTGAACCAGTAACAAAAATATTTTTTGCATCTATACCTTCTGATATTAAATATCTTCTTGCATGTTCTGTATAAGGCATATTAATATCTGATATATGATCTACTATCTTTCTGTTTATCATTTCTGATACATTCCAATCCCAACATCTATTTCCTGCTTCCATATGGAATATTGGTATTTTTAATCTTTTAGCTGAAATAGTTGATAATGCTGAATTTGTATCTCCAAGTACCAAAACAGCATCAGGTTTTTCTTGCTTCATAACTTGGTATGACATACTAATAATATTTCCCATAGTTTGCCCTAAATTATCTCCTGCTGAATTTAAATAAAAATCAGGATTACGAAGTTCTAAATCTTCAAAAAAAACTTTGTTTAAACTATAATCCCAATTTTGGCCAGTATGAACTAGTACATGATTAAAATATCTATCCGCTAATTTTATAACTTCTGAAAGTCTTATTATTTCTGGTCTTGTTCCTATTATAGTCATTAGTTTTAGTTTTTCCATAGATAAATTATCCCTCCCAATTTTTATAATACGTATCAGTTTTTTCTTTGTTAAAATTTTCACTTGCCCATATTATTACAAACATATCTTTATCACCAGTATTTATAATACTATGAACATATCCTACAGGAATATCTACTACCTGAATATTTTTATCATCTACTTTATATTCTAGTTCTTCTTCCGAATTTACATTTTTAAACTTAATTATACCTTCTCCACTAATTACAACAAACTTTTCATTTTTAGTATGATGCCAATGATTACCTTTTATACAATTTGGTTTTATTACATTTAAAGATATTTGACCACCACAATTTGACTTAAATAGCTCTGTAAAAGAACCTCTTTTATCCGAAATTGTATCTAGACTATATGAAAACTGATTTTTTGGTATGTAGCTTAAATATGTACTATACAATTTTTTTGTAAAATTATTCTTTAAATCTGGAACAAAAAACTTTTCTCGCATATTCTTAAATGATTTTATTTCACTTGCTATTTCTTCTAAAGTTTTTTCGTATGTAATAGACATGTAATTAATCTCTTTATTTTCATGTATTTTTCCTTGTATAACATTTATAAAATCATCTATTACGTCATCTATATAAGAAAGTTTTATGACCATTTTTTTATCATTTAACTTTATTGGTATGTTATTTGCAATATTATTGCAAAAAGTTGCCACAACACTATTGTAATTTGGTTTACACCATTTACCAAATATGTTATTTAACCTATAAATATATGTATTTACATCGTTTTCTTTACCATATCTTTTTATTATGTTTTCCGCTTCCCTTTTGGTATTTCCATATTCGTTGTATAAATCTACTTGAGTAGATGATGCAAAAAGTATGGGACTCTTATTATTATTTTTTCTTAAATTTTGTAGCAATCTTTTTGTTAAATCTACGTTTACTTTTTTATAATCCTCTATATGTTTTGGTCTATTCTCTCCAGCTAGATGAACTACAAAATCACATTTTTTTGTATATTCATTTATTTCTTCATTACTAGTTAATCTGTTCCACTCAAATATTTCTTTATATCCTCTATTTTGTAATTCTGAAACTAAATTTTTTCCAATAAAACCATTTGCTCCAGTAACTAAAATTTTCATATTAAATAATCTCCTTTTAGAAATATTTGTTTTGATGTAAATCTGATATTTCCTTTTTTATGTATTCTAATTTAAGTAATTTCTCTTTTAACTCTTCAACTGTTAGTAGTGTAGTATTGTTTGAATTAAATTCTGATAAATTTTCTCTTAACTGTTCACCAGAAGTATAATATTTATTATAATTTAAATCTCTTTTGTCTGAAGGTACTCTATAAAATTTTTCCATATCTATTGCGTGAACACATTCTTCATTTGTAAGTAATGTTTCATACATTTTCTCTCCATGTCTTATACCTATTGTTTTAATTTCATGATTTGGTACATTAAATATTTCTTTTAGTGCCTTAGCTAACACACCTATTGTACAAGCTGGTGCTTTTTGTACCATTATGTCTCCAGTATTTGCATTTTCAAATGCAAACATAACTAGTTCTACCGCTTCTTCTAAGCTCATTATAAATCTCGTCATATTACTATTAGTTATAGTTATAGGCTTACCAGATTTTATTTGTTCAATAAATAATGGAATTACAGACCCTCTAGAACACATCACATTTCCATACCTTGTTGCACACATGCTTGTATTTTCTTGTGGTATGTTTCTAGATTTAGCAATAACTACTTTTTCCATCATTCCTTTTGTAATTCCCATTACATTTACTGGATACGCCGCCTTATCTGTAGATAAACATATTACCTTTTTTACTCCTGCCTCAATAGCTGAAGTAAGTACATTATCAGTGCCTAATACATTTGTTTTTACAGCTTCTATTGGAAAAAACTCGCAACTAGGAACTTGCTTTAATGCTGCTGCATGGAATACATAATCAACTCCATACATTGCGCTTTTAACACTAGAAATATCTCTTACGTCTCCTATATAAAATTTTATCTTATCATTATCATGTTCTTTTCTCATATCATCTTGTTTTTTTTCATCTCGTGAAAATATTCTTATTTCTCCAATATCGGTATTTAAAAATCTATTTAAAACTGCATGCCCAAAAGATCCAGTTCCACCTGTAATCATTAATGTTTTTCCTTTAAACATTTTTATTTAACCTTCCTCTCATTTTACTAAGTCTTTTTGTATTTTTCATACATCTTTTCTAATATATCTACTGAATTTTCAACTTTTAAATTTTCTTCCAGATATTTTCTTCCATTTTTCCCCATTTCTTTTCTTGTCCACGTATTTTTTATTAAAAAATTAAATCTATTTTTAAATCCATCTATATCGTTTGATTTACACCATAATCCTGCCATACTCTTGTTTTCTATCAAATTTTTATAATCTGTATTTTCATCTGTTGCAGCCATTATAGGTAAACTATATTCAAAGTACCTTAATGTCCTTGAAGGAATATTTGGTATTGTAAATCTATAATCTAAAAATACTAATCCTATATCACTTTGTGATAATATTTCACAATATTCTGCTTGTGGTACATATTCTAAATATATTACATTTTTAAAATTGTTATTTTTAATATAATCAAATAATCTATCTTTCTCTGTTCCTTTACCTATTAGTATAAATTGTACTATATTGCTATTTTTATATTCATTTAATACTTTTATTAAAAAATCTATTCCCTGTGGTTTACCAAAATTTCCTCCATATATTGCTATAACTTTGTTTTTATCAATATTATATTTTTCTCTTATAGATATCTTTTTAGAAAAAGTTCTTTTATCTACCTTAATTGTATTAGGAAATATCTCTATTTTACTGTTTTCTAAAAATTTATTGTTACTTAGTAAATATTTTTTATTTTCATCTGACATACATCCTATAATTGTAGCTGTTTTATATAGCTTTTTTTCAACACTTCTAAAATACCAGTATGCTGGATTACGTTTACTTAACATTTCTAAATCTAATGCATTTTGCGGAAAAATATCTTTTTGCATCAAATATGAAATACATTTAAACTTATCCATAGCAAATTTAATAACACTATACATTGTTACAGGAGGTGCCATAAACAATATCAAATCAAATTTTTGATCATTCAAATATTTGTTTATTGCATTTTTTAATTTATTTTGCATTGTGATAAATGAAGTTGCTTTTTCAAATGAACTAACATTATATAAGTTACCTGTTTTAACTCTTAATACTTTAATATTTCTTTCTATACATAATTTTGTTTCTTTGATATTTTTTCTTTCATCTGAAACTATAACAACAACATCATGCCCCTTTAATTTAAGTTCTTCTGCTAAATCTGTATATATGTTGTCTTCTTCGCTTTCCTTTGGAAATATTGATGCTATATATAAAATCCTCATTATTCAAACCTTTCACTCATATTATCAAATGATATATAGAATTATTTTTTATATGTTTAAAATTATTCTTTATGTAAAAATTTTGTGCTTCTATATTATTTAATTGAGTTCCAACTTTTATGTAATCAATATTTTCTTTTGCCGCATAAGCTTCTAATTTTTTTATAAGACAACTACCTATACCGCTGTGTCTGTGTTCTTCAGATATTGCTATCAGTTCTATAATAATTGAATTTGTAAATCTATCCACTTTAAATATTATAAATCCTTCTGTTTTTTTATTTATATTGTAACAGCAGAAAAATTTATTATATTTATTAAACGAGTTTTTTGCCCACTCCCTGTATACTTTATTACCATTTTTTAATTTATCATCTGTTAAAAATCTTGAATATATAAATGCATTATCAGATATATCTAGTATATTAATATCTTCTGGAAAATTATTACTAATTTCTATATTATTATTTATATATTCTTCAGACTTATTAGTTATTTTTTTTATAAACTGAATGTTTACATCGGCCAAATATGTGTTTTTTAATAATTTTAAAGTATTGTTATTTGTTTCATTATTATTATCATTTTGTATAGTTGCAAACTGTATTTTATTTTCTTCTATATATTTCTCTATTTTTTTTATATCCTCTCTATTTATTTTTTCTTTTAAAGTAATTTTTGCACAATTAATTTCAAAAAATTTTGTATCCCATATTAATTTCTGAATTTCATATTTTTTTGTATTAATTATATAAATCACTTCCATTCTTTATTTTGAATAAATATTTTCTTTTTTTAACAATGAAAAAAATGTCATAAAAAATATTTTTACATCCATAATAAATGTTAAATGTTCAACATAGTATATATCGTTTTTTAATCTGTCCTTCCATTTTATAGAGTTCCTAAAATATGCTTGATTATATCCAGTAATACCTGGCTTAACCTTTAGCTTTTCTTTTTCTTGTTTTGTATATACCATTATATGTTCTGGTAAATCTGGCCTTGGTCCTATAAAAGACATATCGCCTTTTAAAATATTGATAATCTGTGGTATTTCATCAATACTAGTTCTTCTTAAAATTTTACCTACTTTAGTTACTCTTTTGTCATATCTACTATTGTATGTTGAACCATCTGCATTTCTTATATCTTTTGCATTTTCCTTCATTGTTCTAAATTTATACATATCAAAAACTTTTCCTTTTTTTCCTAGCCTTTTTGAAATATAGAATACACTACCTCCATCTTCTAATTTTATTAATGGTGCTATTAATAAAGTTAAAATTATTAGTAAAGGCAATAAAATAATTGCCAAAATAAAATCCAAAATTCTTTTTATAAAATATTTATACATCTCATTCCCTTAAAATTTTTTTAAACCATTTTATTACGTACTTAACATCTTCATCTGTTAATAATGTATGTAATGGTAGGCTTATTTCATTCTTATATGTATTATAACTATTTGGAAAGTTTTTTATACAAAATCCTAGATTTTTATATGCTGTCATCATTGGTAATGGTTTATAATGCACATTTGCTGAAATTCCTAAATTGTATAATTTTTTTATTATTTGATTTCTATATTCCTCCTCCTTACCAATTAATCTAATCAAATATAAATGACCGCTTGATTCAAACTTATTATTATAATGTTCATAAATTTGAATATCGCAATCTTTTAACCCTTCATTATACATTTGTATAATCTCTTTTCTTCTTTTTAATATATTATTATATCTACTAAGCTGTGCTAAACCAATGCCTGCCATTATATCTGTCATATTATATTTATATCCAGGAACCTTGATATCATATTCCCAATTATTGCCCTCACTTTTTTCGTATGCATCCTTATTTTGACCGTGTAATGAATATAACTTAAATTTATTATATAAATCTAAATTACTAATTTCTTCTATATTATTCCAAGTAACAGCACCACCTTCTGCAGTTGTTAAATTTTTTACTGCATGAAAAGAAAAGCTTGTAAAATCTGCTAAGCTTCCAGTCTTTTTTTCCTTTAAACTTCCTCCAAAAGAATGTGCAGAATCTGCAATAATAGCAATCCTTCCTAATTTATTTTGTATTTCATTACTAGGATTAAATTTGAACTTACACTTTTGTACAATTTCATACACTTTATCATAATCAGCTGGAACCCCTGCCAAATCTACAAGTATTATTGCTTTTGTTTTTGGTGTAATTAAATCTTCTAATAAATTATAATTAATATTAAAACTATCTATTTTATTATCTATAAACTTAATTTTTGCACCAACATGAAAAACAACACTTGCTGTTGCTGTATATGTATATGCTGGCACTATTACTTCATCATCTTTTCCTATTCCTAAAATTCTAAGTATTAATTCTAAACCGGGCAGTTGCAGAATTAAGACAAATAGCACATTCAGTACCACAGTATTTTGCAATTTCAGCTTCTAATTTCTTTACCTTAATTCCTGTTGTAATCCATCCAGATTTTAAAGTATCAATAACCTCCGATATTTCTATATCACTAATATCTGGTTTTGAAAATTTTATTTTCCTTTTCACTTAAACTATCAACTTCTTTCCGGATATTTATAATTTATATCTCGTTTTATTAATTATTTATGCAAAAGTTATAGGAAAATTCCATTTTCTTTGCTATGTTAATATGTAAAATAAAAAAACTATACAAAATCACAAATGAAATTGTATAGTTTTTCTTTATTTTTTTAGATTAATTACATCCACAATCATTATTCATATTATTTAACATGTTATTATTCATATAAAATTTCTTTTCTGCTAATTTATCTTGAACTCCACGCAATGCTTCTCCAAATCTTTGGAAGTGAATTACTTCTCTTTGACGTAAAAATCTAAGCGGATCTATTACATCTGGATCATCTTTGCATAAATCAATTAGTTTTTCATATGTTGCACGTGCTTTTTGCTCTGCTGCTAAATCTTCCTGTAAATTAGCAATAGGATCACCTTTACAAGCAATAGCTGATGCTGTAAATGGAATTCCTCCTGCTGATTGAGGATAAACATCTACACCATGATCTGTGTAATATGCTCCAAGTCCTGCTTTTTCTAATTCCTCAACTGATACTCCATCTGTTAATTGATGAACTATAGTACCTACCATTTCTAAGTGAGCCAATTCTTCTGTTCCAATATCATTTAATATAGCTTTTGCTTTTTGATCTGGCATTGCAAATCTTTGTGATAAATATCTAAGTGTTGCTCCTAATTCCCCATCTGGACCACCGTATTGTTTTTGTTATTATATCACTTATTTTGCTTAAAAAGAGGCAGACAGACTAAATATCTATCTACCTCTCAACATAGAATAATATAATTTTCTCTATTTATATTTTACAATATTTTAATTTATTAGTCAAATTATTTAATTTTAATTAATATTCAAATAAATCCAAAGTATTACAAGAAACTCTAAAAGAAAAAACCTAGATTAGAAAGCTCTAATCTAGGTTTTTATTATATTATTTTGTACAATAGTCTAAACAAATCCAACCACTAGGACATTTTCCCCAATTACCTCTTACTTCTGATATATCGCATTCTACTTCTCTTACTAATCCATTTGGTTTATTTGGATTTAATTCCGCTACCTGTTTTTGTGCATTTAAAGTAAGTTCTTCGTATTTTAGCCAGTTATTTTCCAATATTTCTGGTGTTCTTCTTACTGTTAATACATCTGTATTTACAATATATCTTCCCACTGTATATTTATTTTTATCTCCTGTATCTACTTCTCCTTTATATCTTAATACACAAATATATCCTTGTCTTATGTCTCTGTATGATACTCTTAGTTTTTTATCTCCATTTTGTTCTAGAAACTTCCAGTTGCAATCTACAATTCCTATGTGACCATATCCTCCACCATAGTTTGAGCCATAAACTAAAATATCTCCTCTTTTTAATTCTGCATTTGCAGGTAATTTATTAAATTCTTTTGGTACATTATATGCCCAATCTTTTGCATTCCCATGTGCCTCAAAAGGTATTCCAAATACTTTATGTAGGTATTGTTGTACTAAACTTACGCATTGTCCTAAATATTTATAGTTTGGCTCTGGATTTGCAACTTGTCCTTGTTTTAGAGTCCATTCTCCAAATTCTCTTAAATTCATATTTTATTCCTCCTCGATTTTAATACACTTATTTTCCCATTTTTTATAAGCATCTAAGTATAATTCTTTCTTATCTCCATTATATGTAATTTCATAATACATTCCATCACTTACAGTTGTACTTACTAATGCTTTATTATTTTGTAACACCTTTACTGACCATACTATAAAAACATCTTTTTCTGTTATTTCAAACTTATCCGTTTTATCACTTCTATTATTAAAATAATCAATTATCGTTTTTTTGCATAAATCCAAAAACTTATCATTACTCATTTTTATTCCTCCTTATTTTTTTGTTTAACAATTTGATTGGCGTATACACTTAAACCAGCTACTAAAATGCCTTGTGTAATTGATGTAAAAATTGAAATTAAAACTTCTTTATATCCACTTATATCACTAGTAGCTACTACATATATTCCTGCAATTAAAATACCCACTATACCTAAAATAATTGGAATATATTTGTCCTTGATAAATTCACTATTTTTTACTGCTGCACCAATAAAATATAATACTATTACCAAAATTAATAATTCTGGTTTCACATATTCTTTTACTAATTCTAAAATATCCATTTTAATACCTCCTATTCTGTTTCTATAATTTTTCTAATAATGTAAGTCTAGTTTCATGATTATTAAGTTGTTCATGAATTGATTTTCTATCGTTTTTACTTTCATTCATTTGAGAACTTAAATTTTTGATTGTTGTATCTAATTGCACTATCGTAGTGTTTAGTTTAATTAATACTGAAACAATAGGTAGTACCCCACCTATAATTCCAATTGCCGTCATAATAATATTATCCATACTTAATTACCTCTCTATTATAATTAATTCGCCTATTAGTTTTTAGTATAAAACACATCAATATAACTTGTATCATATGCACTCCAGTTATTTTTTGTTGTTATATTTATTTTATTTGTTTCCCAAATATCAACTTGAACACCATAATTAATATTAGTTATATTAACATATGGCAATTTTTTACAAGCTCCATTTCTACTTTGTCTTGCCATACCTTGATAATCATGAATTTTTACAGTTTTTACATTTAAGCCTAAATCTACTTGTTTTTCTGTTGCATTTGGCAAAGCCCCACAATTAATACGTTTACCATATTCGATTTTACCATCAATAATTCTTCCTGTTTTAAACTCTTGCCCAGTTGTTATTTCTGTATTAGCTACTACAGGTTCTGGATATACAGTATCATTAGTATAAATTTCACTTAATGTTGCATTTTCTAAACATTCTTTTGAATTATTGTCAAAATAATATCCTTCCATAACAATTTTTACATTTGTTAATTTTGATGTTCTCATTGCAATACGCATAATTAAATTATTTTCAGCAACTACTGCTTCACTCATTGTAATGCCTATTGGTATATTATTTAATATTGTGTTATATTTTTCTCCTCTAGTTAATATTTTTTTGTTGTTCATCATTAAACTATAACTTTTTTCCAAAAAACCAGCATAATTAATTTCATTGAAATTAGAAAATACTTTAATTTTTATTTCTGGAAAATTTAATGCTCCATCTTTTAAAGGAATTCTTATACTTACTTTTTGACCAGAAATTCCTGTTTGAAACATGATACTTCCAAAATATTTGATAACTTTTGATGGTGCTAATTCATTTTTTAAATCAGTCTGTATTTTATTTAAGTCTTCTAATGTTGCTAAAGAACTTACATCAAAATTATCAGAATATATAATCCAATCAGTTCCATTAAAAATATAATTCTTATTTTCATTTGTTACATTATAAATCCATCCTGCTTCTGAATCTTGTGGTAAATTTTCTACTACGTCTACGCTCCCTTTATATATTAATGGATTTCCAAATTTATCTACTCTTTTTTTTATTGCTGAGGCCATTTTTTCTGAATATATATTTAAATCGCTCATATCATCATTTTCAAAAATAGGTATATCACCATCTATATATTTCATGTTATACTCCTTTCAATTCAGAAACTTTATATGTTTTTAATTTAGAAACTTTAGTCATTTTCAATTCTTCATATTTAATATATCTTATTGTTTTAATTTTTAATTTAAAAATTGAACCAACTTCTATTTTGGCTGGTTCAATAACTTTTTCCACAATTTTTCCCATAATATATTATTCCTTTTTAATCTACTATATATGTTAAAAAAGCACTTCTTTCTGTTGGACTTTCGTCTGGCATTGTAGTTATAGAACATTTATCGGTTTCGGGTATTACTTTCAATAATACAATATTTCCTGTATCGTCTCTAGCAGAAAGAATATTTTTATCGCTTGGCTTAGCCCAACTTGGTAAAGTTGCTGCATTAGAAGATATCATACTTGAAGAAGTTGTAATGACACCGATTGCATAAACTACTTTTCCAAATTTTCTAAAAGTTATTTTTCCGCTTTTAGCTAATGTAACTGTTTGTTTTTGTAATGCACTTTGTCCTGTGCCACCTCTTGTTGTTGGTAAAACACCTGCATTAGCTTTAGACATATCTAATCCTGTAACTGGAATTGATACGTTTTTTGATCCATCAAAACTAGTTGCTGTTCCTGTAGCTCCTCCAGTTAAAGATATTGTTCTTGCATTTTGTAATTTTGTTGAAGTTGCAGCATTTCCGTGTACAACTACCAGAAGAACCACTAGTATTGCCAGTAACATTCCCTGTAACATTTCCTTTAACATTTCCTTCAATTCCTCCTTGTGCATATAATTTTCCCGTCATAGTGCCTCCAGATTTTGGTACATATAAAGATCCGTTATCTATTTCTTTTATATGTTGTTCTATTTCATCATATATAGAATCGAAATCAAGAAAAGTTCTCTTGTCTTGAAAATCTGTGATACCACTTGCAGAAGTTCTAAAACGAGCCAATTCATATTGATATATACCAGATACATTTTTTACTATATTAGTTTGCGTTAAGTTTGGATAGCCACTATTACTTTTTACTATTTTGTAAACTCCTTGTGCAAAATCACTATCCGTATTCTCTTTATCTAAGTCAATTTCGATTACTAATTTACAATAAGCTGATTCTGTACCAACTGGAATAGATGTATATGTATCTTCTTCTAAAAATCTTCCTTGAATACATACTGCACCACTATCTATTGTTATAGTTGAACCACTAACAGTTGGTTTCATGCCATTTTTATAATTGTCTGACACTCCATCCGTTCCATTTAAAAATGTATTAATAAATAATGCAAATATTGGATTTCCAAATAATTGTTTTGAAAAAACATGTCCTTTTAACATTTTATTTTCTCCTCTCTTTTAATAGTTTATCAATAAAATTAATACGAATATTTCCACAGGTATACTCGTAAAATTTGTTTTGTGAAATTTTTATTGCTGAAATATACGTATTATATATTAAAGACTCTTTTGTTTTTATTGCAATTGGAGTTCCAACTGGAATAAATCTATCGTTATATGCAAATGTGATATTATGATTATATGAATTAGCCTTCATCTTATCTAAAGCCATTTGCCCTGCGTCTTCATAATTCGTTGTATAAACAGTTTCTACTTTTCCACCTGCTCTATTTTCATTACTCATATCAGTTGTTGTAGTTCTATCATTTAATAAGTAGAGTGTATATTGTCCTTTCTTATCCACTTCATTTTCTTTATCATACAAAACTGTTACCTTACTTACTACATCTGTTTCAAAAACTTCAACATAATTTGATATTGCTTGGGCTTGTGTATCTATTAATTCCTTTTTCATTTCTTTGCTTTCAATATTAATAACAAGTTTTTTATTTACAATATTAAAACTGTACACAATATCATATAGCTGTGTACAGTTTGTCATCCAAGTATGTAGATTATATATTCCATTCTCTACATTTGATACAGTTGTATTTTTCTTTGTATGTGTTTTTACTACAACTTGCAAATATTTTAGATTTAAGAAAGTATCTATATTTGATATGAAATTGTCTACTATCGTTTTTGCTATAAAATCTTCAATTCCAGTTGTTTTAATCAATTCTTCATTTTTTAATATTACATTCTGATTAAATAAGTTAGTTATATATTTTATTGTATATTCATATAAAGATTTTCCATCTTCATTTTGTATATTATCAGTTGTTCCCCAGTAAATTACTTTATTGTTTTTCTTTATAGCAATAATATCTCTTGCTTTTGCTCCATTTTTCTTTAATACTTGAATTATTGTATTAGCATTTGTTTCTTCATCTATGTTAATATCATAATCTGCTATTTCTACAATATCTTTTACAATAAAATCCTTATAATCAAATATCCACATAAAAACTTTATTGATTTCAATTTTGATAGGTTCTTTTGCCAACACTTGTATAGGAACTATATCTTTATATACTCCTCCACACAAATCTGTAAAGGTTATATCTGCGTTATATATACCCCCAGTATCGGGAGCTTTTAGTTCTAATTCATAATACCCACTTTGATTATTATAAAATGCAATATAATCTTGCTCATTAAATTTTATAATAAGTTCATTTTTCATATCGTCCTCCTATACAGCCTTGTATTGTGGAAGTATTGTTATCTGAGCATTTAAAACTTCATTATCTGCCTTTAGCTTAATTTCACAACTTCTACCTTTTGGAAGTCTTATTACATTATCATTTTCAAATTTTATATGATCTAAGCTGAACAAACTACTCTTTGTTCCATCTGTATTTTTTCTACCTATATAGAACTTGTTTTCTCTACTATCATATAAAAGCTTTTCATATTCAGCTATATCTACTGTAATTTCGACTGTTTGATACAGCTCTCCTTCTACATATAGTTCAATTCTAGGATTTACAATGTGTCCATCAATTTCTATTATAACTGGGGCTTCCACATGCCCTTTATTAATGTACTGTAAATTCCTTGTATCATAATCAGTAAATTTGCTATCCCACCTAAAATCCCAACGAATTTCATTTGATTGTGGCTCTATTTTATAAATTACTGTATTTTCCTCATACCATAAAGAAAGACAGTCAAATGTGACTGTCTCTGATAAAATTCCATTAGTTTGTAGTTGTGTTTTAGATAGATTTTGAATTTGTATATCTTTGAAAAATTCTTTTGTATTCCCATCTTTATAAGGTATTTTATAACTAAATTTTAAACTATCTGAACTTTCTATAAAATCTACAAAAGAAGTATAGTTATCATAATTTAAAAAATTAAGGATTCCACTGATTTGTCCTTGTTCCATATTTCTTAAATTACTTATAAATGTATTTCCTAGTTGCTGGTACTCTGTTGTATAAGAATAACCAAGTCCGACTAGGGTCTGTTAATAAACAATATTTTTTTATATCCATTAAAGAAAACTCTTGACCTTTTTGGTTTATTAATTTAAATTCTCTGACCATTTTTTCCTCCATTTTAGACATAAAAGTATATTACCTAAAAAAATAAAATTCCTAGAAATCGATTCTATGAGCTTATTTTTTATTGTTTTGACATCAAAAAAACACCTACATTTTGTAAGTGTTTTTTTGATTAGTATCCTACAGCGGTTGCTCCATATTCTGCTTGTTCTCTGGTAAATCCTTCAAATTCAAGCTGATCAATTAATCCACTTTTTGAAAATGATGAATACTTCATATATTGTTGAGCTGATTTAGCCGCTTGTTCATTCCAATTAGCTTCACAATGATCAGCTCCATAAGTAGCCTCTTCTTTAGAAAATCCTTCAAATTCAAGTTGTTCAATCAATCCAGTATAAGAAAATGCTGTATAATTTAGATAATCATTAGCCGTTGCTAATGCATTTCTTTCTCCTAAAGTCGGTTCCTTTCCTAGAGAATATATTAGTATAACAGTATCTCCCTCATAAATTTTTGTGTTCGCTTGAGGGCTTTGACTGATAAAACTGCCAGTCGAAATTGTGTCTGAATATTGATTTTTTATATTGCAATTTATATTGCTGTTTGAACACCAATTTTGTATATCTTCTTTTGACATTGTACTAAAATCAATAAGCACTACTTCTTTTTTTTCTGTAGTTTCTGTCTCTAATATATTCTCTGTATCATTTTGCGAATTATTGAGTATATTATCATACCTACTACTTGTCTTATTAGTTTTTCTATCATTATTTATAGCAAATATCATCCATGCAACAATTATCATTATTATAACTATCCAAAACCAGATTTTTATAAAATAATTTCTTTCTTGTGTATTATTTTTCATTTTTATCCCCCCTTCCTACTATAAAGAAAAGTATAACATATAAAAAACTATTTTTTTGTCATAATATGTCGAAATTTTAAATTTTTTTCTGATTTTTTCTTAACATTCAAGATTTATTTTTAATATGCACTACCAAACTTTTTATTTATATAATTAAAGCATTGTTGTAGTTTAGCTTCATCAAGCTCCTGTACGTTAAATACAATTTGTGGGGTTGTAAAAATAGTCTTAGATTTTTCTATAACTTTGCTGTTAATTCCTTTAAAATTAGAATTAAAATTCATTCCATTAAATTTTTTCAAAACATCTGTTGCAATAGCTTTTGCTTTTTCATTTAGAATTTTTCTACCTTTTTCCATTTCTTGCTCTGGAGAAGCCATTACATTTTTAAAAATTTCTCTTGTTTTTTTAGATGGAGAATGTATATCGAATGATTTTCTTAGTCTGCTCAAAATTCCATCTGCAATGTCAGAAGCTTTTGCAAATAAGCTTGGTTCCTTTTTCTCCATTTCTGTAAGCATCGGCTCCATTGCATTTTTCATAGCTTCTTTGGTTCCTTGGGGCATGCTATCATAACTATCTAATATATTATCAACCATTCTTTTGGTTTCGTCATCAATCTTTCCCCCGTACAATTCAGTTTGAGAAACCAAAGTCAACCATACTCCTAATTCTTTTTCCTGTTCTTCAGACATAGTATCATACATTTTGTCCCATATCTCTTTTTGTTTCTTATGATGTTTTGTGTTTTCTGAGCCTTCTGCCATATTTCTTCCTGCAATATTATTTATGTAATAGTCTCCTATTTCTTTTATTTTATCACTATGCCTTTGGCTTTCTTCTTCTAATTCTTTATTTGAACTTTCTAAGACAGAATACCATTCGCTCTCTTGCTTACTTCTTTCTATGTATCCATTTGCATACACCTGAGTAACTTTTGTTACCTCTTGTATAGCAGCATTTATTTTTTGCTCTTGTTGAGACATTATATCTTGATATTCTTTTTGATACTCTTCTGTCCTCCTTGACTCTTCTGTGGAATATCTTTGATTTAGTAGAGCTATCTGTTGTGTTGTTCCATCTTGAATTAGTTTTATTGTTTCATCTTTTTGTTCTGTAGCTGTTTTTACCCACTCTTGTGATTGAATTTTATATTCTTCTAATGAACCTTGAAAAATTTCTGCATTTGTTGCAGCTTGTTGAGTAATTGCATTTGCAATCTGACTCTGTATCTCTATTTCTCTGTTTTTTAAATCTCTTAATTTTGCAAAATAGTCATCTAGCTGTGTTATCTCTTTTTGTGTATATCCTCTACGTTCATCAGATGCTGTTTTACATATTTGTGTTATTCCATTTTGTATTTCTTGCATTTCTTCTTGTAACTTTTGCTGTTCTTCTGCACTTACAAATAATGTACTATTGAACGCAGACAAATGAGATTCTGCACTACTAATTCCAGTTATAAATTCTGTAGCACTATTTCCCATATTTGAAAAAGCTTCTTTTGTTTCTTTTTCAGCATTATTTACTGATGCAATAATAGCAGTTACTGCTATTCCAATCCCTATACTAGCTAGACCAGCCGGACTAGTTATAGCTCCAAAGGCTTTTGCTAAGTTGTTTACACTTTTTTCTGACGAAGTTGTTTTGTTTGTGGCCACCCCTATTGCTTTAGAAAATGTACCAATTCCTTTAGTTACACCCCCAATCACTTGCTGTGCTGTTCCTGCTGTTTTTATTGCAGGACCTAAAGCAGCAACAAATAATCCTAGTTTTGCAATGTTTTCTTTTTCAGCGTCGCTCATTCCTTCTAATTTATCTATGAACCCCTCAGCCATATCAATTAAGTCTTCTAAAATTGGTAGCATTTCTTCTCCAAAGTCGGCTCCTAAACTTTGCAATCTTTTCAATTGTGTTTCTGCTTTCTTTTTGGTTGTATTGTACAATTGATCAATAGATTTTTGCATAGAATCACTACTTTTAGATATTCCATTGTCCATTTTTGCAAAGCTCGTTATTACGGTAGGTCCTAGGTCTTCCCACATAGTACCAAACAAATCAACACCTGCTATACTTTGAGAAACCTTATCATCCATTTTTCCTAATCTCGTTACGACTTCAATGAATGCTTCTTTTGCTTCTTCTCCCCCATTAGCAAATTTCTCTGCCATTTTATCTGCATTAACTCCAATTCTCTTAAAACCATCTATTGTTGTATTGCTTCCATCAATTGCCCTTATAGAAAATTCTTTTACTGCATCTCCTATTTTATCTAAATTGAAAGCTCCATTATCTGCCCCAACTTTAAATATGTTAAACATATCTTCTGCTGACAATCCCAATTTTCCAAACTGTACAGAATATTCGTTAATATTATCTAATAATTCATTAGAAAAATCTAAGCCTTGTTTTTTTCCTTCCGCTATCAGATTAAAAGCTTCATCTGCACTAACATTAAGATTATCCATCATGGCTTTTACAGCTCTTATACTCTCAGAAACATCGTATCCAAATAAATCTCGCAAAGCTATTGCTTGCTCCGTAATATTTTGTAAATCTTGCTCATTTAAATCTTTTAATTGAACTTTTACCTGTGTCATAGAATCAGCAATATCTTCGTATCCATCTCCATAGTTGTTTTTGTTAATATCTTCTAATACTTTTTTATATTTTTCAGTTTCTATTTCTGCTGTATTAGTGCTACTAATGTATTTAGCAACTGCATCCTCCACATTCATCGCACTATTTGCTAATACTGTACCACCAGCTACGACTCCTGCGGAAATAGTTGATGCTTTATTTGCTATGTCATCAATTTTTTTTCCTACTGTTGTTATTTCGTTTCCGTACTCTTCTATTTTTTTTCCTGCTTTTGTCCAATTAGAATTTTGAGCATTAAACTGTTTGAGTTCATCCGTTAAATTATTTAGCTTGTTTTCTGTATTAACAATTTCTCTTTGTAAATTTCTATAATTTTCTTCAGATATTTTGGCACCTTCTGCTATCTTTTTATCCGTTTCATCTTTTACTTTTTTTAATTGTTCCAATTTATTTTTAGTATTTTCTATGTTCTGATTTAAAACAGTTTGCTTTTGACTTAAAAGTTCTACGTTTTTAGGATCTAGTTTAAGTAAAGAATTGATTCCTTTTAATTCCTTGCTTAAACTAGAACTAGTTGAATTAACTTGATTTAATGCCTTTTGGAGTCCAGATGTATCTCCTCCTATCTCGACAATTAGTCCTTTTAATGTTCCATTAGCCATTTTTTCCTCCTATAAAGAAGCTAATTTGTCCCAATCTGCTTGCGTAGCTTCTTTAAATTTTGTTGTTTTTTCTTTATTTCTTTCCGAATAAGAAGAAATGAAGATTTTAATTACATCAATGTAAGTTAATTTTTCTAAATCTTCTAAAGATAATCCATATTCTAAGCATACTTTGAGAAATTCGTGTTCTGGAAAGATATTAGTTTTTGTATTACTACTAGGTATTTTTTGTAATTCTTCTACTACTTCTTCATCTATAAAACTTTCTAAGAATACTTCTATTGTTTCGTTAATTATATCTTCTGTCAAAGTGTTTTTTTCTATGTTTTCGCTCCACTTTTCAAAGTTATCAATATCTTGATTCTTAGCATAAATGAGGGTATAAACTAGTCTTAGTAGTATTTTATAAAATTCTTCTATGTATTGTTCTTTTATGTTGTTTTGTGAAATATTGATTAAGTTTCTTCTTAAATTTTCTAAGTCTTCAATTATATTAATTTTAAATAGCTTCTTATAATATACATAGGACAACGCATTGCATTGTCCTATGTATACCTGGTTTTTGATATTAATTATCATATTTTATACACCTACTGTTGCATTTTTTTCATATACTTTGGTAAAGAATGTATCATATACATCTTGATTTGTTTCATTAGGCTCTATATATGCTTTTATTGCTTTGTCTGTGCTTCTTGGAGACATAGTAATTGTCATTGTTTCTTCTCCTGCTTCAAGTGTTTCTTGTTGTGTATTATTTTCTCTGCTAGGTCTTGTTGCAGTACAGTCGAAGAATACCCATCTTCTTGCTTTTTCGTCTCCTTTTCCTTCAAACATTAAAGCAAATCTTGCTTGCTTATCGTCTGCGGTTTCAAATATAGCTCCATTTGTATCTTTAGTTTGTCCTAATATTTGTGTCAAAAATTCCTCTGGAGTTATTAGGAGAACTAAGTCTCCTTCGTAGCCTTGGTTTGAATTAGCAATGTAATACACAACATTGTCTGCATAAATTTTTGTCGTTTCGCCTTGTGGATTCATATTTAAACCTCTAGCACCCTTTACTGGAAAAGGTTCTCCATATGTGATTTCTCCGTTAACTTCTGTAATCTTAGATATATAACATTTTTCTATACCATATAGTATTTTGTTATTTGTTTCTGACATTTTTCTTCTTCCTTTCTTTCTTTAAATTTCAAAAAAATAACTTACTTGCCAAACATCTTCGTCTTGCAAATAAGTTTCATCTGTTTTATTCCAAGGTATATCCCCTAGAATTTCTTTTTCTATTTTGTTTTGTTCCTCTAAGTTTTTATCTATATATGTATAATCTAATTTAATCGGTGTTTTACTATAAAAGACTTTATTATCAGCCATAAAATTATTAGTACTAACTGTTATAGCAACTAAATGAGGAGGCTCTGTTGGCGTTTTAAATTTACCATAGGCATATTTAAAGCCTGCATCTTCACAACGTGTTTTTAGTTCTTGTAATGTCATTTAATACCTCCTATTTTTTTCTTCAATTCTTGTTCAAATTCTTTCTTGTACTTTTCTTCAGTTGGCCTTATATGTGGCTGTGGTTTAGTCCTTCCTCCATTTCTAGTAGCATGTCCAAACTCCAACAAATGAGTTAATTGATAGTCTGTTTTATTGTGAATTTCTATTGAATATTTATTTTTTCCTAGTTTATCTTTTTTTAATCTCCAACCTTTACAATATTCTTTTCTTGCTCCTTTTGGAGATATTTGTTTGAGTTCTGCAACTGCCTTTTTTCCCACACTGTTTGCAGTTTCTTCAACTTCTTCATCAATATCTTCTTTATAATCTTGCAAATATTTCATCAGTTCTTTACTTAATAAATTAACCTCTATTGATTTAGACATTCTTTACTTTCCTTTCACAAATCAAAACTACTTCATCTGCATATGGTTCACTTGTTCTTATTATTGAATAAGTAGTTCCCATATAGATGAGTTCTTCCTCATTGTTATAATTTAAAGCACTTATACGAAGTCTTAAGGTTGGTTTGTATCCTTGCTGATTAGCCTCATAAAATTCACTTGCATAGACATCTTCTACTTTTATTATTGGAATTTCTATTTCTTTAGTTCCTGTTGGATTTTGTACACCTATATCGTTTGATTTATAAGTGGCAGATATTAACTTACAGCTTACTTCACGCATTAGTGTCCACCACCTTGTAATCTTCACTTAAACTTAAATTATTACAAAGAAGACTATATGTTCTTTGTGCCAACTCTTTTTCTTTAATATCCACATTACCAAAATTTGCTTTTACAAACATAACAATAGCAGATTGTATTAGACTATCTTGCGTATTCTCTGTTGCTACAATTCCTTGTCTGTTCAAATCTGCTATTCCTGCTTGTATTAGCATTTTTATTTCTTCATCTTTTAAAGTTGATGTTTCCACAATGCTTAAACATTGCTTAACAATTTTCAACAATTTTTCCATACAGTCCTCCTTTTACATTATACGCCTACTTCTGCTATTTCTATTTGAGCAGTTGCTTCTTTTGTTTTTTGTTTACTATCTGTTACAATAACAGTTATATTTTTATTTCCACCTGTTGCAATTTCTGTATTAGCTTGTACTTCTGTACCACTTATCTTAAACTCAGCATTGTCACCAGTACTATCTTTTAATTTATAAGAATAAGGGGCTGTTCCTCCTGTTGTAGTTAAATCAGCAACTTTTGTATCAGCTGAAACTGGTGCTTTTAATTCCTCAACCGGTGTGATTGTTAATTGTGTAATTTCTGGATCTATTCCGTTTTTTTTTTTCTAGTAAAACAAATGCTTCTTTGTTTACAGTCTTGCCATCAACTAATGCCATTCCTCTGTATACTCTGTTTCCACTTCTAAATTCAGCAGAATCATCAGCTGTAACATTAATTGGTTCATTCCAATTTAAAGTATATTTGTTAAATAATCCATAAAGAATTTTTCCCTCTGGGATATACTCATCTTCTATTACTGGTTTTCCAAAAATTCTTCCAGAATATTCTCCTGTTGGGTCTGGAACAAATACTAATTTATCTCCAACAGTTATTGTTGCTAAATCTTTCCATAATGTTTGAGTATTAACAACAAATGCAGAACCTCTTTTATATCCAGCTTTTAAATTAGCCATTATATTACAGATATCTGCATAAGATATTTTTCCTACAGCTTCACTTTGAACTGTTGTTATTGTTTCCTTTAAAATACCTTTAGGTTGACCACTACCTGTTCCATTTAAAATAGCATTTTCAATAGCTATAGCCATCCTTTCAGTTAATTTCTTTACAATCCATGTTTCAAATGCTGAAATAGTCATTTTAGAAACTTCTGCTGTTATAGATATAGTTCTAATTAGTTTATAAGCTGCAAAACTGACTGCTGTTAATTTATCATTTACATCAGTAGATGCAGTATTTTCTGCAACCCAACTAGCATCATTAACAGTATCTTCTACAGGAATTGACAAATAACCTGGAATATTTAAAACATCCACTAAATTATATAAAGCTGATGTTTGTCTTAGATTTTCCTCTATTCTATTTAATGTAGTTGTAGGTATAGCTGATCCAACTGAACCTATAGCAGTTGTCATAGCCCTTTTTTCTTTTGCATTTAGTTCTTTTCCTTGTAATTTTTTGAAGAACGCACTTCTATATTCTTCAGTTTCTAGTATGTTTTCTTCAACTTCTTCTTTTTCTTCTTTTCTTTTTTCAACATTTGCACTATTAATATTTCTTTTTTCTAAATTATCAATAGCATCTTTTAATAGACTTCTTTCATCTATTGAATTGTCTTCTTCAACAATTTCTGCTGATTTTAACACTTCCATTTCCTTTCTAATTTCTTCAAGTTCTTCATCTTTAGCTCTTGAAAGCTTTTCTTTTAATTTGTTTTTTCTTTCTTCATATTCTTTTCTTGTTAATTTCATAATTTTTCTCCCTTCTAATTTTTATTGCTTCTACCAGCTATATATTTAATTCCTATTTGTTTCTACCAACAAAAAAGAAACAGTTCTACCACCGCTTCTTGTTTCAGAATTATAAACTTAACATATCAATTTCTAAATTTAATTTTTTCCTTTTTTCTTCTAAATATTTCTTTTTTTCTTCCATATAATCTTCTTTTTTTCTAGCAAATATCTCTGTACTTTCATAAGCAGGCATATCAACTACTGATACATCAAACAGTTTATCTATACCTGTTATTCTTCTAATATCATTGTCATAATCCCATTCTGCTTTCTTTACAGAAAATGCAAAACTCATTTTATCTAATAATCCAGCTTGAATCATTTTATATATA
Organism: uncultured Clostridia bacterium; assembly: GCA_963558405.1. Classification (GTDB taxonomy): domain Bacteria; phylum Bacillota; class Clostridia; order TANB77; family CAG-508; genus CAKNOI01. The sequence goes on from CAUWGC010000012.1 coordinate 47,557, forward strand.
TCTTTATTTTGAGTTGTATCTAATAATTTTGCTCTTATCTTTAATCCTGTATCATCAACGCTTAATTCTAAACTTTGATTTCTTGTTCTTGCTAAAATAAGAAAGTTATCTTCGTGGTTGTATTTCATACAAACATCTTTCATATCACAGTCATTAAAAGCATTTCTATCAATTATTTCTGTATACCAGCTAATCTTTGCTGCCTTGTTAAAAACAGCAGCATATCCTTCAACAATCATTTCTTTTGAATCATTGTCTAGTGCTCTTAATTCACTTATTCTTACTTCTTTAATTGCTTTCTCCATTATTTTTTCCTCCTTGATAATCATTTGCAATTTTACTATCTATGTTATTTAATGATTGAATAATTTTCTCTCCTTCTTCTCCTCCCCATGGTGTAAAGTCAATTATTTCTCTTCCTTCATCTTTCTTTAACATTCCTAATTGCCCTGCTGTTTGTAGTAACTTAATTTTATCTTGTAAACTAGCATATTGTAATCTATTTGCTGTAAAAATAATTCTATGACCTTCTTTTATTGCTTTTTTATTAAAAATATTAACAGTAAAAGCATCACTCATCTGAATTGCTAAAGGTTCAATTACACTTTCATAAAAAGCATTCCATTCTTCTGGTGAAAAATCACTTCTCACTATTTTTTCTGAAACTCTAAAATAATTGAAAATATTGTGATTAACTTGCTCTAATTGATCTTTATCTAAAGTAATTGGTTTTAAATTTAATTCTTTAAATTCTGATTTAGCATCCAATGCAGCTATTCCACTTCCATTTCCCATCTCTATAAAATCTTTAACAAAGTTATCTCTGCTAGTTTTTATATCTTTATCTTTCAACATTGCATTTGTATGTTTTATGATTCCTCGTAAATTATTTGTTAATTTAATCGCATTTCTTAGCCCTTCGTTTGCTGTATTTGCTGTTTCTATTGGACTATTTAAAATTTTATTATTCTCTCCAAATATGTCGTGCCTATTATAGAATCTTTTTATATGTATTAAGTCTGTGTACAATAATGAATATGTTTGTCCATTAATAAATCTAAATTGTAATACTGGTAATCCTGTTTCTGTTTCATATAAATCATATTGAGTTGCTAATATTGGAAACAGTCCTACTATCATTCCATTCTTATCATATTGTTTATATATAAATGTGTTATTGTCAGTATATAATAAAGAGACGATTCTATATATAAAATCATATTTGGTCATAATAGGATTTGGCTTAAATTCAAGTAAATAATTTATATCTCCTTGTATATGATTTGATATAGAATTTTGAATATGTTTTGGAACTAGCTTAGCTGCATGAGTTGCAATTGTGTCTATACATTCCCTTGCTATATTACTATCATATATATTATTTCCAACTGTAGTAAATTCAGAATCATATGAATTAAACATTTTAAATTGCTCTTCTATGATTTTTTCTTGTTTTTTATTTCCAAAAACCATATCAAATAAGCTTCTTTTTTCTTTCTTCATTTCACTCCTCCTGCAACACTAAATAATCTTGCATTTTTTCAAATAAAATACAGTAAGCTATAATTAAGCTTACTGTTCCATCAATTCTTGCTCTTTGTTTCTGTCCTTTTATAGGTCTTATATTATCATTTTCATCCCTCTTTACGGCAGTATTACACAAACACCACTTTAAAACTGGGTTATTATTATAATTTATATTCTTTTCTATTAAGTCAGCTTCTAGCAGTTTCATAGGATTACTCATTGTTTTTGCACCCTGTCTTACTTCAATCATTTCAAATCCTTGTTCTTTCATTTCCTCTACCCAATACTGTGTATTCCATGGATCATATCCAATCCATAGTGCAGATATATTATATTCATTGTGCATTTTCAAAAACCATTGTGTAACATCTGTATAATTTACCTTTGCACCTTCACAAATTGTTACTAATCCTCTCTTTTCCCATTTATCGTATGGAATTTTATCGTCTTTTATTTTAAACTCTAGTCTTTCACTTGGAATAAAGTATTGTTGTATTATAAATTTTTTATTGTGTTTTATTATCAACAAAGTTGCACAAGTTAAATCTGTTGTACTTGAAAGGTCCACTCCTCCTATAGCATATGTATCAAATAAATCTTCTATATTATAAGTTTCTTCATTATTAGCAATATCAAATGTAAGCCATTTATCTTGGTCATTTTGTCTTATATTAAAATCCTTGCATAATAAATTTGTTAACTCAGTTGGATTATTTTTTGCTCTATTTACTTTATCTCGCAAGTCTTTTATGTTTTTTATTGTTCCAAGTCCTGGATTTGCTTTATACCATTTTTTCTCATCTTGCCATTCATTTGGATTGTCAAGTTCATATATTATTGGAAGTACAGTCTCATCTACTATTCCTCCCTCTAGGCCTTCATATCCGTCTATAATTGAACTTGCATATTCATATTCATTGTCAAAAACTGATTCTCTCACCATACCCATTGTAGAAGATTCTATAAGTAGAGGTTCTTCTCTAGCACTCATGGAATCATAAATAACATCTAATAAGTTTTTATCTTTCCATGCATGAATTTCATCTGCTAAAGCACAAAATGTATTTAAACCATCTAAAGAATTGCTATCACTAGCTAAAGCTTTAAAAAAGCTTTCTGTTTTTTCATAAAATAAACCATTAACTAAGCATTTAACTCTTTTTGCAAGACTAGGACTCTTTTTTACCATTCTTTTAGCTTCTTCCCATACTATTTTAGCCTGGTCCTTTTTAGTAGCCACAGAATAAACTTCTGCTCCTCCTTCTCCTGCAGATGTAAGCATATAATTTCCAATTCCTGCATCTTCTGTTGATTTACCATTTTTTCTTGCTTCAAACCACATTGCTTTTTTATATTTTCTTAATCTTGTATCTTTATCAACAAAACCAAATAGAGCTTGGATTTTTGCTTTTTGAAATAGTTCTAAAATTACTGGTTTTCCTGCCCATTTTCCTTTTGAATGTTTACAAAATTTTTCTATATATTCAATTGGTCTATTTGCTTTTTCCAAATCAAATACATATGTATGAGTTTCTTCTTCTTCTGTTATTTCATTATAAAAAGAAACTTGTTTAGGATTATATAAATCTTGCACAAGTTTCTTATATGTAACTAATATTTTTCTACATGCTTTATCTGGATTTTTAAGTAAAAACTGATAATATTCTTCTATGTATGTCATAATGCACCATTGAATCGTTCAAATTCATCATCCTCATCAATTTTCTTTTCTTCAGGTAACATATCATTTAACTGTTTTACTATGTTCATATAATTCTTTACCATTGTATTATATGTTTTACTTTCTATAGACTCTTTAAAACCAAATTGATCTTTACCATTTACGTAAGTTTCTTTTACTCCATAAAGTTTTATATCTTCCTTAAGTTCATCAAGAGTTATAGACATAAAAGAAGCATTTTCAATTAACTTTTCTGCCATTTTCTTTTTACTATCTGTTAAATCTTTAAATAATTTTCTTAATTTTTGTGTTTCTTTTCTTATTTTTTTATTTTTGTCCATAAGTTCTTGTCCACTTATTTTTTCACGCATTTCTGACATTTCTTCTTCCATATCCACACCTCCTTATACTACACCCCTCACGTAAAATAACTTATGCATTTTTTGAATGCCCTCTCTCCGTTCTCCCTTGTCTGCTTCTTTCGGCTTCTATAGGGGGGCTACCAATACCATTCATCTTCAATTTTCTTCATTCGTGTTTTATTGTATATTCTAAATTCTCCATCTTTGTATATTCTGTTTAGATCCTTTTCAATAATAAGTTTATTAATATACATCATTAAAGTAACTAACTCTGTATCTTCGTTATATTGAATTAAATAATCTTCACTTTCGATAGTAACTTCTAATTCTTTATAAAAAATATCTTTTTTATTGTTTGTTAACTTTTTTATCTTCTCTCTGTAATATTCTATCTCTTTTTCCTGTTCTATTATTACTTCTTTATTTTTTACGCTTCTTCCTTTAATTTTATTCTGTACCCTTCTTCTGGCTTGTTCAAATAATTCATTATCGTTTATCTTTTCCTCAGTTATTTTTTTGTTTATATTTACTGTTATTTCTGGATTACTCATACTTATATGCTCCTCTCATCTTATTAATTATCATCTTAATAAAGTTTAATAATGTTTTCTTTGCGTATTTATATTTAGATGTATTTGTACAGCCATAATTATCTTCATAACATATAGCACAATTCTTTTTATTGCATTCTTTATTTTTATTAACATCACAACTATATAACCTTAGCCATACATCTATATACTTTCTACTTAGTCTCATTTCTTATCAAATCTCCATTCTCATCAAAACTGTATTCTACTTTATTACCAAAGTGTTCTCCGATTATGGCACTTCTTGCAAAGGCTTTCTGTATTATCTATATTAAAGAATATATTATCATCTTCATAATTCTTTTCCGTAACATATTCTTTGTGGTGCACAAAATAAGCTGGTACATATAACCCGCTTCTTCAAACATCTCTCACATAATCCATTTGTTAATAATAGTTTTTCTTTTCTTAATTTCTGCCATCTTTTACTTTTATATTTGGCTGCAATTAACGGATTATCTCTATATGTCATTATTCTTTCTTCTTTCTAGTTTTCTTTACTGCTGTTTCTGTTTTTACTTTTTTAGTTGCAGTTTCTATAACTTCTTCTGCATATCTTTCTCCATTTGCTCTTTTTGCAGATAATATTTCATCTGCTCTTGCATCTTCAAACTCTTTTACTTGACCTTTTTTGTATTCTTCTTTTGTATACTTATCTGGTACATTTACTAAAAATCTCAGTTTCATTATTATTCCTCCTAAAATTTTATATGTTCCTTTTTTCTTTTCTTTTTACATATAAAATCATCACATTTTATTACTGTTGTTGTGCTTATCTGATTATCTAACAGCTCTTGATAGGTCTTAACTTTTATTCTATTGTTGCATTTCTCTGCTACACAAGTTTTACAGATTTCTTCTTTGTACAATTCATTCATAATTCTTCTTCCTTTGCTTTAAAAATGGCAAGAAAAAGAGTCTATCGTTTTTGATAGACTCTATATATTAATTATTGGTTACGAAGATAAGATTCGAACTTATGACCTCTTGGTTATGAGCCAAGCGAGCTGACCTCTGCTCTACTTCGTAATGTATAGAAGACTGTTTACACAATCTTCTTGAAAGGACAGAATTTTTTATTACTTAAACTTTTCCTTGATTATAACTATATCATATTTTTATGGTGTCTTAAAAGGGTAAAAAGGTGTCTTTTTTTTAAATTTCTGCATATTTTTTTATTGCTTTTCGTAATAACTTTTTTGTATATCTATAATCTCTGTCTATTTCTGTAGATACATCTTCTACTTTCATTCCATTAATAAATCTTAATTCTAAAATATTTCTATAAGGTTGTTCTACTAATTTTATTTTATTTGTTATTCTTATAAGTTCCGCTTCTTCATTATTCATTATTTCTACATGTTCAGAAACTAATTCTAATAATCTAGCTATATTTTTTGCCATTTTATCATTATCTTGACTTCCTTTTGGTAAATCTGATAACACTGTAGTTATCCTTGTTAACTTTGCTTTTATCTCTTCTATTTGCTCTAATTTTCTTTCTTCTAGTTTTTTACTATGTAGGTAAGAACATAACTCTTTTCTTGCTTCTCCCTCAGTCATTTCTTCCTCCTTAGATTTTTATCTTTTTTTACTTTTTATTGTTATAGTTTTTAAACCTTTTTTCTTGATTGTAAATCTTTTATTTCTTTATCTTTTTCTCTTAATTTTTCTTTTAAATCTAACCATTCTTTTTGATATACATGTTTATGTATATCATACATATCTTTTACTGATTCTAATCTTTTTTTCTCTTTTTGTAGTTTAGATATCTGTTCGTTTTCTTTTACTTTTTCTCTTACAACATCTAAATAACCTTTATTTGAATATTCTTTAATAAAATTTAATATTTGCCTTGTTGCTATTTTTACTACATTTACTCTGCCAGATGCTATAATATAATTATCCATAACTGCTTTTTCTAGTATTAAGGCTGAACTTTCAATATCTATTCCTCTTAATATGCAACTTATTGCCTGCTCAATATTTTCTTTTTCTTCTTCAGATAACATAGTTATTCCTCCTTCTAATCTTTGTATTTACAAAAATCTTCATAACCTTCTACTATTTCATAAAATGCCTTTTCAAATAGTTCTGCCCAATTAACAATATTTTCATTGTCGTAACTAGGTTCTTGTAAATAATCAATTATAAATTGTACAAATTGCTCTTTATCGTCTTTCTTTACTTTTGCTATTTGACTTGATTCTCCATCAAAATTAGCTTCACTTGTCTTGAACAAAAATATCAAGTCATTTATTTTTATTTCCATCTTTAACTTATTATTTTCAACTTTAAATTTCATCAATTGCTTTTCACTCATCTAATCATCTCCTAATATTTTTATTTAAAACTTCTTTTACTCTATAATGAGGAATATCAAACATTTTATTTGAACTCCAAATCATTTCTTGACATATAGTACAAATATAAAAATAGCATACATTGTTACTGTCTTTTCTATGTTTTTTACCTTTTATTATCTCTCCAAAACTAGGATTGTCCCATTCAAATTGTTTTCCTGCGTAATGTATCCAATTATGAGAACAACCATTTTTTTCGTGTGGCATTAAATTTTTGTTTTTCTTAAAACACATTTTTTTCTAATCTCCTAACTTTCTTCCACACATTGGACAATAATTTATATTTATTTCTTCTTTTTGATAAGAATTAGTATCAACACTTAAATAGTACAAATCTTCTCTACATACGTTTCTTACCATCTTTATTATTACTCTTTGATTCTTTCTTATATGTCTTTTAGCTTCGTTTGTAATATCATCTACCTCACAACATTTACACATATATTTCCTCCTACTTTTGGTCTTTTAAATTTAATTTTGAACCTATATAATTTATACATTCTGCAATTCCTATCGTATCATTTTCTATAATATTTCCATACCTACTAAATTCATATCTATTCATAACTGTATTACTTGTTAAAATATTAAATATAAATCTTAATACTAATTCTTCTTTTCTTTCATTAAACTCAATATCTTTATTTATTATTGACTTTATATATTCAATTTTTTCTTGTTTTTCTCTTTCTTTTTTATTCATATTTTCCTCCTACCTTTTAAGATTTTCATTTATCTCTTCTCTTAATTGTTTAATATGCTCTTTACAATAATCTTTGCTATTTAATTTATTAGTACATTTTTCACAAAGTAATTTATCGCAAGTTGATGTTTCTATTTTTCCTTTTCCATACAAATCAAAAGACTTTCCTGTTATATAATCACATAAGTATTTTGCTTTTCTTTTTCCACATTCCATACAGATTCCTAATTCTAATTGTTTAACACGATTTTTTATAGGAATATCTAATTCTTCATTTTCCATAATTTATCATCACCTAACTATTATTTATATTACTTATATGTCCTAATATATTTCTATATTGTTCATGATTTGAAAGCATTTGTTCTTCAATCATCTTTATAGTTTCTTCATCATAATTAGATGGTTTAGAATAATTTCTATAATTTTTAATATTTATTTCCATTAATTGATAATAGTATAAAAAATATGAGACAGCATTCATTCTTTCATCATCTTCTTTAACCATTTCATTTAAATCACATCCTAAAAAAGGTTTTCCTATAGATATAGTTTTTTGAGCTTTCTCTAGATGTTCTATTTTATTGTCTTCAAACCATTTAATAATTTGTTTTACGTTCATATTTACTCCTTATTTCTAAATTTGATACGTTTTGCATCTTTTGAAGAAATTTTCTTGTTTATGCTATAAAGTTGCATAAAATATATTATTTTTATATAATTTTATATTTCCCATTCGGTTTTTTCATTTCCTCAATAAGTCTATCAAACTCATTTTGAGTCATATTATTTGGTACGAAGTACTCTAATACTGCCTCAAACGGATATAAATAATTATTTATTATATCTTCTGCTTCTTCTCTTGCCTTCCACTCTTGATGTCCTCTTTTCATTATTACTTTTACATAATCTTCAAATGTCATATTTATATCTGTTGGACAATCTACAACTGTACTAAATCTACAAAACTTCCCATTCGGCTGTTTTGCAATAAATCCTCCCATGCACTTATCCTCCAACAATTATAATTTCTTTAAATTTTGTTATTTGAAATTCTTTTTGTGTTATCCATTTTTGCCATTCACCACATTCACCACAATACAAACCAATTATTTGTCCTTGTATTTTTACAAATAATTTATCACTTCCGCATTTATTACATCTATTTTGCATTATTTATCCTCCTCTTGTAATAGTTGTTCTAAAACTTCTATCGTTTTTTCTATATCTTTTTCTTCTAGGAAACTATCATAATAATAACTTTCTTTATCATTTTTTATTTCTTCTATTTTATTTTTTATTCTATTTAATAAGCCATTATATAATAAAGCTATATCAGTTGTTTTATCTACTTCATCTAAGTACATTTGCTCATATTGTTCTTTTTCTTTCTCTAATTCTTTAAATTTTTGAACCGGTACAAATTCATTTTCTATATTGTTATTAAATATAGATGATGTAAAATTTTTCAAAGTTTCCTTTTCCTCTTCTAGTTTTTTTATTTTCTCTCTTAATTCTCCATTAATCCTCTGATGTTCTTCATTTATTTGTTTTTGTCTTGTATAGTCTAATAATAGATGTTCTATTGCTATGTTTAATTCTAATTTTTTATATATATATCCTATTTTCCAACCTCCACATCTATTATCTATCTCTAATTTATCTCTTTGCATTTCATTATTTTTAAATCTTTCTAATATTTTTATATCTTCTTCTATGTTACCAATATTCATATCGATAACTTCTTCTTTATCTATTCCGTTTAATTTTCTTGTAGCTAAAAATTCTTCTTCATCTAAGTCAAACGCCATAATTTTCTACCTCCTTCTACTCTTTGTTCTAACCAATTAATATAATTGGATTCCTCCGCTTCTTTCCTGTTTTGTATATTTATAGAAATTTCTAGTAACATAAATGCTATAATAAACAATATTACTATACATGTTTTCTTTATTTTCTCTTTTATTTCTAGACTTTTATTAGACATATAACTCATTTTTCAAGTCTCCTTTTTTACTAGTTTTTCAGTTGCTTTTATTACTCTCTTTAATTTTATTTCTCTCTAATAATTTGAATAAGAATATTACTGGCCATCCTATGCAAAATATTATTTTTATCCATGATTCCGCTTCTTTTATTTCTCCAGTAACTGTATTTTTTATTTCTAACTTTATTCTTTTAGTTTTTAGTAATATTCCTATCATAATTGATAATATAAAGTATATTTGAAATGTACTCATTAGATTTCCTTTCCTATTTTTATTATTTATGATATTTGAATACTTTTTCTATTTTTTCTAATAATTTATTAGCTGTTTTGCTTTCTATTATTTTGTATTTTTCAAATTCTACTATTTTTATGTTTTCTTTGCTCTTTACTTTTCCTTTAATTTCTGCAATTAAAATACTTTTGTCATTGTAAATTATAATTTTACTCATTCTCTCCGCTTCTTTCCTTTGAAATTTATTCTTTCTTTTTCTTTGCACATTTTAAATTTTTTACAACTCTTGGTTTATATTCTCTATTCTCTTGATTTGCTTTAAGTGTTTCCAAATTACTAATTGCCTGTTTTGTATCTCCTACAATTCCTTTTGTTATATATTTATCTGTGTATCCTTTTATAGTATTTACAAGTTCTAATTTATTCTTTAATTTTCTTCTTTCTTTTCTTACGTTTATTAGTGATTGAGAAACTTTCATTATCTCAATTCCATTTAATTTTGCAAGTTCTAATTCATGTAAATAATCTTGAGTTTCATCATCTTTTACGCTAATCTGATTTTCTAAATTTCTTTTCATTTCATCTAAATTTTCAAATAGATTTCCCATGTCTTCTAATAAAATTCTTGTTTCTTCTATGTTATCTAATTGCATCTTTTTTCTCTCCTTTGTTTTTATAATATATTTGGTATATGATTTTCATTTGCATAATAATCTTTATAATGCTTTTCTATTAATTCTCTTGTTTCTTTTTTGTTTCCATCTACTAAGTTACTATATTTGTTTTGTATATCCCTTCTTGTCCTTTCTATGCTTTTAAAACTTGGTAATTTATATTCTTGATAATTCACAAATGTATGTTTGTTGAATTCTATATCATAGTAATTTTCTATATATACTGCATACAATAATTCATCACTTGTACGTGTTTCTGGAATATTTTCTAATAATTCTTTAACTCTTTCTTCCATTATGCTTTCCTTTTTTAGCTTTGCTTCTCCTTTTGCTATTTCTTGTAACGTTTTAAATTTTTTATGACTTTCTTGTTCTAAAAATTCTTTTTCTGTTACATCTTTCATTTGTTTTTTTCACTCCTTATTTGTAAATTTCATAGCTTTTCTGTTAAATTTTAATTGTATTTCTCCTGTTGGGCCGTTTCTTTGTTTTGCTACAATAACTTGTATATCCATGATGTATTGTTTTATTTTTTCTTCTTCATCTACATGTAGGAAAATAACGTTGTCTGCATCCTGTTCCAAACTGCCACTTTCTCTTAAATCTGATAATGCTGGTCTTTTTCTTTTTTCTGTTTCTCTATTTAACTGACACAATGCTATTACTGGTATATTTAAATCTCTGCTTAATAGTTTTAATCTTCTTGATATGTCTGCTACTTCTTGTTCTCTAATATTAAATTTTTCTTTACTTTTTAGTAGCTGAAGATAATCTATAATCATTAGTCCCATATTTTTTCTTTCTTTTAGTTCCATAGCTTTCGTTTCTATTTCTTGTATTGTCTTGCTTTCTGAATCTAATAATATTTTCAATTCTGAAAGCTCTGTAGCGGATAGTGCTATTTTTTCCCAATCTTTTTCATCTAACCAACCTTTTCTTAATTTATGGCTATCTATCATAGAATTACTTGCTATCATTCTATTTCCTATTTGTTCTTTTGACATTTCTAAACTTACAAGGTATGTATAAATACCTTTTCTACTGATGTTTTCTGCTATATTTAATGCAAAACATGTTTTTCCTACTCCAGGTCTTGCTGCTACTATTGTAAATTCCTGTTCATGTAATCCGTCGGTTATCATATCTAATTTATAAAACCCTGTTTCGTATTTATTGTTTTCTTTTTCATTTACTTTTTTTTCAATGACTTTTACCGCTTCTACTATTACATCGCTCATTTCTTCTTGCTTTGCATTTATATTTAATGTTTTTATTTTCGACATTGTTTCTATACATGCTTTTTTTATTTCTCCTGGATCTTCATCCGAACTTACATCTTGAATATTTTTTAGTATTTCTTTTGCCTTTTTTTCTATTTCTCTTCTAGTACTATAGTTCTTTAATTTTTTTATGTAATACTCTATATTACTTGAAGTTACTATAGTTTCTGATATTTTTACTAAATATTCTAATATATCTTTATCGTCGTATTTTTTATCTTTTGCTGTTTCTTTTATGCTTAAAATATCTATAGGATTGTCTTGTGAATACAAGTCTGACATTATGGAATAAATAATTCTATTTTTGGGAATATAAAAATCTTCTCGATTTATTATTCTTAGGTATCTCCTTGTATTTTCACAAACAAGTAAAATTCCCAAAACATTTTTTTCTACTTCTTCGGAAAATAAATTATCCATCTTTTATCCTTTCTGCTTTAGCATACTGTTCGTATTCACTAAAGTCTGTATTGTATTCTATTTCTTGTTTTTTCTCTTGTTTATTTCTTGTATTGCTCTCTTTTTTCTTTTTTTGTTGTTCTTTAAATTCTTCTTGACTTTGTTTAAATTCTGATACTGTTTTTATTCCTTTATTTACACAATTATTTAATATACCTGTTATATATTTCCAAGTTCTACTATTTCTACTCACCGCTTCCTTTATAGCTTCTATAATAAGTTCTCCTTCCATTGTCTCTAGGTATTTGTCCATGTCTTCTGAAACAAATTGAGTAATCAAGGTAATATTATCTTCATAAAATTTTATAATCTTTTGTTTTTCATTTTCACTTTCTTTTTTATTTTCTTTTTCTTCTTCTATATTATTATTACTTGTAATATTACCTAAGGTGTTTTCGCCTATACCCCCTAGGTGTTTTTGCCTATACCCCCTAGGTGTTTTCACCGATAGGTAAATTCTTCTTTCTTCTACTTTTCCAAGTTCATCTTTAATAAATTCTGTTTCTATATATCCTGCTTGTTTTAGGTTATTAATCCAGTCTGAAATTGTATCTTTATGTTTTTCGTATAAATCTGCAAAATATGAATTACTTGCATTACAATAACCATTTTTGTTAGCTAATGCTGTTATTTCTCCATATAGTAATTTTTCGTTTGCCTTTAATTTATTATCGTATCTTACTTCTGCAGGAATTACTGCATAATAGTTTGGATTTTCCATAGTTTCCTCCTATATTTTTTCTAGATAGTTACTCTTAAATTCTTGTAAAAATTTTTCTTCTCCGTATATTTCTATAAATTTTTGCTTTGCTATATCATGTAATTCTTGTTTTGCATTTTTATCTAAATCTACTTTTCCATGACAAATTCTACATAAATAGTATATAAGTCCGTACTCCATGCTTTTTTGTCTATTACAACCCCCAAAAGCTTCATGAGTATCTGTTTTACAATACGCATTACACAAAAAACATTTATCTTTATCCTGCTGTAAAATGCTAAATCTTTTTCGTTCTTTTTTGGATAATTTCTTACTTTTGTTGCGAATATATATCTTTTTATTCTTTTCTTTTTTAGCTGGCTTAGGAATGGCAAATAAACTATAATCTATCGACATTTTTTCACCTCTTTTTTGGGGGCATGGCACAAAATATATGTAACTTGGATTTTCCTTTTTATTTTTTTGTGCTTTAAGTTTCGGTTTTTTGCAAAAATAATTTTATTAAAATGATAGAATTGATAAA
>CAUWGC010000013.1:0-56120 GCA_963558405.1 uncultured Clostridia bacterium
TAATATATCCAACCCAACCATTTTCTTTTGGATGAAATTGTTTATTTGTATTATAAGCTGGTATTGTTTCAAATTTAATCCCTTCCAGCGTATATTGTTTATTTGGTTCTACTGTAACGATGTCATTTTTATTATAGCCTTTTACTAATAGTTTTGTTAATAGTTCTTCAGGTGCTATAATAATCGTTCCCTCTTTTTTTACTTTATCTATATCATCTTCAGAATAGTGATCGTAATGGTCATGTGTTATAAATATCATATCTGCATCATTATAATTATTATCTATCTTGAAAGGATCTACATAAATTATTTTTTCTTTATCTATTCTAATACTGCTATGACATAATACTTCTATATTTTTTAACATAAATCACTCCTCCTAGTTTTTATTTCAAAAGCATTATATCACTAATTTATTAATTTGTAAAAATTATTTTTATTTCGATGTTCAAATATATTTTTCTGCAATATTTCCTATTAATTTTTCAAAAATTTTAAATTTAATTAAAAATTACAATACTTGAAAATAGGGCTCTTCCCCCTACTCTACCTTTTTTTGCATCAAAAACGAAAAAAGACTAGACAGTTAAATCTAATCTCTTTTTAATATTATCTTTCTTCTTCAACTGTGATATCTTCATTTATTGGAGTTCGTACGGAAATAACCTTTCTCGGTGCAAAACCATGTTGATTATGAACTTCACTATTAAAATTTTCAATTCTGTATTGATCCATTTTCGAGTTTTTCTCTTCGTGATATTCTCTTTGTAAAAAGCCGTACTTTTTCTGCAAAATATCATAATTCTGAGAACCACCTTTAGTAAACGATAGGATTTTTTTTATAAATCTTATTATTTTATTGTTCTTAACAAGTGATTTGCTTTCTTGAAATTCTATATAATCTTGAGTTGGAGTTGAAAAAGTTGCTCCCTCAACCATACCATCTTCAATCATTTGTTGTATTTCATCTCTACTTGTTAAGTTAAATCTTTTGACACTTTCATAAAATGCGCTTACTCTTGGTGAAAGTTCAATTTCCTTTTTGAACTCTTTAATTCCCTTTTGCATTTTATAAAACATTTCGCAACAATTATAGTTATGTGCACTAAATACTATGCCTCTTAATTCATTATCTTCACATATTGGATTTCTACCTCTTGCACTAGTAGAAATCGCAATATTTTGCATTTTTTGTAATTGTCCTAATATACTTTTAATATATGGTATAGATTTATCATTTACAATTATTCCTATGTATGGAAAATCATTTCCATTCTCATGCCCTCCGCATGATGCAAATGTAGTTATTTCATTCTCCCAACATGTACATAATAATTCATACAAATATTTATTTCCTTCTGACCATTCTAAAAAATTTTTTTTATCTTCTTCTGTTAATATTTTCATTATATATCTTCTTTCTCTACAAATTTTAAGTTATTATTGTTGCAAACTATCTTTTTATATTCACCATATAACAATAGTTTTTTCTTTTTTACTTTCATCTTATAGTTATTCCTCTCTTTTATATTATAATATCATAAATATAAAAATTACTCTATATTTTTTAAATAATCTTGGTGTTTAATTAACAGGTATTTCATTTTCTTATTTATTGACTTTAATATAAATAATATTTAATTTTCAGATAATAATTTTATCAATCTTACATTTTTGTATAGTCTTTCTCTTCCGATTTTTTCGGATTCTAAAAGCCCTATTTCTTCTAACTGATTTAAATAGGAGGATGCAGTAAGTCTAGTAACATTACATGTTTTCTCTATATATGATATTTTTGTATAAACCTCATAAAATAAACTTTCTAATAATTCTTTTGAGTATATTTTTGGAAGTTTATTTCTGAATTCTTCTTTATAATTCTCCATCTCATTTTGAATCTTTTTAATTAATGATATTGTTTCTTTAGATGTAATTTCAACTCCTTTTAAAATATATAAAATCCAATCTTCAAAATTATTTTTGTTTCTTACCTCATTAAATAATTTATAATATTCTTGTTTAGTCTTATTAATATATTTACTCAAATACAAAATTGGACTATCAATTAAATGGTTTAACACAAGATATAAAATATTTAGAATTCTTCCAGTTCTTCCATTTCCGTCATAAAATGGATGAATACTTTCAAATTGATAATGTATTAAACAAACTTTAATCAATGGATCTATATTATCTTCATTATTGTTTATAAAATTTTCTAAATTCTTTAAATAATTTCTTATTTCTTGTTCATTTTGAGGTGGAGTATATATTGTTTCTCCAGTAATTGAATTTTTTAATTCTGTACCAGGAAGTTTTCTAATTCCAGCATTATTATGCTCTATAGTGCCTTGAATTTTAATAATTGTATTTGTATTAATATAATTATCTTTTTTTATTTGCTCATAACCTTTCCAAATTGCGTTTCTATAATCTACAACTTCTTTTGCATTTTCTTCTTTGTAGCCACTTTCTGTTAACACTTTATAAATATCATCATGTGTTGTAACGATATTTTCAATAGCACTACTATCTTTTGCTTCATTTATAGTTACAGCATTTATTAAAATATGCATATTAGGAATTGTATTTGCATAACCTTTTAATTCTGCTAATGCTCTTGATGACAAAGTTAATTGCTCTAATATCTTATTTGTTTTTAAATTAATATTTTTATATGGTAACATTTCTAATTTCATACTTTTTACCTCCATATATATAAAATAGCATATTTTTTATATATTTTCAATAAATATGTATAAAAAATTTTAAAAATTATACATGTTCAAATGACATGTATAATTTTTTTATATTATAAAAAATTCATTTATTTTAAAAAACAACTATTATAAAATTTTTGTGCAATGTTCGTTTTTTAAAATTGTTGTTCTTATTTTTTTGTATTTTTTTACAAGACTTATAGTAATTCTGATATTCTAAAAAGGTGTTTAAGTTCCGAGCTAATTTTTATAATAATTTTATTGACTTATAAGATAAGTTATGCCATTCTTTACACAAAAAGAAAAAGGGAGATTTATTTATGAAGAAATCTGTAGTAGTAATTTTGGTTTGTGATAATATTTATTATTATATTGGGTATTTTATGCTTTAAAATCTTCATACTTCTTTTCATAATATATCTTTCTCCTATAAATTATACTATTTTTAGTTATCTTTTGTTAATTACTTTTTTTATTTGCTCTAATGAAATAGGACCTACTCTCAATATTTTTATTTCTTTTGAAGTACAATCTACAATTGTGCTTGCTTTTGAGAAAAAAACATTCCCCTCCATCATTCCATCTAAAAGTGGACATGATTTTTCTATTTCATCTAAATTATTGCATTCAATTTCTCCACTTTTATTAGCACTTGTCATAAATATTGGACTTTCAGCTTTTATAATTAATTCTTCTATTTCTTTTGATGTTGCCATTCTAATGGCGATTGAATTCTTTCCGTTTATTACATAACTAGGTAAGTTATCCTTTTTATTTAAAACTAATGTAATAGGTCCTGGCATAAATGCTTTAATTAATTTTTCTTCTTCTTCATCTACAATGGCTATATTTTTTATCTGTTCTACATTTGCACACATAACAGGAAATGATTTATCTATAGATCGATTTTTTATCTTCATTAATTTATCATATGCGATTTTTGAATTTATTTTAGCACATATGCCAAAAACAGTATCTGTAGGGACACTAATAACACCATTATTTTTTAGTATATTTGCTAATTCATCAGTTTCATTTTTTTTATATCTCTTTATCATTTAAGAAATCCTCTTTTCTATAGTTTTTTTATCTTTGCTCCAAAAGGTGCTAGAGATAATTTTGCAATTTTAAAGAACTGTAAACCAAATGGGATTCCAACAATAGTTATACACCAAATACAACCAAAAAACAAATTTTCTATTGCCATCGGAATTCCAAAGAAAATAATCCATATTATATTTGCAAGTAGTGATGGAACTCCTCCACCATATTCAATTTCTTTTCCAAATGGTGCAAATGACATTGATGCAAATTTAAAACATTGTCTACCATAAGGTATTCCAACAATTGTAATGCACCAAATTATCCCAGATATTACCCAAGAAAGACCACTAAAAAATCCTCCAAAAATAAACCATAAAATATTACCTAAAACGCTCATAATTTCATCTCCTCATATTTACTCAACATCGTGTCTTGCTAGTATCTTTGCTGGTGTTTTTCTTAATACCTTAAATAGTGGTAACAATCCTACAATTATGTTAAATAAGTATACTATTATTATACTAATTCCAACAGTTTGAAAGTTTACTACAAACATTCTATCTACATAGGGAACTTTAGATATTTGACTTAATATATATGTCATTAAAATTATTCCTGGCATACTTGCTACCGTTGTTATTGCAATTATCTCTCCAATAAACATTCTATATACATCTTTTTTCTTAACCCCTATTGCTCTTAATATTCCTATTTCTTTTATTCTTGATAAGAATGAAGATCTTATCATTAGATATATTTCAATTAAAGATATTGCTAATATAACACCTGCAAATATAACTGCACTTTTTATCTCATCTTTTTTGTTTTCTATATAGTCCTGTTTATCTTTTTCATATCTGTCTATAATATTTAATCCATATTGATTTTTAAATTCATTAATAACACTATATTTATCTTTAGGGTATATCATAAAACCATTATTTTTAGATATTACATCATATTTAACTGTATTATTGTTTACTAAATAATCTTGTCTATTAGTTTTACTGTCATAATATCCCACAACAGTTAATTGTTTTCCATTAACTTCTGTTTTTATAGTTTTATTTAATTTCATTTCATCTTGATTTGATTTGTTTACTATAGTTTCATAATCATTTTCTGGTAATCTTCCTTTTGTAATTTTTATATCATCTAAATACAGATTATAATCTTTTACATTTATCTCTGTGTTTTTGTCTTGATTTGTATTAAAGTATATTCCCATTCCTGAATCACTTGTTTGGGTATGATTTAATATATTTATAAACATATTTTTATTTACATATATTGTTGGTGTATTTGTGTTAGAAAATCCTACAATAGTAAATTCTTTCATACCATCAATAGTTACAATTTTATTAAGAAGTTCATCTTCAGTTTTTATTCCCATACCTGCAAATGTTGAATAACTACTGTTAAGCATATTGTCTATTATTTTTTTGTCTACTACTATTTCATATTCATTTTGTGGCATTCTACCTTTTATTAGTGCTTCTGTATTTAATTTTTCTATATCTGCAAGCATTCCAGAAAGTTCATATGAAAAGTTTGACAACTGATAATATGTATCCATTTTTATTTTAAAACTTACATTTCCATTTCCGGGTATCATATAATCTATTGTATCTAAATTCTCATATTTAATATAGTCATCTACATTTACTTTTGCCATATCAACTTGAAGGTAGTTTTTATCCATTTTTATATAATCTGATTCTTTTATATTTGTTGCACCAGCAATATTACTTACACTATACACAATAAACATTGCAGAAGCAAAAAAACCTAATAATAAAATTTTCTTTAATACTGTATAATTTAAAATTCTATTAAATCCATTTTTTATTGATTTAAAAATTCCATGTATTGATTTATATCTCACTTTATATTTTTTATCTATAACTTCATTTAAATCATATTTATACTTTTCGTATATACTTTTATCAATTTTTTTATAATGATCATTTATTAGTTCTATTGCAGAATTTTCATCAACTACTTCTACCTTTTTATTTTCTGCTTGTATAAATACATTACCATTTTTTATTACTAATTTTATATCTATTTCTTCGTTTTCATTGTCTGCATATATGTCTATGTTAAGTTTTTCATTGTTAATATTTTTTGTATTCTTAAAGTCTTTTAAATATATCTTGTTGTCCATTCTATATTCTAGTGATTCTTTTGATTCGTTTTCATAGTCTTTTACTATCTTTCCATCTTCAACTTCTACTATTCTTGTTGCATAAAAATTAGCTAAATCTACTTCATGTGTTACTAATATAACTAACTTTTCTTTTGAAATAGCTTTTATTATATTCATTATTTCTAACGAATTTTTGCTATCTAAATTTCCGGTAGGTTCGTCTGCAATTACAATACTTGGATTTTTAACAATTGCTCTAGCTATTGCTACTCTTTGTTTTTCTCCTCCTGATAGCATTCCAGCGGGTCTATTTCTATATCTATACATATTTACAGCTTCTAGTACATAATTAACTCTTTTTTCTATTTCTTTTTTATTTTTTAATCCAATCATTCTTAACGAAATAGCAACATTATCAAATACAGACATATTTTCTATAAGTTTATAATCTTGAAATATATATCCAATATTTAAGTTTCTTATCTTGTCAACCGTACCTGCTAATCTTTTTGTTATCTTTTTCCCATTTATGTATATTTTACCTTTATTAACTTTGTCAAGTCCACCTATAGCATTTAAAAGCGTAGTTTTTCCACTTCCAGATTGTCCCAAAATTGCAACTAATCCTTTATCTCCAAGTTCTAGAGATGTGTTATTTATAATATGAATTTGGTTCTTTCTTCTTCTATTAAAATATTTATTTACTTTTTCTAATTTTATCATATTACTACACCTCTTCCCTATATGTATTCATTGCTGTATTTTTAAATAATTTTCTTGAAAATCTAATTGATATTAATCTTGACATAACAACTAAGATTACATACATTAAAACATATTCTTTTAAACTTAAATATTCAACCAAATTTGATATATACTCTAAATGAATAATATTTGTCTTTATCATGTAGATAAATCCTAATAGCACCACATAAGATATTGTAGAGTTTACAAATAACTCTATATCTAATATTCTTCTTACATTTTTATATGTAGCTCCCAAAATTCTTAAAGTAGAATAATATATATTTCTTGATTTCAATATTATTTTTATAATTAAATACGAAATGAAAAATAAAACTATAATTAGTATAATTGTCACAACTACTTTAATTATTCTTATTATTGTTTGATATATTTCGTCTTGTTTTATTTCAAAATCAGTTACCTTTTTTGGATTTAATCCCAATCCTTCAAGTTCTGTAATTGTTTGGTCTATTTTTTCTATATCTTTTACATATACACTAGATTGATATGATGGTTTATTGTATAAAGAATTATAATCATCTCTATTTATAAAAATTTTGTATCTGTTATTGTCATAGTTATCTAATCCAGTTACTCTTTTAAAGTTATATTTTGTATAAGTATTTGATATTGTTAAATTTAATGTATCTTTATAATAAATATTTTCAACCTCTATACTAACCGGCTGATTTTTAATCCTGTAATTTTTAAATTGATATTTAAATTCATCATCTACTACCGCTTTACCTTGTGGTACATTATCACTTGGTACTACTGCATATTGTTCATATTTATTATTTAGTAATACTTTCATGTTACTATAATTTTTATGTACGTCACTTCTTAATTCATTTAATTTTTCTTTTGAAAGATAAAAATTTGCATTATAGTCTTGTTTACTATCAAAAACTTTTATACCAACAACAGTTACATTGTTTAAATTTTGTTCTCCTAAATTTATTACATCTGAGTTCATTATTGAAAAATTTTTATTTAAAATATCATTTATTCTTTCTTTTATATAATAATGTTCACTATTAGCTTTTATAATTATCTCATTTTCGTTTTCAGGCATTCTACCATAGTCTAGATCTTCATTAAAAGTATCTATATTTTTAACATTTCCGTAAAGACTAATATTATTATCTCTAACTATTGATATACCGCTATCAACAAATACATCATCAACTTCTACATAATCTACATTTTGTAATGCTTTTATTTTGGTATATTCTTCTTCTGTAAAAGGTGTTTTATCTTTTTTATTTATTAAAATTCTGTTTTCTGACAAATCTCTAAAAGCCATACTAAATCCATATCCATTTGTTTCTTCCTCTGACATTTGAAAACTAGCATATTCTGCAAGAATAGCAGAACTTATAAAGAAAAATACTGCAAATAGTAACAAAAATTTAGATGCTATGTTAAATGTGTTTCTAAAACCTAGTCTATATTTGTTAAATATACTTATATTGTTATATTCGCTTTCTTGAACTTGAGGTTCTTCTTTTATTTTCTTTATTTCTGTATTTTGTATTATTCTTCCATCGTGCATTTTTATAATTCTTGTAGCATATTCTTCTACTTGTTCAATATTATGTGTTACAACTATAACTAACTTATCTTTTGCAACTTTTTTTAATATTTCAACAACTTCTTTAGCAGAGTTAGAATCTAAGTTTCCTGTTGGCTCATCTGCAACAATTATAGGAGTATCTTTTACCATTGCCCTTGCTATTGCTACTCTTTGCTTTTGTCCTCCTGATAATTTAGACACTTTGGTATTTTTAAATTTTGTAAGACCAACTTGTTCTATAATATCTAATATTTTCTTTTTTACTTTATGTTTTTTATAACCATTTAACAATAATACTAATTCTACATTTTGATATACAGTGTAACTATTAATTAAATTAAAACTTTGAAAAATATTTGCTATATATTTTCTTCTATAATCTTCAAAATCTTTTTCAGAGTAATGGCTTGTCTCTTTGCCATTTATATACATTTCACCTTCTTCATAACTGTCTAACCCCGAAATAATATTTAAAAGTGTACTTTTTCCGCTTCCCGACTCACCCGTTATAGCAACAAATTCACCTATTTTTAATTCCAAATTTACCTTACTAAACCCTGATGCAATGATTCCTTTGTTATAGTAAAATTTTGATACATTTTCTAATTTTAACATTAGAAGTACTCCCCCTTTTTATTTTATACTTTTAATTGCATCATTTATATTTGAAAAGATTATATCATATAATCTAATTATTTTTTCTTAATTTTTTCTTATTATTTATTTTCTATTTTAAATTAAGGTATATTTATAGTATTTCTATAATATCACTTATTGGTATTTTTGTTTTGTCTTCTAATATTAAAATATGATTATTTTCATCTATATTTTTTAAATTACTAATAACAGTTATATATTCACCACCAGATTTTTTTATATCTGGCAAAAAATAAGTTATTGTTACTGTAGGTATGTTTGAAATGTTATTTTTTAATTCTAATAATTTATTATTCAATTTTAATTTTTCCGCTTCATCAAGTTCAATTCTATCTTCAGTTAATCTAGTAGTCTCTTTTATTGCATCTCCATATCCTGTTAAAGCTGCAAAAGGTGCAAATTGTGCCGCTCTTTGTTCCATACTTAACTGAGGATGTTTTTTTGATACATGATGTGGCATATTTATAATATCATCATATTTTCCCATATAAATCTTCCTTTATTCTTTATGACCACCAATTTGAGAATTTCTTTCTATTGTTGTTCCATCCTTTTCAAGATTCATTCCTTTTAAAATAGCATTTTTTCCAAATTTCTTTTTTATATTTATTATTGCATGTTGTAAATCATTTTCCTTTTTTCTATCATTTAATTCTCTCAATTTTTCCGCTTCTTGCTGTTTATAATCTACAAATAAGCTCATTTGTTCATTAGTGATTTTTTTATCTATTTCTGATTCATTTACTACATTATTAGCAACTACATTTACTCTTCTTACTAATAAATCTTTATTAATAATTCTATCATACAATTCTTCAATAGCGTCCATTATAATTTTAGTAGATGATGTTTTCTGCTTTAAATTTATAGTTCCGTGAGCATGTTTTGGAATCTTTCTACCATACTTGTCTATTACTATTTCTCCATCATAATTATTTTTTATTTCTTGA
The DNA here is from genome assembly GCA_963558405.1 of uncultured Clostridia bacterium. GTDB lineage: Bacteria > Bacillota > Clostridia > TANB77 > CAG-508 > CAKNOI01. The sequence goes on from CAUWGC010000013.1 coordinate 9,844, forward strand.
TTAATAAGGTTTTCTATGTCATATCCTACTGTTAAAACCAATTGATCTGTTATTAAATGCTTTTCTACTAAATCTAGAACTAAAAGATCTGTCATTTCTTTTACTATAAGTTTTGTTTGATTGTAATTATATGGACAGTGTAAAACTTGTCCTGAACTTATGCTATTAGTTGCTGGCTTAAATGATTTTATATCTTTAATTGTGCAAGGTTCATAACCCCAACTATGGTCAATTAAAAACTCTGCATTTATTCCCAATAACTTATATAATAATTCTTCATTTGTTATAGAGCATTTTGCCACATCTCCCATTGTAAATATATTATATTTTTCTAACCTTTTGGCATATCCTTTTCCGACTCTCCAAAAGTCTGTAATAGGTTTATGATCCCATAATAATTTCCTATAGCTCATTTCATCAAGGCTTGCTATTCTTACACCATTATTATCTGCTTTAACATGTTTAGCACCAATATCCATAGCAATTTTAGCTAAATACATATTTGTACCTATTCCTCCTGTTGCAGTTATACCTGTTGTTTTATAAACATCTTGTATCATATCTGTAACAAATTGTTTTGGTGTCTTGTTTGAAGTTTTAAGATAATTAGTTATATCACAAAAAACCTCATCTATTGAATATGCATAAATATCATCTGGTGAAATATATTTTAAATATATGTTATATATCATTGTGCTATATTTCATATACAGTGACATTCTAGGTGGGGTTACAATATAATCAAGTTCTAAATTTGGATTTTGTTTTAACTGAGTACTATCAAAAGATTTTCCTACAAATTGATGATTTGGTATTTTGTATCTTCTATTAAAATTTACTTCTTTTACTTTTTGTACAACCTCAAATAATCTTGCTCGTCCTGGTATGCCATATGCTTTTAATGAAGGAGTTACTGCAAGGCATATTGTTTTTTCTGTTCTTGATTTATCTGCTACTACTAAATTAGTTTGTAATGGATTAAGATTTCTTTCTATACATTCTACTGATGCATAAAAACTTTTTAAATCTATACAACAATATATACCCATCATAATACACCTCCATTTTTATTATATCCCTTTTAATATATTTTGTAAACAATTGTTTGTAAAATAAAATGTAATATTTATAATAGTATTACATTTCTCTAAAACTCAACTTTTTTATTACATAATATGAAATATAAAATGGCAAAGTCATTTGTGCTATTATCATTATCAAACTATACCAAATTCCTTCATTAGTTAAATTATATAAAATTTCAATTGGCGTTCCTGGAAAGTTATTTGATATAAACATTAAATTTCCATTAAATAAATTATTTATAATAAGAGCTATTATGCTCATTATTCCTATCAGACTTGCAAAATATTTAACATCTTTTTTTTCTAGTTCTATATACCTTGTTTTATTTATTAATATTCCTAAATAAATCATTGTTCCATGAAATAAAAAACTATGAATACTTAATATATGGAAAGCTGGGTACATAGGTAGTGAAGTAGAAGGATAAATAATAAAAACCACTCCACCAATTATTGCCCCTGTTGCTAAAGATACATCTCCTACTCTTTTAAATACACCTTTCCCAAAAGAACTTAATAATCCTGCATATAATAATATACTACAATAATACAAAGGCATATATGTATTAACATCATAGATAGAATTTTGTGTTATACTATAAATTATTTTTATAACTTCAAGTACACACATAACTATGGTTATCCATTTTATAGTTTTATATACCTCATCTTTACTTTTATTGGACGTGTATTTTAATGCTAAAAAAATACAAATTATTGTCATTCCCATTAAAATAAAATGATCTCTTGTAAATATGCCACATGGCTCATAAACTCCTAAATCTGCAAACAATTATTTCATCTTCTTTCTACATAAATTACTTCATTTAATATTATTTTATTTTTTTACACAATAATATTCCACTAAATATAATGCAAATCAAAATTGATATTATTTGTGAAATTCTAAAATTTCCTATCATTAAGCTATCTACTCTTAAACCTTCTATTATAGCTCTTATTAATCCATATAAAGCTAAATATATATACGTTAACTGTCCTTTATATTTTCTTTTATATCTTAACTTATACAAAATAATAAATATTATTATATTACAAATAGATTCATATAAAAATGTTGGATGTACCTCAATATAGTTTCCGTTCTTTATAATTCCCATCCTAAGAATGTTCTTTGTTTCATAACCATATGCTTCACAATTTATAAAGTTTCCCCATCTTCCGTATTGCTTGTCCTAGTGGTAAATATGGTACAATATAGTCCAACATATCTAATACATTAATATTCTTTCTTTTACAATATATAACAACTGCTATAATTGCACCTATAATACCACCATAAATTGCAAGGCCTCCGTCCCTCAAATTAAAAATTTCTTGTGGCTCCTGTAAATAATATTCTAATTTAAATATTATAAAATAAATTCTTGCACAAATAATTGATATCGGTATTATAATAATAAATAATTCTAATACATTATCAAAATTTATGTTATATTTTCCATTATCTTTTTTACATAACAATATACCTATAATAAAAGCAAGTACTATTAAAATAGCATACCAATAAACGTCAATTTCAAAAATTTTAAAAGCAACACTATTTACATTAAAATCTAGTCCCAATCCTGGAAAAAATATATTTTTCATCTTGTTATTTTTATCTTTTTAAATATATCATGATTATATATCTAAAACCTTTCATTTTTTATTATACAATCTATAATCTCTATTTATATAAATATTTACAATATAATAAGGTTTTATTCTTGTTTTTATGATTATATCATAACATTACTATTTGTAAACAAAATATTCAAATTTTACTACACAATAACTTGTCTCATTTTGAAACGAATAAAAAAAGACCAGGAATTATACATAACTCCTGGTATTCTAAAGCTTATGCTTTATTTAATTGGTTCAATATGCCAAATTTCTTTAGCATATTCAGTGACAGTTCTGTCAGAAGAGAATTTTCCGCTGTGTGTGGTATTTTTAAATCCTTTTCTGGTATAGTGCGTAAGATCTCCAGTCTTCTGTTCAAGGGCATAATCTCGGTTAGCCCTAAGAGTGGTTTCTATATACGCTCTAAGGTCATACATTACAAAGTATCTATCATCATACAGTAATGTATTTACCAAATCCCAGTAAGAATTTTTAAGGTTACGCTGTCCCTTCAGATAGTCGATTAACTCAACCAAGTCTTTATTTTGAGATAAAAATTGTCTATGATTGTAGAACGGAGCAATTCTTTGGAATTCTTCTACTGTTGCTCCAAAAATGTAGTTATTTTTGAGAGCACTTTCATTGACAATCTCTATATTGGCACCATCCATGGTACCAATGGTAGGAGCACCATTCATCATGAACTTCATATTGCCTGTTCCAGATGCCTCTGTTCCAGAAGTGCTAATCTGTTCAGAAAAGTTGGAGCCTGGGTATATTTTTTCGGCATAGCTCACATTAAAGTTTGTGATAAAAACAACTTGCATTTTGTCGTTAACATCACTATCGTTGTTTACCATTTGTTCAATATCTTTAAACAACTGGATGATAAGCTTAGCTGTCTTATACGATTTTGCAGCTTTTCCTCCAATGATGAATGTAGTTTTGTAGAAATTAGGAAGATTTCCTTTTTTTAATTGATCATAGATATAAAGAATCCTAAGCGCATTCATAAGCTGACGCTTGTATTCATGAATTCTTTTTACCTGACAATCAATAATGCTGTTAGGATCAATCCTAATTCCCTCTTGTTTTTCGATGTATCTTGCAAGAGATTCTTTGGCGCTACGTTTGACTAAAGCAAACTCTGTTAGTACATCATGATTATTTTTGTACTGTTCAAGTTCCTCCAGCCTTGTTGGATTAGTAATCCAATCCGTACCTACATACCTATCAAGAAAGTCCGCCAGTTCTTTGTTGGCAATCTTGATCCAGTGTCTTGGTGTAACACCATTTGTTTTGTTGTTGAACTTATCTGGATACAGTTCGTACCAGATTTTTAGCGTTTCATTTTGAATAATTTCGGTATGAACAGCTGCTACTCCATTGATTTTACATGCAATAAAGCATGCAATCCTACTCATATGAATTATTTTATCTTTAAACAACTCATAATTGTCGATTAATCTCCACTTAGGAGCTGTCCTAACAATTCCATTTGGTGTAGGATGTGTGAAATGAAACTCATCTTTTTGTAACAATTCATCGATAAGTTCCTGATTAAGTTCTTCGATGACTTTAAATACTTTTGGCAAAATATTCTTAAACGGGTCCATTGGCCATTTTTCAAGTGCTTCACTCATGATTGTATGATTTGTATAAGCAAAACACTTTTTAGCTTTTTCATAAGCTGATTTGAAACTATATCCATAGTCTTTTAGGAGTCTGATAAATTCCAGACATCCAAAAACAGGATGTGTATCATTCATTTGGAAAATATAGTAATCTTCAATGTTATCCAAGGTACCATGCTTTTCCAGATGCTTTTTAAACAGCCATTGAAGTGTTGCACTCACAAAGAAATATTCTTGGCGAATACGAAGTATTTTACCTTCATCCGTTTCATCATTTGGATATAAATAATCCGAAATTTTAGAAGCGGAGTCATTTGTTACGCCTTCGATTGTTTCTGCTTTCCATAATGTTAGTGGAAAAACATTACTTTCGAATTGAGCTTTGTCACCGCTATACCCAATAATAGGCATCACATATGGCGTAGCTTTTACCTTTGTGTCTTGATACTCAACTATGACAGATTGGTCATGAATTGGAGTAAACCAGACATCTCCGTTCTCAGCCCAGTTATCTGGAATTTCTACCTGCTGTCCATCATTATCAAATTGCTGTTTAAAGAGACCATATTTGTAATAAAGTCCCACTCCGTACAATGGATATCCCAAAGTTGCAGCAGATTCAATAAAACATGCAGCAAGCCGTCCAAGACCACCATTTCCAAGAGCAGCGTTCCCGATGTCCTCAAGACATTTAATGTCTATTCCGTTGTTTGCAAAAATTTGACTTGTAACTTCCATAAGTCCAGAGTTGTTCAGTGCATCAAGCACTAAGCGACCCATAAGAAATTCCATGGAAAAATACACTGCAATACGCTTTTCAGAAAAAAGGTTCATTCCCTTTTCCATTTCAGCTTTTATTACGTGTTCCTTCACAATTTCTGCAATAACCACGTTGAGTTCATAAGGATTCAAATCTTTTAACTCCTTATGACATCTCTCCCGAGCTACCTCTTTGTACTGACATTCCAACTTGTTTTGGTCAATCATATACGTATTTGCCATACAGTTCTTCTCTCCTTTACATTTATTTTAGGTCTTAAAGTAGAACTATTTTTACTGTCCCCTCCCTTAAATAAAACTGTAAGATGTGTTATTTGAAATATTATAATTTATAATATAACTATAACACTTGAAATAAAATATTTATTTCAGAAAACATTATAACATAATTACATAGCTAAATTCAACTGTTTAAAGTATTTTACAGTAATCTATTCAAGACTAATAATTAAATTTGTTATAAAACTTTTTACTTTTTTATAGTTTTATGGTATAGTTTATGTTGTAAAACACTTAAGAAAATATAATACAAGGAGAAATATTATGATAAATTCAGAAAATAATCCTCAATATTTAAATTCATTTTTAGAATATACATCAGTTATTTTAAATAAATCCCCCAATACTGTAAAGGAATATAATTATGACCTAAATACATTTTTAAAATTTGTTAAACAACGTTTTAATTTAACAAATGAAACAGATTTTTCTGTTATAACAATATCAGATATATCAATAGATACTATAAAAAAAATAACTCTAGAAGATATTCATGCTTTTTTATATTATTTAAAAGACAATTTTAGAAGTAGACCTGCTACTTTAGCAAGAAAAGTATCTAGTATACGTGTATTTTTTAGTTATTTATCACAAAAAGCAAATTTAATTGAGATAAACCCTGCTCAAAATTTAGAAACTCCAAAATTAGAAAAAAGAATGCCTAAATATTTATCTTTGGAAGATAGCCAAAAGTTATTAGAAGTTGCAAGTGAAGAAGACAATAGAAATCGTGAAAGAGATTTTGCTATTATTACTTTATTTTTGAATTGTGGAATGCGTCTTTCTGAATTAGTAGGAATTAATATATCAGATATTAATTTTAGTGACTGGAAAATGACGGTTATAGGAAAAGGTAATAAGGAACGTACAATTTATTTAAATAAAGCCTGTATTAGAGCAATTGAAGATTATTTATCTGTTCGTCCAAAAGAAGGTATTAAATCAGATAACAAAAATTCTAAAAAAGCCTTATTTTTAAGTGAACGACTAGAAAGAATTAGTAATAGAACCGTACAATATATTGTAGATAAAGAACTAAAAAAAGCAGGATTAGATACTAGGAAATATTCAACACATAAGTTAAGACACACTGCTGCAACTTTAATGTATCAATATGGAAATGTAGATATTAGAGCTTTGCAAGAATTGCTAGGTCATGAAAGTATTTCAACTACTGAAATTTATACTCATGTAGCAAATAGTCAAGTAAGAGATGCTGTTGAAAGTAATCCTTTAAACATTAAGTAAAATACCATATTACAAATATGGTATTTTTATTTTCTGTCCAACTTGTAAATTATCATTACTATTTATTCCATTTGTTTTTTTGATATCCGAAATTATATAACGTATATCTCTTCCTTGATAGAATTTATTATTTTTACTTTCTTCTCTTGATATGTTCCATAGTGTATCACCTTTAAGTACACAAATTTCTTTATATTGAAGTTTTTCATGAGAAAAAGAAATATTACTAAATAAAATAATACTAATAATTATTATGCTAATAAATATTATAGTAGTACATATAAATTTTTTAAAATTTACTATTTTTAATTTCATATAATCACTCCAATCCATAACGAACATTGTTTCGTTATGGATAAAGTATAATACGAACATAAGTTTTTGTCAATACTTTTAAAATTTTTTTACAAAATATCTTAACAAATGACTTTTTTTATGATATAGTATGTCTGAATTCACATAGGAGGAGGTTGATTTGATGGAAGGTTACATTAAGAAATTGGGAACAAATTCAATGATTATATCTGCTTTACTTATCATTTTTTCAATTTTTCTTATTTTTAATCCAATAGAAACAATAAACTTTTTAATTATTGCTTTTGGCATAATTTTAGTAGTTAATGGATTAATGCATATTGTTTCTTATTTTTCTATAAAAAATGATTTTAGAGCATTTAGTTTTGAATTGGTACAAGGAATTATTTCTATAATATTAGGATTTGTTTTCATTGTAAAAACAGAAGAAGCAAGCATGTTCTTACCATTTATATTAGGAGCATGGATAATTATTGAAAGTATTATGAAATTTCAGTTTGCTTTTAACTTAAGAGATGTTCCAAAAAGTAATTGGGTTTTAATGTTAATATTTTCTATAATAACTGCAGCACTAGGAGTTGTTATTATATTAAATCCATTTACAGTGACTGTAGCTATTACTGTAACTTGTGGACTAATTTTATTATTGACTGAAATAATTAATTTATTTGAATCCGGATATATATTAATGAAAGTAGTTAAATAAAAAACTTCTAATATATAAAAAAGAGAGTATTGAATATACTCTCTTTTTTATATACATTATTTATTATATTTCTTAATTATAGAACTTTACGTAATATTTCTTCATAATATATACAAGATAATATATTTTCTTGTAATATTCCAATTACATACTAAAAAGGAGGACTTTTGAATGAATCTTGCTAAAAAAAATATAGTTTTTGCTCTTACCGGTTCTTTTTTTAATTTTCAAAATGTTATAGAACAAATAAAATTGCTTGTAAAAAAAGATGCTAATGTAATACCCGTTATGTCTTACAATAGTTACAATATAAATACTAAATTTGGAAAATCTAAAGATTTTATTAAACAAATTGAAACAGTTACTAAAAATAAAGTAATTCATACTATAGTAGATTCAGAACCAATTGGATATAAAAAAAATTCAGATATTATGATTATAGCTCCTGCTAGTGGAAATACTATTGCAAAACTTGCAAATCGGTGTAACTGACACACCAGTTTTAATGGCTGTAAAGTCTCATTTAAGAGACAATAAACCAATTGTAGTTGCAGTTTCTACTAATGATGGTCTATCTACAAATGCATCAAATATCGGAATTTTGCTAAATAGAACAAATTATTTTTTTGTTCCATTTCGTCAAAATAATCCTATAACTAAGCCTCGCTCTATTTCATTTGACCATAATCTAATTGTAAAAACATTAGAAAAAGCATTAGATAAAGAACAAATACAACCTATATTATTGTAAGATAGGTACTTATTTCTTCACAGTTTTTATCATAAAATAAAGAGGTTTATTATAAACTCTTACTCTTTGGCATAGTTTATTAAACCTCTCTTTTATTATATTTATTTTATTAATGCTAATGTCTCCTCTGCAATCATCATTTCCTCATCTGTTGGAATTACCCAAACTTTGATTTTAGAATCATTATTAGATATTTCTTTTTCTTCTGATTTTATATTATTTGCTTCATTATCTAATTCTACTCCCATAAATTTTAAATTATCACAAATACTTTTTCTAACGCCAATTTGATTTTCACCAATACCTGCTGTAAAGGTTATAACATCAACACCTTGCAAAGCAACAGCATATTTTGCAATAAAACCTGCAACCATATATGCATAATGTTTTAAAGATAATATTGCTCTTTTATTTCCTTTGGCAGCTTCTGCTTCTATATCTCTAAAGTCTGCTGAAACTCCTGATATACCATAAACTCCAGATTTTTTGTTTAGTACATTAGTTACTTCTTTTGGAGATAAATCTTCTTGTTCCATTAAGTATGTAACAACAGATGGGTCTAAATCTCCACTTCTTGCACACATTGGTATTCCTCCCAATGGTGTAAGTCCCATACTTGTATCTACACATTTTCCATTTTGAATTGCACAAATACTTGCTCCTTGTCCTAAATGACAATTGATAACTTTTAAATCTTCTACTTTCTTTCCTAAAAGTTCAGCAACTCTATTTGCTACATATTTATGAGAAGTTCCATGTGCTCCATATTTTCTAATTCCATATTTTTCGTAGTATTCATATGGTATTGGGTAAATATATTTTTCTTCTGATATTGTTTGATGAAATGCAGTATCAAATACTACTGACATTTTTACTTTTGGTAACAATTTTTGAAAAGCTCTAATTCCTAAAACAGCTGCTGGATTATGAAGTGGTGCTAATTTTGAGCATATTTCTATCTTTTTTATAACTTCCTCGTCTACTAAAACAGAATGATCAAAATATTCTCCTCCATGAACAATACGATGTCCAATAGCATCAATTTCATTTAAATCTGAAATAACACCATATTTACTGTTTAATAACTGTTCAATTAATACTTTTATCCCTTCTTCATGGTTATTAACTCTTTTTTCTATAACATACTTTTGTCCATTTACTTTATGAGTTAAAATAGAATTTTCTCCTATTCTTTCGTAATTTCCTTTTGCAAGTACGGTTTTTGTATCCATATTAATTAATTGATATTTTAAAGATGAACTTCCACAGTTTACTACCAAAATTTTCATATTATAATTTCTCCTTTTAAATTTAACTAATATAAAGTGGACCATATTATAATAAATTTGGTCCACCTTTTTTTATTTTATTAGAGCTAAAGTTTCTCTTGCAATCATTAATTCTTCATCTGTAGGTACTACCCAAACTTTTACTTTAGAATCTTTAGAAGATATTTCTTTTTCTACTGCTTTTTCTTTATTTTCTTCTAAGTCTAATTTTACTCCCATAAATCCTAAATAAGAGCATACATCTTCTCTAGTTTCTGGTCCTCTTTCTCCAACTCCTGCTGTAAATGTTATAACATCTACTCCATTCATAGTAACAGCATATTTTCCAATATATTGTGCTATTATGTATGCATAAGTTGATAGAGCAAATTTTGCTTGTTCATTTCCTTCTGCCTCTGCTTCTTCTATATCTCTATTATCTGCTGAAATTCCTGATAGACCTAATAAACCAGATTTTTTATTTAATAGAGTATTCATTTCATCTGGTGTTAAATTTTCTTTTTTCATTAAGTATGTAACAACAGATGGATCTAAATCTCCACTTCTACTTCCCATTGCAATTCCACCAAGTGGTGTAAGTCCCATACTTGTATCTACGCATTTTCCATTTTGAATTGCACAAATACTTGCTCCTTGTCCTAAATGACAATTAATGATTTTTAAATCTTCAACTTTCTTTCCTAAAAGTTCTGCAATTCTATTTGCTACATATTTGTGAGAAGTTCCATGTGCTCCATATTTTCTAATTCCATATTTTTCGTAATATTCATATGGTATTGGGTAAATATAATGCTCTTTTGGCATTGTTTGATGAAAAGCTGTATCAAATACAGTTACATTTTTCTTTCCTGGTAATTCTTTTTTACATGCTTCAATTCCAGAAATAGCAGCTGGATTATGAAGTGGTGCAAATTCAATTGCTTCGCGAATTCCTTCTATTACACTGTCATCTACAACAACAGATTTTGTAAATTTTTCTCCTCCATGAACAACACGATGACCAACAGCATCAATTTCATTTAAATCAGATATTACACCATGTTCTTTGTCTGTTAATTGTTGTAAAACAAATTGTATTGCTTCGTCATGGTTTGCAGCTTCATGCTCCATTTTATATTTTTCACCATTTACTTTATGTGTTAAAAATGATTTTCCAATTCCTATTCTTTCGTAATTTCCTTTTGCCATAACAGATTCTGTATCCATATCCATTAATTGATATTTTAAAGATGAACTTCCACTATTTAATACTAATATTTTCATAAAATCCTCCTAAAAATTTTTATTGCATTTGAGCTTGCACCGCAGTAATTGCAACTACACCAGCAATATCCTTACTGCTACAACCTCTTGATAAATCATTAACAGGTTTTGCTATTCCCTGGCATAATGGTCCATATGCCTCTGCTTTTCCTAATCTTTGTACTAATTTATATCCAATATTTCCAGCATCTAAATTAGGAAATATTAAAGTATTTGCTGTTCCAGCTACTGTACTATTTGGTGCCTTTGATTTTGCAACTTCTGGAACAAGTGCAGCATCCAATTGTAATTCTCCATCTACGTTTAAATCTGGACTTTTTTGTTTAACAAGTTTTGTAGCTTCAATTACTTTTTCTGTTAATTCAGAATGTGCACTACCATGTGAAGAATAAGAAAGCATAGCAACTTTTGCTTGTTTTCCTACTAATTTTTCAAAACTTTTAGCAGAAGAAATAGCAATTTCTGATAATGCTTCACTATCAGGATTTTCATTTAAACCACAATCAGAAAAAACAAAAACTCCATCTTCTCCATATGAGCATTCTGGTACAACCATTAAAAAGAAACAAGATACTAATTTTGTTCCTGGTGCTGTTTTTAAAATTTGAAGAGCTGGTCTTAATGTATCAGAAGTAGAATGTGCAGCTCCAGATACTAATCCATCAGCTTCTTCCATCTTTACCATCATCATTCCATAGAAGACTGGATCATTCATTAATTCATTTGCCTTTTCCTCTGTCATTCCTTTTGCTTTTCTTAATTCATAAAAAGCCTTTGCATACTCTTCTTTTTTAGAAGACATTTCAGGGTCTATTATAGTAGCTCCTGTAATATCTATTGACTTTTCTCTAGCTATATTTTCAATAGTTTCTCTTTTACCTACTAATACAATATTAGCATATTTTTCTTTTAAAACCATTTCTGTTGCCTCTAAAACTCTAACATCAGTTGCCTCTGGTAATACAATAGTTTTTAAATCAAGTTTTGCCTTTTGTTTCATTTCTTCAATAAAAGCCATTATAATTCCTCCTATTTATTATACATCTACTACTATATTATATAGTGTATTTTAAAAAAGTACAAGAAAAAAATGACATTTTTATTAAATTATGTCTTAGTGCAAATTATTAACTACTCCAAAATAGATTTTACTACTCCTCTATCTATAAAAGTACCAAATATGTTTTTTAAAATTATTAATATAATAGGTCCTATTAACATTCCAATTATTCCTATTATTTTAAATCCCGTGTACATAGCTATAAGTGTAAAAATTGGATGAATACCAATATTTTTACTTACTACTCTTGGTTCTATAAATTGTCTTACTATGCTCATAATAATCCATAATATTAAAATAGCAATCCCCAGACGTATATCCCCATCTAAACCACAAATTATAGCCCATGGTATCATTACAGTTCCAGAACCAAATATAGGAAGTGCATCAACAAAAGCTATAATTAATGCTGCTAGTAGAGGAAATGGTATATTAAACTTCATAAATTTTAAAAAATACAATCCTATAATTGATATTATAAAAGAAACTAATACCAAGGTTGCTTCTGCTTTTAGATAACCACCTAAAACTTTTGTAAGTTCTTTTATGTGTATATTAAGTTTTTTTATCCATCTTTCTGGAAAATGATGTTCAAGTTGGTCTAACATATATATTTTGTCTGTACAAATAAAATATAATGATAATAGTGAAATTACAATATATATTATAATAGTAGGTATTGAAGTAATTGCATTTAAAATAGATGTTAAAAGTTCTTTTGCCCAAATAGAAAATGTTTGTAAAAATTCATTAAAAGAATTATTGGCAATATTCATAATTTCTTCTGGAATTTTGATTCTATTTAGGTCAATACTATTAATAAAACCTTGTAAAAGATTGTTTGCTTTTTCTACATATACATTAAAATTTTGCAACAAATTAGAAGACTCAGATATTAAGCTTATAATTCCCCATGTTAAAAATCCAATAATGATAGATATAACTAGTCCTAAAATTAAAATTGCACTTGTTTTTCTTTTTAAATTAGTCTTCTTCATGAGCCAGCGAATTACAGGCTCTATTAGTAGAGAAAGGATAAAAGCAATTAAAAATGGCATATAAAATACAGCTAATTTAAATGCAAAAAATACTACAATAATTGTAAATACTAAGGCTGTTAATTTTCTAATTACCTTAGTCCAATATCCCATATCTATTACCATTTAACCACTCCTTATCTATATGTATATTTTTTTATAACATATAATGGAATTTATTGCACGAATATTTTGTCAATAAATCCCATTATTTTAATTTCTTTTTCTATCTTTTTATTATTTATTCAGCATTTTTCTTGGAATGGTTGTCACAAATATTTTCTAAAGTATTACATAATTCATTTGGGCTGATATTAGTATTTTCTGCTAAATCTCCAATTGTAAGAATTCCTACTATTTTATTGTCTTCAACTATTGGAATTCTCCTAATTTGCATATCAGACATCAATTTTTCTGCATATTCAACATCATCATCTGGTTTGCAACATTGAACATTACAAGACATAATATCACTTACTGGTGTTTTGTTTACATCTTTTTCACAACATATGCTTCTTAAAATTACATCACGATCAGTTATAAGACCTACTACCTTTTTTTCATTATCGCATACTGGTACACACCCTATATGTTTATTTAACATTAATTTACAAGCATCTGCAATCTTGTCATCTGGTTTAACAAAGCATACTTCATGACACATACAATCTTTTATTTTCATTTTTATATCCACCTTTCTAAGTTTTGTCATTATTATTTTAACCTAATTTATATAAAACTATACTATGAAATAAAACATTCACATAAAAAAATACTAATTTTAGAAAGTGATTTTTCCAAAATTAGTATTTTAATTTTTTTAAAAATTTTAAATAAAATCTCGTGGCATTGGTCTTGGTGGAATAACAGGACCATTTCCTCCTGGATAGTGTGGTCTTGGAGGTCTTTGTTGTCCATTTAGAATTTGATTTAAAATTAAAATTTTAATAAAATCTGCTAATAAGTTAGACCTCATTCTGTTTTCTTCTTGGATTGTAGTAGAATTTTTATTATCTCTGTTTTTAGTTTCTAAAGTTTTTAAGTTAAAGGAACTAACTATTTTATCATTCTTTTTTAAATTATTATAAATATCATTTGTTGCTTCTTCAAGCCACTCTTCTGTTATAGGCATTGAAACGTTTTTTACTACGTTACTTACCAATGGCTGAGTAATTTTATATATTTCTGGATATAACCTAGTGTAATTTATATTAGAATTTGAATATGTAGAATTATAAAATGGTAATATATAATTATTAGTTTCATATATATTTGAAGTAGGATTTGTTGGATATCCTAATACACTTCTCATATAGTCTTCATAATTTTGATAGTACATATTAATACCTCCTATTTATTATATATGGTATAATATGTATTCTTCTTAATAATGTTACAATTTATTACTTATAAATCTAAAACAATTTCTTTAAATTTATTTCCTCTTTCTGCAAAATTTTTAAACATATCAAAGCTAGCACTTGCAGGTGAAAACAAGACAACATCTCCCTTTTTAGCAATTTGGTTTGCAATATCAGCTGTCTCTTCTAGTGTATTACATACGTAAATATCCATTTCTTTATCTTCTCTGTTTAATTCTTCCTCTACTGCATCTTTAATCTTTTGAGCTGTTGCTCCTAATAAAATTAAGCTTCTTACATGTTGTATTATTGGTTTAGCAATTGGTGTATAGTCTAAATGTTTATCATATCCCCCTGCAATAAGGATTATTGGCTCTTCAAAAGAAGATAAACCTGCAATTGTTCTTGTTGGGCTTGTTCCTATAGAGTCATTATACCATTTTACCCCATTTATATCCCTAACAAATTCCAAACGATGTTCTACACCTTTAAAAAGTGAAACTGCATTTTTTATAGTATCTATATTGGCTAATGTTTTTGTTGCAGCTATAGCAGCACAAATATTTTCATAATTATGTACTCCTCTTAAAATAACATCTTTTGTATTTAAAATATGTTTACGTAAAGAATCTTCACATTCTTTAATAATTCCATTATCGTATATTATTCCATCATCTATTTTTTGTTTACTAGAAAAATAAACTACTTTTCCTGGAGCTTCTTTTCCAAATGAGGCAGTAATATCATTATCTTTATTTAAAATTAAAATATCGTCTTCTTTTTGATATTTAAATATATTTTTTTTACATTCTATATATTCTTCATATGATTTATGTATATCTAAATGGTTTGGTGAAATATTTGTTATAACAGCTATATGTGGACTTATTTTCATATTCATTAATTGAAAACTACTAAGTTCTAATACAACTATATCTTCTGGTCTCATTTCTGGTAATTTAGAAAATAACGGTGTTCCTATATTTCCACCCAAGTAACAATTATAGCCTTCTTTTTTTATAATTTCATATATTAAACTTGTAGTAGTAGTTTTTCCATCACTACCAGTAATTCCAACAACAGTTCCTGGACAAAGTTCTAAAACCATTTCTATTTCGGAAGTAAGTATAGCACCTCTTTTTAATTCATCAACAATCTCTTTTGTATCAGGTCTACAACTTGGACTTCGGAATATAATATCAAATCCAATTAAATTAGATAAAGCATCCTCTCCAAAAAAATATGGAATTTGATATATGTTTAATTTTTTAATTATATCTTCTGAAAAGAAATCAAAGTTCTTTTTATCAAAAACTGTGACTTTAGCATCTAAGGAATGCATGTAGTCAAGAAGCGGTAGGTTGCTTACTCCTAGGCCAATAATTGCAACTTTTTTTCCTCTTAAGTATTGATTAAATTCATTTAGTTTTTCATTTTTAAAATCCATTTTAATCACCTTTCTACCTTAATGTATATTCATTGGAAGTTTAATGTGTTCCATTAATTTATCTGTAGACTTTGCTATTGTTGTACAATCAGTAACATCTACTTCTATAGTTTTATCATATTTTTTATAAAAACCTGCTTTTTCTTGTAATCTATCTCTTTCAACTATATTTTTTTCAACTTCTTCTTTAGATACCTTTCCTTCATATTGCATATATTTTCTATTTACTCTTTCATTTAGTGAAGCTGTTACTAAAAAATGATAATCTAAATCTGGATATATTTGCATTAGTGCTCTTCCAGATAAAATAACATTATATTCTTTTTTAAAGTTTTCAATTAGATTTCTTGCAAATTCAAAAAGTTTTGTGTTATCAGCAATTCCTCCAATCATTGAAACGGCCATTGATGATTCTGCTGATTGTATATCTTCTTCTTTAGCTAGTTTTCCATTAATATAAAATACTGTTTCTCTGTTTTCTAATTTTATAGTAATATTAAATTTATCCATAATTTGTTTTATATCAACATTTTTTAGTTTACTGCTAAGTACCTCTTTACTTTTTCCTAAATTTAATAATGCATAGACAATAGTTCTATATAAATTACCACCATGTATAATAATAGAATTTGGTATTCTATTTAAAAGTTCTTTACATATAGAAGTTTTTCCTGCTCCTACATATCCTTCTATTCCAATTACAATATTTTTTTCCATATTACCCTTCTTTCAAAATTTTATAAAATGTATTTAATATTTCTTCTACTATCTTTATTTTATTTTCTTTTCTAGATAATTCACCATCTAATTTTATTATATTGTCAAAATATACTTCTTGAGCTTGATTATATATAGAATAATATACTACATTAGTATCTTTTACTATGTTTTTAGGATCATATCTTCCTATTTGTCCAGTTATTCCAATTCCCCAATTAGAAAGTGCAAAGTTTGAAACATTTTTAGCCATTTCTCTTGCTGTTTCAATACTGTAAACACTATATTTTTGTATAATATCGTGAGAAACTCCAAATTTTTCTTTGTATTTATTAGAGTATGTTACCAAACTTACCTCCAATACTTCTGAACTTCCAGAAACATTTGTAAGTGTACTTGCAAGAAATCCTCCAGTACAAGATTCCATACATGAAATTTTTTCTTTTCTTTTTATTAATTCCTTAATAATTTCTTCTTCCATATTAATTCTCCTAAATTTGTTATGCTTTTGTATTTATTATTTAAAGATGTAAACATTATATCTCAAAAAAGTGTAGAAAACAAGGAAATTTTAATTAATTTGTATAACTCACATATTATAGGGAATACTAATTTTAGAAAAGAAATGGAGGTGCGAGGGTTATGGCAGAGAAAAACAGTAAAAAGAATAATAACAAAAATAATAGCAATAATTCAAAAGGTAATAATAACAATAATGAAAACAAATAATTAAATTTCATTTTAAATTTTAAAAAGCATATAGAAATAGATATATTCTATATGCTTTTATTTTATATAGTATTAAGTTGATTTTCATGTATTAAATTAATTTTCTAAGTATTTCTTTAAAAATTTACCAGTATATGAAGATTCGTTTTTTACAATTTGTTCTGGTGTACCAACAGCTACAAGTTGTCCACCTTTTTCTCCTCCTTCTGGTCCTAAATCTATAATATAGTCAGCTGTTTTTATAAGGTCCAAATTATGTTCAATTACTATAATACTGTTTCCAGTATCTACTAATCTTTGCAAAATATCTACTAACTTATGTACATCTGCAATATGAAGTCCTGTAGTTGGTTCATCAAGAATGTACAAAGTTTTGCCAGTAGCCCTTCTAGAAAGTTCAGTTGCAAGTTTTACTCTTTGTGCCTCCCCTCCTGATAATGTAGTAGAAGGTTGACCTAATTTTATATATCCTAACCCTACATCATATAATGTCTGAATTTTTTGTTTAATACTTGGTATATTTTCAAAAAATGTTAATGCTTCTTCTACTGTCATATCTAATACATCAGCAATTGTTTTTCCTTTATATTTTACTTCTAGAGTTTCTCTATTATATCTTTTTCCTTTACATACCTCGCAAGGAACATATATGTCTGGTAAAAAATGCATTTCTATTTTAATAAGTCCATCACCATTACAATTTTCACATCTTCCGCCAGATACGTTAAAACTAAAACGCCCTTTTGCATATCCTCTCAATTTTGCTTCATTTGTTCCAGCAAATATATCTCTGATAATATCAAAAACCCCTGTATATGTTGCAGGATTTGAACGTGGTGTTCTTCCTATTGGTGATTGGTCAATGTTTATTATTTTATCAATATTTTCTATTCCTTTTACTTCTTTACATTTTCCTGGTTTTTCGTTTGAACCATTAAGCTCTTTTACAATATTTTTATATAAAACCTCATTTACAAGTGTACTTTTTCCAGAACCAGAAACTCCAGTAACACAAGTAAAAATTCCTAACGGAAACTTTACATTTAAATGTTTTAGATTATTTTGAACAGCATCTTTTATTTCAATAGATTTTCCATTTGATTTTCTTCTTTTTTTAGGAACTAAAATTTTCTTTTTACCACTTAGATATTGTCCTGTCATTGATTCTGGTATTTCTTTAATTTCTTCTGCTGTTCCTTGTGCTACTACTTTTCCCCCATGTATTCCTGCACCTGGTCCAATATCAATTATTTGATCTGCTGCATACATTGTATCTTCATCATGTTCTACTACAATTAATGTATTTCCTAAATCTCTTAATTTTTTTAATGTTTCTAATAATTTATCATTATCTCTTTGATGTAAACC
Source organism: uncultured Clostridia bacterium (assembly GCA_963558405.1). GTDB lineage: Bacteria > Bacillota > Clostridia > TANB77 > CAG-508 > CAKNOI01. The sequence continues at coordinate 28,542 of CAUWGC010000013.1, forward strand.
AATGCTAGGCTCATCTAAAATATATAAAACACCGGTTAAACTAGAACCAATTTGTGTAGCTAAACGGATTCTTTGTGCTTCTCCTCCAGAAAGTGTGCCCGCTGGACGTGAAAGTGTTAAATATTCCAAACCTACGTCTATTAAAAATTGTAATCTCTTATTTAACTCTTTAAAAATTTGCTCACCTATCATCTGTTCTTTTTTTGTAAGATTTAGGCTGTTAATATATTCTTTAATTTTATTAATTGACATATCTGTTAATCCATTAATATTTTTATCACCAACTTTAACAGATAAAACTTCTGGTTTTAAACGTGCGCCATGACATTTTGGACATTCCATGTTGCTCATATACAATTCATAAAAATCACGCATTCCTTGAGATTTAGTTTCGTTATATCTTCTGTCTAATGTAGGAATTACACCTTCAAATGGAGCTGTAAATTTTCTTATTCCAGCTGCTGACTCATATTCAAAATCAATTTTTTCATTGCCTGTACCATATAAAATTTTTTCTAAAAATTCTCTTGGTAGCTTTTCTATTGGAACTTTTATATCTACTCCATAATGTTTTCCTATTGCCTCAAAGTACATTTTAGCCATTGTATCGCCTTTTTTCATTGTACTTGCACCAAATGCTTTTATTCCATCATAAAGAGTTTTTGTTTTATCTGGAATAATTAAGTCTTCATCCATTTTCATTAAGTATCCTATTCCTGTACACTCTTCACAAGCGCCAAAAGGGTTATTAAATGAAAACATACCAGGTGTAAGCTCATCAAAACTTATTCCACAATCTGGACAAGCATAGTTTGTACTATATAAAATTTCTTCTTTTCCAGGGATATCAATTTTAACTAAATTATTTGCACTTTTAAGTGCTATTTCAATAGACTCTGTAAGTCTACTTCTTATTTCATCTTTTATAACAAGACGATCTATTATTAAATCTATATTATGTTTCTTTTTTCTGTCTAAATCTATATCATCTGTTAACTCATAAGTTTCGCCATCAATTCTTACACGTACAAATCCTTCTTTGCTAAAATCTTCTAATAATTTAGTGTATTCTCCTTTTCTACCTCTAACTACAGGAGCCAGAATTTGAATTTTTGTATTTTCTTCTAAATTTAAAACAGAATCTACAATTTGATCTATTGTTTGCTTTTCTATTTTTTTACCACATTTTGGACAATATGGAATTCCAATTCTTGCATATAGTAAACGAATATAATCATATATTTCTGTAACTGTTCCTACTGTAGAACGTGGATTTCTAGAGGTTGTTTTTTGGTCTATAGAAATGGCAGGAGATAATCCTTCTATTAGTTCAACATCTGGTTTTTCCATTAAACCTAAAAATTGTCTTGCATAAGATGATAAACTTTCTACATATCTTCTTTGTCCTTCTGCATATAAAGTATCAAATGCTAAAGAAGATTTACCAGAACCCGAAAGACCTGTTATTACAACTAATTTATCTCTTGGTATTTCTATATTAATATTTTTTAAGTTATGCTCTTTTGCTCCCTTAATTATAATTTTATCATTCATAATATTCCCCCAATTTTTATCACTATTTTATTATACAATATCTGCGCAAATAAAACAATAGTTTGTATTAATATTATAAGAGTTGTATAGATAAAATTTTACTATACAACTAAAAGACTGGAGAATTACTCTCCAGTCTTTTAGAGGACTATCTTACCGGATATGGGTAAGAATCGCTCATAAATGTTGGTTTGCTCCATTTTCCATTTCCAATTATTTTAAGTTTGTAACCAGCTTCTTCCAGCAGTTGCTGCTGTTCTTTGGTTAGTTCTTTTCCATACTTAAAGCATGGGAATAATCTGCCATTTATCGCCGTAGTTGTTACCTCAATTATAGGCAATCCATGAACGGTGATTAATTCATTGGTATATGTTTCTACGTCTTTTTTGGTCAGTAAGTTTGTTGGAGCATTGATTTTTTTCATAATGTTCATCCTTTGCATGTTATTTGCACATTTGTGTGCTTGTTATTATTATATCATTTTTAATATATTATGTCAAACTAGTTGTTTTTAAGGTGTTTCTTAAATAAAACACGGTAATAATTTTACCGTGTTTTTTGAATGATTATTCTGCAAAATAAAATATTTCTCTTGGTCTGTTGCTTCCCTTTCTGTTCTTTCTTATATAGCACATTCCTTGTTTTTTCATAAATTCAATTTCTTCCTCTTTAGGAATTCTTTTAAGTTCTAGAAAGGGTTTTCTTTGTTCCAGCCAGCTTTTTAAGACTGGAATTCTACACTTTGTTTTTAGATATTCAACATACGATTCTAAAGAATGAATATCATTTACTTCCCGCGGATTGCTTATCATATTCTGCTTACTCATAAAATCATTCCTTTCAAAAGTATATGCTATATTTTGAATAATTATATTATATATAATTTTTATCTTTTTGTCAAATTTCTGCTATTTCAAGTTTTTTGTAAAGTTCCATGCATCTTTACACATTGCAACTACATCTTTTTCTGCAACCCAATCTAATTCTTTTTTTGCTTTTGTTGGGTCTGCATAACATGTAGCAATATCTCCTGGTCTTCTTGGAGCAATTTCATATTTAACTTTTACTCCTGTGGCGTCTTCAAAAGCTTTTACTAATTCCAATACAGAATATCCTCTTCCTGTACCTAAATTATATGGTTCTGCTCCAGTAATTTTTCTTGCTTTTTCAATTGCTTTTACATGTCCTTTTGCTAAATCAACTACATGTATGTAATCTCTTACTCCTGTTCCATCTACTGTATCATAATCATTACCAAATACATTTAGGTGGTCTAGTTTTCCTATTGCTACTTGATTAATGTATGGCATTAAATTGTTTGGAATTCCATTTGGATTTTCACCTATTAAACCACTTTCATGTGCTCCAATAGGATTAAAATAACGAAGTAAAATTGCTGTAAAGTCCTTGTCCGCAACACATACATCTTTTAATATTTGTTCAATCATTAATTTTGTACTTCCGTATGGATTTGTTGTAGAAAGAGGAAAATCTTCTTTAATTGGAACTGTTTTTGGGGTTCCATATACAGTTGCAGAAGAACTAAATACAATCTTTTTGCAGTTGTATTTCTTCATTAATTTTAAAAGAACTAGTGTTCCTGTTATATTATTATGGTAATATTCTATTGGTTTTGCAACAGATTCTCCAACTGCTTTTAAACCAGCAAAGTGAATTACGGACTCAATATCATTTTCTTTAAAAACTACCTCTAATTTTTGTTCATCTAAAAGGTCTAATTCATAAAATTTAATTTCTTTTCCTGTTATTGTTTTTAATTTATCTAAAACTTCTGGTTTACTGTTGCTAAAATTATCTACAACAACAATATCTTCTCCTTTTTTTAATAATTCTACTACTGTGTGACTTCCAATATATCCTGTTCCTCCAGTTATTAATATAGCCATAATATACCTCCTAATTTTTTTATTATTATAACACATATATTTTTTTATTTAATACTTTTAATTAATTTTCATATAATTTTTTATAAATTTCATAATCTCTTAAAATTTTTCTTACATAATTATTAGTTTCTTTAAATGGAATATTTTCAATATCTGATCCATCTTTTTTTATTGTACCATTCTGAATCCATTTTTCTACATTTCCAATTCCCGCATTATATGCTGCCAAAGCAACTGGAATACAATTTTTGTACATTTTCATTAGATTTGTAAAATATTTGGTTCCAATTTGAATATTAATTTCTGGATTATAAAGTGATTCTTTTGCAATATAGTCATATCCTTGTTGGTTTGCAATTTCTTCAGCTGTTTCTGGTAGTAATTGCATTAAGCCAATAGCATTACTGCTAGAAACTACATTTTTTTCAAAGTTACTTTCTGCTTTTATTATTGAATATATTAATAAAGGGTCAACTTCATTTTCATTAGCATATTTTTCTACATATTCTGAGTATTTTAAAGGGTATATTTTTTTCAAGATAATATCTTGTATTTTTATAACATAAAACAATATAAAAAACAGTATTCCTAATATCAATAATATCATTATTAGTTTTTTAGAAAATTTAAACAAACTTAATCTCTCCTAACTTTTCTTTTGCTCTATTTTACTTCGTACCAATTTGTTGCTTCCGAAATTTCTACTTTTAATGGAACATCTAATTTTACTGCGCTTTCCATACATTCTTTTATTATATCTTTTACTTTTTCACTATCGTCTTTTTTTGTTTCTATTAATAATTCGTCATGAATTTGAAGTATTATTTTAGCAGAAACATTTTCATTTTTTAACTTTTCACTTACTTTAATCATAGCAATTTTCATAATATCTGCAGCAGTTCCTTGAATTGGTGTATTCATCGCTGCTCTAGCTCCAAATTGTCTTACAATATAATTGTTTGAATTTATTTCTGGAATATATCTCCTTCTATGAAACATAGTTTCTACATATCCTTCTTTTTTAGCAATATCAACTATTTCTTTCATAAAATTCTCAATACCTTTGTATTTTTCTAAATATTGGTCAATATATTCTTTTGCTTTTTTCTTTGTAATTCCAATTTGTTCAGATAAACCAAAATCACTAATTCCATATACAATGCCAAAGTTAACTGCTTTAGCAGCACTTCTTTGACTTTTACTTACTTTATCTAATGGAACATTAAAAACTTTTGAAGCAACTTGTTTATGAATATCTTCATCATTATTAAATGCATCTATCATTTGTTCATCTTTTGAAATATGTGCTAACACTCTTAATTCAATTTGAGAATAATCTGCATCAATAAATACATTTTCGGTTTCTGCCTTGAATACCTTTCTTAATTTTTTTCCAAATTCTATTCTTGTTGGTATGTTTTGTAAATTTGGCTCTGTTGAACTTATTCTTCCTGTAGCAGCAACTGTTTGATGAAAATATGAATGAATTTTATGAGTTTCTTCATTAATATATGGAATCAATCCTTCTACATAAGTAGAATTTAATTTTGCAAGTTGCCTATAATCTAAGATTTTTTCAATTACAGGATGCTTATCTTTTAATTTTTCTAACACATCTACATCTGTTGAATAACCTTTCTTTGTTTTTTTATACACTGGTAATTGTAATTTTTCAAAGAGAATTTCACCTAATTGTTTAGGAGAATTTAAGTTAAACTCTTCGCCACACATTTCAAATATATTATCTGTTAAATGTTTTAAACTTTTTTGCAATGATTTGCCAAATTTTAATAGTTCTTTTTTATCAACAAATATTCCTGTATATTGCATTTCTGAAAGAATTTCAACCATTGGCATTTCAATATTTGTAAATAATTCTAATCCTCCCATTTTTTCTAGTTTTAACATAGTTGCAGAATATAATTTAGCAATACAATATGCATACAATTCATACCTTTTTTTGTTATTAGTATATTCATCTTTTTCTTTTTTATCATCTTTTCCAATTGTTTCAAATAAATTTATTTGTGTATCTTCTTTTGATTCTTTTTTATCTGTTTCTTCTTGACCTAAATATTCGTTTATGTCTGTTTCTAAATACATTTCACTTAATTTTTCTAAATTGTATGGAATATTAGTTGGATTTATATCATATGCTGCAACTTCTGCATCATACTTAAAGCCAGATGGGTTTATATCTATTTGTTTTAATAATATATAATCTCTTGATTGTTTATATCCTAATTTGGCTATATTTTTATTTTCAAATATTTCTTTAAAATATTTTTTAAACTCTTGTGTTCCACAAATTGTATAAACTTTGTTTTCTTGTTTTATATAAATACTAATACCTGTTATTTTATTTTTAATAATATTTCGTGGCAATAAATCTTCTATTGTATGAAAATAATAAAAAATTTGTTTTTCTTCATTTATTTTTTTTACTAGTATTTCAATTTCATTATTTTCTTTTAATTCCTTAATACTAAAAATATCTGTTATTTGTTTTTCTTTTTCTTCTTGTGAAGTTAGGTGAAAACGTTCTATAAAACGATTAAAATTAAGTTCCTTAAATATAGAAAGAACTTTTTCTTTATCCCATTCTACTATTTTTAGACTTTCTATTCTTTCTTTAATAGGAACTTTAGTATTAATAGTTCCTAATGTTTTAGATAAATATGCTAGGTCTTTATGTTCTATTATTTGTTGCTTTGCCTTTCCTTTAAGAGTAAAACTTCCTTTATCAACAGCACGATAAATAGCATCAATATTTCCATATTCCTTAATCAAATTTAATGCTGTTTTTTCTCCTATACCCGGTACGCCTGGTATATTATCAGAATTATCTCCCATTAAACCTTTTACTTCTATAAGTTGTTTAGGTTTAACGCCATAAATTTCTTCTACCATTTTACTATCAAAATCTTCTGTCTCTGTTTTTCCCATTTTTGTTCTTGGAATACGAATAGTTATATGATCACTTGCCAATTGGAAAGTATCTCTATCACCTGAAAGTATTGTTACTTCTAAATTTTTCTTTTCTGCTCTTTTAGCAATAGTCCCTAAAATGTCGTCAGCTTCATACCCTTCTTTTTCTATGACAGTAATATGCATAGCTTTTAATATTTCTTTTAATATAGGCATTTGACTAGCAAGTTCATTTGGCATTCCTTTTCTTGTCGCTTTATATCCTTCATACATCTTGTGTCTAGCTGTTGGTGCAGATAAATCAAATGCCACAGCCATATATTCTGGATTTAAGTCATCTATTATTTTAAAAAATATAGATAAAAATCCATACACAGCATTTGTATATGTGCCATCTTTTGTTATAAGCATTTTATTTCCCATAATTCCATAAAAAGCTCTATTTAAAATACTATTTCCATCTATTAATACTAATCTGCTCAATTTTTCCTCCTATATATTTATTATAGCATTTATTTTATCATACTGTTCTTGCAATTTATTGTTTATTTTTCTTACAAAATTAATTTTTGAAATTAATTTAAAAAGCTGTATTCTTAATATTTCAACTCCTACACAACATATAAAAATAAGTAATGAAATTCCTATAGTATAACCTAATAGTGTAAGTGTTGGTAATTTAATATAATTTTTTACATCTAATCCATTCCATAAAATATTTGCAAATATTATATTATTATGTATTAAATATACTGAAAATAACAATGGCTTAAAATAACCTACAATTTCTTTTATAGAATGGTTTGTAATTTTTATATTTGTAAATATTTTAAATACTGAAACAGAAGCTATAAAGCATAAAATACTACTATATGAAAAACATTGGTCTGTAAAAAGTCGTATCATATAGTTTTTAGTATTTGCAGTTTTTAGTTGATATAAGATTAATGATAACATTGCTATAGAAATAATAAAAATTATTAAATATTTTATTATTTTTTTGTTATTTTGTTTATTTTCTTTATGATATATACGGATATATCCTGCAACAAAATATAAGAAAATTGCATAAAAAATATTCATTCCATTGTTATTGTTATATACTTTTGTAGCTGGGAAAAAAGTAGTAGCTACGCAATTTGCTGTAAATAGCACAGTCATTAGAAAAATATATTGTTTTTTATTAATTTTATGTATTATTATATTCAAAAATGGAAATATCAAATATAATACAACATAAACGCTAACAAACCAGTATCCTTCTGCTAATACCGGAAAAAGGGATTTTTGCCATTCTAAAATTTGAGGATTTTTTTTATATATTGTCAAATATAGGACTAAAAATAAAATACTATAAAATATAGTAATTGCCCATATATTAAGTATCTTCTTTATATTAAACTTAGAATTTACTAAAAAATATCCACTAATCAAAAAATAACACGGAACAGCAATTAAGCATATAACATGAATTATTAGCATTGCTATGTAATTCATGCTACCTTTTACTGAAATATCAATTAAATGGTTAATTCCAATAAAATGTATACAAACTATTAAAAACATTCCTATAATTTTTAATAAATCTAAACTAACATTTCTTTCATTGTTTTTTGTTACATTTTCTTTCATATATAAAACATCTCCATCCAATATTCTTTAGTTAATCTTTTTTAACTTATTTTATTTCTATAATATTTTTCTTATATTATCATAAAAATAAATAAATATCAAACTTTATTATAAAAAAAATAGCGGACATATTGTCCACTATCTTTTACATGATCAACAGTAGTTATTGTTGATTATGTAAGGATTTTTTGTTGATATTCTTCATGTACATTCTGATTTCATTAACTGCAAATACTGCGATACACCAAATTGTTGTCTCTGCAACTACTACAATTGCTCTTAATATTTTTCCAAAAACTGTAGCACCTGATTGAGTCAACCAATTCTGGTAAATTCCACTTTCTGCAAACTTTTTCATTTCCTGTATAGATAACATGTATCCATAATTATCTTTTTGTTCAACAGCAATTCCTCTAACCAAAGTAATTATACCAAATTCAAAGTTTAGAAAGAATAAATAAGTAATTGCAGTTATTAAAACTAAAAGTACCGCCAAAATAATTAATGTCCGTTTTTTCATGTTGTTTCTCTCCTTAAAATAAATTTTTTGTACTTTTTATTATACCACAAAAAACATATAATGTCCAATTTTAATGGTATTTACAATACTTTATCATCTATTACGAACTCCTGTATTCCCATATAACCAGGTGCAATTTTATATTTTTCAAACACTATTACAATTTTACCTTCTTTATTAATATAAAAATCTTGATATTCATTTTCTATTCCTTCAAATCCACCTTCTCCTTTTGTAAAATATATATTATCTGGATTTTTGCTTCTAATCTCTATTTCTTTATATATTTCATCATCTACTATTTTTTTATAATCATTTCCTAATAAATCTCTTAAATTTAATTTTTTACCTGTTTCTATATCTATATTATAAAAATACATTTCCGTATATGCACTTGCTAATGTTTCAGATTTTAAAATCATAAAAGAAACTATTTTTTCTGTAGAATAACCCACTTTATAATCAACTTGTATTCTTAATGGATGATAGTCTTCTTCCCTTCCTCCTGTTTCTATAACTGCTTTTCTGTATTCTGCTGCTCTATCTTCCGCTTCTTTTAATACATCATTTATTTTTAGCATTATTTCATAATTTATTCTTTTTTCTAAATCAGTATTTCCTGTATTTTCTAATGCCGGTATTTTTGCATCTATTAATTTTATATTATCTTCTTCTTTATATTCTTTAATTGTAAATACTTTAGCAAATTCTCCAATAACAGGTATATCTGATAAACTTGTAGCAAAACTAGGATTTACATTAATCATAATAATAAAGATGGCAAAACTGCAGGCTACTGTTGAAGTTAAATATTTTATATATTTAACTCTATTTTTGGTTTTATCACATCTATTAAAAATCGCTTTATTTATTGTATAATCCAATTGTTGTGGGATTTTTATAGATTTATAAACCTTTTTAGCTTCTTCCATTTTTTTCATCTTAAACACATCCTCTCTAATAAGTTTTAATTGATTTTTTTAATTTTTCTAAGCCCTTATATAATCTAGATTTTACTGTATTAACATTAGTTTTTGTAACTAAAGCAATTTCTTCTATTTTCATATCTTCAAAAAATCTAAGTATTATGACTGTTTTTAATTTTTCATTTAAATCTTGAATATGCTTATAAACATCAATTCCTTCAAAACTTATATCATCATTCCATTCTATTTGACCTTCTATTTCTTGTAATTGACATGTAATCATTCTTTTGTTTTTCTTTATATACTGTAAGCATTCATTTATTAAAATTCTATAAAACCAAGTTTTAACGTATTCTACTTCTTTCAATTTAGTAATATTTTTTAGAGCTTTTAAAATTGCTTCTTGAACAATATCTAAAGCAGCTTCTTCATTTTTAGAATAACTAAATGCAACTCTATATAACTTATCTCGATTATTTTTAAGGTACTCTATTAATGTTTCTTTAGCATCTTGCACTTTTTTTACTCCTTTAATTATAAAAATATTTATTTATTATTTCCTTTGTTTTGTCATAATCATTAGAAACACATAAAACTATATATCTTCCTTTACTTTCCAGTATATAGTTTTCTAATTTGTAGACTTCTTTTGGTAAATAATTTTGAAAATTAATTTTATTTTCTTCCATTTTGCTTTTTATCTTTTCTTCAATTTCCTTTACATATTTTTCATCTGATACTTCCATTATTAATATTTCTTCTGCAGTGGCACCAGTTCCTAAATATGATATAATCTCTGTTATTGGGTTATTATCAAATTCATATTTTTTAATTATACTACTTCTATCTATTTGGCTCAAGTTATCTTCGAATATTTGAGCATTTTTTAAATCATCTGCTAATTTCTTTATATCAATATCTATATTTTTATTATTATTAAAACTAATAATTCCTATATTTAATGTTATAATAACAATTAAAACTACTAATATTATTAATATATTCTTTTTCATAGTTGATCTCCTTTTATTAATTATTTTTTAAATATTCTAACCATTTCATACAATATTCTTTATTTAAGTGAACTCCATCAGGGCTTGCATCTTCTGGTAAATTTCCATTTTCATCTGATAAAATAGGTACCAAATTAATAAATTCTATATTTTTTCTATCAGCCATGTCTTTAATTAATTTATTATATTCTGTTATTTTTTGATTATTGTATACACTATCATTATCAGATTTTGATTTTGTAACTGGGATTATAGATTGAACTTTTATTTTACAATTTGGTTTAATTTCCAATATTTTATCTATTAATTCTTCGTATTTTTGTATAAATATACTACTATATACCCATCCTAATTCATTTGTTCCTAACATAATATAGATTGTATTTATATTTATATTTTTTAAATCTTCCAATATTGTTATTTTTTCGCCATTTTTGTTAGTTATAAATTTTTTTGTAATGGCTGTGTCAACCATAAGTCCTATATTAGTATAGTCTGTAACTTCTGTTAACCCAGTATACATTAGAAATGCTTGTGTTCTAGAATTTCCAATAAATGCCACATCACTTCCAAAGTGTACATCACTTGATATTTCATTTTTTTCTGTTTCGTCTTCTTCATTTTGGCTATCTTCTACTTGTATGTTTTCTGTCTGTATGTTTTCTTCTTGAATATTTACTACCTCTACATTTTCATTATATATTGTATTACTTTTTGTTTCATTGTTATTATTTGTTATAATATTTTCTTGTACTATATTATTTTTAGTTATATCCGTACTTTCTTTTTTGGTTTTAAATATTTTAATTAATCCAAATATTATAATCAATATTATTATAAAAATAAAAAATAAACTTTTTCTTCTTCTTTTGGTATATCTAATCATTTTCTCTCCTAACTATATTTATAATTTGTAGTCTACATTTATTAGATTATCTTGAGACAAAAAAAGTTTATTTTTTTAAATTTTTATTGTATATGTTATGTAATTATCTTATGATACATTTTTTCTATCACATAATGGATTTTCATTTTTTATATAATTATTATTATTTTGATCTTTTAACATTTATATTTTCTCCTCTCATTAATATTAATGAAATATCTTTAAAAAGTTATTTTTTATCTTTTTTATTAACTTAATAAAGATATTTTCTTTATATTCAATCAAAGAAACTTCTTCCATATTATTCTCTATCGATTCTTTTTCATCTTCTATTTTATACTCTTTTTTCCTAAACAATAATTCTGGATTATATTTTTCTTTTAAATTTTTTTGATATATTAATTCGTTTTGCATTAATATATTATTTATTTTTTCTTTTTGAACATCTGTGGCAAAATATTTTTTAAAAATATATATTATTATGGAATTTGTTTCTCTCAATACTTTTTGCTCTCCTAGACTCTGTGAAACATCATATGTAAAATTATATGTATTATCTCTATTATCTTCCATAAACTTTATAATTTCTGTAGGTATTTTATTTAATTCTTCTTGAGAAATATGTTTCAATATTTCAAGTACTTCTGTATATGCTCTTCTATTAACTATTGTCATCTATCTTTCTTCTCCTTCAATTATTTTTTCTTCTGTTGTTAACATATCATCCTTTTGTTCACTTTTCATTATTCCGTGTTTGCAATGCTTGTTTAACTAAATTATTCATTGAAGTATTAAACTTATTTTTATTATATTCTTCTATTGTCTCTTTAGCTTCATTTAATGTATCATCATATACAGCTTGTCTTAATAATTTATAAAACTCTGTATTATATTGCATTTTCTCATTCCTCCATAACCTTTTTTAATTTCTTTAAGGCTCTAGTTCGCCTTTTCTTTAAAGTTTCTATATTTTCATTTGTTATTTCAGATATTTCCTTATAACTTAGTCCCTGTGTATATAATAGGTTTAATAATTTAATTTCAGTATCATTTAAAACTCCTATAATTGATATATCTTCATTTATAACATCTTTTGAATTTGGACATTCAATTTCTTCTAGTTCAACCTCATAATCTCTCATTCTCTCATAATCTCTAAAATAATTTAATCTCATGTGATAAAGTGCTTTTTGCATATAATTTATAAATTTTGCAAGTACAACATCATCTTCTAATTCTTCATTAGACATAAAAAAAACCTCCTATTCACTCAAATTTCAGTTAATTCAAGTAATAGGAGGTCCTCTACATTTAGGAGCTAAAAACACAAAATGAGCAGAAAAGTCTATAAAATCTTTTCTACTCACTTTGAAATATGCAATTATATTGAAATCAATCAAGACAATTCTCAAATCTACACACCTCTTAATGCGTAGATTTTTAGAACATAAACATTTCTATAAAGCTACGCCAAAAAATCTCTCATAAAAATTTTTTCCTTCAGCATGTTTATGCTTAATAAGTACATAGAATGGAATTGTCTTATATAAAAACAAAAAAGCACACAATTAACCCTTAAAAGTTAGTGTATGCTTTCTAAATTATTTTTATATAATAAATAAAAATCCATCTTATCCCTCCCTGATTTTTAAAAAACATCATTGGTAATCTGATGGATTTCTCTTTCGTTTTTAATTTCATCGACATAGTACCACATTTTTTGACACAAAAACTAAATAGTTTATGAAATGCCTAAATTTATATACAAAAAGTCATTTTTTTTATTTTAGTATATGAAATATGCTATTTCATATAATGATTATAACTATCAAAATATGCTTTTTTCCGATATTTTCTGGTAATTTCAATAAAAATATATCATATTTCTATCGCAAAATTTGTCGAATTGTGCAAATATACAAATATTTTCTGTTCGCAATAGTCTATTTTCCCTAGAATTATTATATTTGCCCTAGTAAGTGGAATAATTATATAGGGGGAAAAAAATGATAATTAAAAACTTTAAAAATAGTAGAGAAAATATTGATATAAAACAAAAAGATATTGCAGAGTTCTTTAATTTGAACTTTACTACAATATCTGGTTGGGAAACTGGAAAAGATACTATCCCATTAAGAAGATTAATTGAATATGCTAATCATTATAACTTCAGTCTTGATTACTTGTTTGGTATAACAAATAAAAATGATGAATCATATTTGCCATTAAAAATAGATATAGATTTAATATCAAAAAATCTTCGCATACTTCGTAAAAGAAATTCTATGACACAAGAAGAAGTTGCAAAGAAAATCAATACATCACAAGCAAATTATGCACACTATGAAAATTCTAAAAACTTAATACCTACAACATTTTTGTATAGTTTAACACTTGTCTATAAACCTTTTTCAATAGATAAGTTATTAGGTAGAAAAAAGCAATAGGTCTTATGCTGACTTATTGCTTTCTATTTTTGTAAATTCTAAATCTTTAAATAATTTTGGTAATGTTTCCATCACTTTATCTTGTGTTAAGAGTTTTTCCATATATTCATTAAATCCATAACCATTAACAAACATATCTCTTTTTCCTTTTGAAACAGTTAAAACAATAACAGGAATATTAAAGTTGTCTATTTCTCTTAATCTCATAAGAGTTTCTGGTCCATCACAATGACCAGAATCATAAATATTATTACTTATTATCAAATCATATTTTTCATTATTTTTAATTCTTTCAATTATTTCAATACCTGAATTAGCAATAGTTACATTTAATCCCACACTTTCTAATACAGATGTTGTATTAGATGCAGAAGCTCTATTATAATCTCCTACTAATATTCTCAATTCTTTATTTGAGCTATATTTAGTTTTTGTATCAACTATTGAAGATATATTTTTCCTAACCTCATTTTCCCATTCTCCTATTTTCATTGCAGGCTGTTCAATATAATTAAATTCTCCGTATTCTTCCTTTATTGCTCTAATTTTTTTACTAAATCTATCTGGATCTTCTTCAATTTTATTATTTTCTTTTGTAGTTTCTTTATTTTCTTTTATTCCAAAATAAATAACTATTCCAATTAAAATAACCATAAATACTAACATAAATATTTGCTCCATTATATTTCCTCCTTATAGTATGCTATTTTCCCAAGTTGTTTTTAATAAAAAAACAGCACCTCCTCTAATCAATATGTACTGCTTTTCTTCTGTAATAATTGCATATTAACAATTATACCATTTTAAGCAATTTAAGTCAACGGATATCCGTGCATATTTTCTTGCCTTTTCTTGTAAAATATTATGAGAAAGTGAGGGATTGAAAATGCTATTTAAAAAGGCTTTAAGTCAAAGAATTGAAGAATTATGTGCTGATAGAAAAATAACAATAAATAAGTTAGCTGAAAGTTCCACTATTCCTCCATCAACTTTAAGAGATATTGTTAATTGCAAAGTTGAAAATCCAAGTTCTATGGTAATATATCAAATTTGTAAAACATTAAAAATCTCATTAAAAGAATTTTACGATTCTAAACTATTCGAGGATATAGATGATTAAAAGGTTGCCTGTTTCAAGACAACCTTTTAATTTACAAAAATATTATGAAAATTTTCCATAATTCATCTAAAAAATCTCTATTTTTACTTATATTATCATACTGGCAACTAACTATCTGCTCTATAACTTGTAATTTAGCGAATAGTAACTTAATTTTCTTTTTTATTAAACATATGGCGTACTTTATCTATTCGATTATTTGGTCTACGTGATTGAATAACTGGTTCACAAGTAGCAATTTGATAACCTTTTAATTCTGTCAAAAAAACTGCTTGCCCATTTGTATATAGAGTTAAAGTATTACGATATTCATTAATACAACGTGCAGGAATATGTCCTGTAAAAATAACTTCATCATTTTTTGATTGACTTGTTTCAATTATTGCACAATGTTTTTGTGCATCATTATATGCACGAGAAAAGTATTCCTGTGGTGTAAAAAGTATAAACGAACAATATGGCTCTAATAATTGCGTTCCCGCTTTTTTCAATGTTTGTTCAAGTACAATTGGGGCAAGAAAGCGAAAATCCGAGGGAGTACTAACAGGGCTATAATAAACACCATATTCAAAACATATTTTACAATCTGTTACTTCCCAACCATACAAACCTTGCTCCAGTCCATAATTAATACCTTCTCTTACTGCATTTTGGAAACTTTGATTTAAATAACCGAGTGAAACTTTGCTTTCGTACTGTATTCCACTGCCAATTGGAAGTGGAGTTATTGATAATCCAATTGATGCCCAAAATGGATTTGGTGGTACTTCAATATGAATAGTATAATCTGCCTTTTGTAATGGTTTTTCCAAATAAATTACGGTTGGATCTTCGATTCTTATGTTTATGTGATATTTTTCAATCAACAGAGAACAGATAACTTCTAACTGCACTGTTCCTAAAAAAGAAATGATGATTTCATGTGTTATCGTATCAACATAATAACGTAAAAGAGGATCAGTATCTGCAATTTCTGTAAGAGCATCCAATAATTTTTCTCTCTCTTCTATTTTTATCGGTTCAATTCTTGTTCGTAGTATTGGTACAGTCTTGTCATTCCATACATTGCATGGCAAAAGCTTTTCATTTCCTATAATATCGTTCAATCTTAATGTATTGTTAGGTATAATAAAAATATCTCCAGAACAAACTGTTTTTGTCTGTATCATTTCTCCATTTGAAGGAATATATATTTCTGTAAGTTTCACTTTCTTTTTTTCTGGCAATATAATTGTATCTCGTAAGTGTAATGTTCCACTGTAAAGACGCAAATAAACTAATCTTTGCTTATGGTCTGTATATTCAATTTTAAAAACCCTTCCACATAGTTCTGAATCATTCTCATTCATTTCAGGACAAAAAAGATTTGAAATAGCTTCGATGAGTTGTTGAGTCCCTATATTATTTCTAGCACTTCCATGGTATATAGGAAACAACGAACCTTTTTTAACACACCTATATTCTTCATACGTTAATTCTTGTATAGTCAATTTTTCTCCTGCAATATATTTTTCTAAAAGTTTATCATTTTTGGAAATTACAGGATCCCAATCATCTAAATCAATAATATTTTTAATTGATATTTCTGGAGTTAATGTTACATTTTGCATAACAATAATATCATTTGAAAGTTTTTCTTTGATATTTTGATAAATATTATTTAAGTTAATTCCATCCTGATCTATTTTATTTATAAAAATAATTGTTGGTATATTCATTTTTTGAAGTGCATGGAATAGTATTCTGGTTTGTGCTTGTACACCATCTTTAGCAGAAATTACTAAAATAGCTCCATCAAGAACAGATAAGGAACGATACACTTCTGTTATAAAATCTGTATGTCCAGGAGTATCTACAATATTGATTTTGTAGTCATTCCAATTAAAAGAAGTAACTGCTGCCTGAATTGTGATTCCACGCTGACGTTCTAAAAACATAGTATCTGTCCTTGTTGTTCCCTTATCTACACTGCCTAATTCTAAAATCGCTCCACTTGTATAAAGCAGACTTTCCGTTAAAGTTGTCTTTCCTGCATCTACATGAGCAAGAATACCAATGTTGATTATTTTCATTGAATTTCCCTCCCTACAAATTTATCTTTTAACTTAAAATCAATATTTGCTAATTTTGTTCTTTTAAACTATTCTCAAAATCAATTATCCACTTTTCTAATGTTTCTACTAATGCTAATTGTTGTTTGAACATTTGTTTTCCAACATTAGGAATATGTTGTCTATGAGATTGTCTTTCATTTAGTAATTCTTTTAATTCTAATATCTTTGATTTTATATTAGAAACAAGAATCTTTTTTTGTTCATCATCTACTAAATCTAAATTCGTGATAATAATATTAAAATCCAAATATAGACTAACATCAGAATTTGAAATATCATTCATAAGTTTATTAAAATAATCATTACCTTTGTTAGTAATAGTATATACTGCTTTATCTGGCATATTTACCTCTTTCTCTTTATGGCTAACAATATATTCTTTTGATTCTAATTGTAATACTTTCTTATAAATAGACTGTTCACTAATTCTTACCCATCTTGG
Organism: uncultured Clostridia bacterium; assembly: GCA_963558405.1. Classification (GTDB taxonomy): domain Bacteria; phylum Bacillota; class Clostridia; order TANB77; family CAG-508; genus CAKNOI01. The sequence goes on from CAUWGC010000013.1 coordinate 46,031, forward strand.
TATATTACGATATTCTATATTTTTTTTAATATCATAAGCACTTTGTGATTTTTGTTTAATAAGTCCTAATAATACCAAATCTATATTTGACATAATCTCTACTCCTTACTTAATATAATCTGTAACGCCAAGTCTATTTCCAAATGGATCTTCAAACTCGACTGCATTACCAGTTCCAATTTTAAAAGGCTCACTCAAAAATTTTATACCATTATTCAACATTTCTTTATAGAAGATTGCAACATCTTCTACTTCAAACCATATTGTAGGCTTTAAATTCTCAAATTTATTTTTGTCTTTTAAAATTATTGCAGGTTCTTCATTTCCAATATTATAAGCAACCATTCCCTTATCAGAAAAATCAAATTTCTTTTTTAACCCCAATATTTCCTCATAATATCTTTTTGCTTCTTCCATATTATCTACAGGAAGAAAATAGTTGTCATAATTTTTCATATATTTAAGCCCTTCTTTCTACTACAAACTATACTACTATATTTTATAGTAGTTATAATTAAATGTCAATAAATAATAAAAAAATAATTGCATTTAATTCGTTTATAATTCTTATAAAAAATAGATTAGTTGCACTGAACTAATCTATTTGTATAACTGCTTGTCGTACAAAAAAGACTGTCATTACTGACAATCTTTTCGGTAAATTACTATAAATCAATAACTATAAAATTGTAAGTTGTCGAGATGATTATAACATAAAAGCAAGTAATCATCAAATCACTTGCTTAACTAATTTATTATATAATTACTTTTGAAGAAGTCTTTTTATTTCTTCTTTTTTAGGTATTCTACCTTGTAAAACTACTTCATCATCAATTATAAGTGCTGGTGTTCTCATTACACCTAATGCCATCATTTTTTGCATATCTCCTATAATTTCAATATTCACATTTATTCCTAATTCTTTTATTGTTTCCTCTGTAATAGCTTGTAATTTTCCTCCACTACAACAAGACATTTCTAAAACTTTGATATTCATATTAACCTTTCCTTTCTTTAATTAAATTACTAAAAATGAAAATATATTAAATATATAACCAATGGCAATAATTCCAACTGCTATAATTCCTACAAAAATAGCAAGCAATTTAGGTTTCATTACATTTTTTAACATTACAATAGATGGTACTGATAAAGCTGTTACTCCCATCATAAATGTTAATACAGTTCCTATTCCTGTTCCTTTTAATACTAATGCTTCTGCTATTGGTAATGTTCCGAATATATCTGCATACATTGGTATTCCTACAACTGCTGCTAGAATTGGTGCAAATATATTTCCTTCTCCTAAAATTGTTTCGATGGCTGTTTGTGGAATCCAGTTATGAATAAATGTACCTATTCCAACTCCTAATAAAACATATTTCCATACATTTACAAAAATGTTTTTAACTTGTTCTTTTGCATATTGTAATCTTTCTTTTTTAGTAGGCTCTAAATCCTTGCTTTCTCCAACTTGTGTATCAAATACATATTTTTCAATGTATTTTTCTAGTTTTAATTTTCCAATTATTATTCCACCTACAACTGCCAATATTACACCCACAACAACATAAGCTATTGCTACTCTCCATCCAAACATAGATGCTAATAGTACGGTAGAAGCTAAATCAACAAATGGAGAAGAAATTAGAAAACTAAATGTAACTTCCATAGGTAATCCAGCTTTTACAAAACTAATAAAAATCGGAATACTTGAACAACTACAAAATGGAGTTACTGTTCCTAATAATGCTCCTATTATAGCACCTTTAATTCCTTTTAATTTGCTCAATATTTGTTTTGTTTTTTCTGGTGTAAATTTGCTTTCTATATATGAAAACATAAAAATAAGTACACATAGTAAAGCCATAATTTTTACAAAATCATACATAAAAAATTGTATGCTTCCTCCGATTTTTCCGATTGTACTTTCATCATTTATTGGTAATCTGAAAATATTATTTACTATCCAAGTAATTAAATCTGATAACCAAGTCATTTCTAAAAATACATCATTAAGCCAACTAAACACATTTTGAACATACTGCATAAAAAACTCCTTTCTTATATTGATATATTTATATCTATCTATATATTATTCTTAAATATTGCACCTTGTTACAGGTGCTAAATATTATTTTGAAATATTATTAAAGAACTCTTTTATTTCTATAATTTTCTCATCATTTATTCTATAATGTATCCAGTTTGCTTCTTTTCTTTGAAGTAATATCCCAGTATCCGATAATACTTTTAAATGATGTGAAAGTGTAGGTTGTGAAATATTAAATTCATCTAATAAATTACAAGCACAGGTTTCTCCATTCTTATATAACAAATCCACAATTTTTATTCGGTTTGAATCTGATAATGCTTTGAATATGTTTGACATTTCTTCATATTTTACTTGTTCCATAATCTACTCCTTAATAATACTATATAGACAAATATCTATATAGTATTATATTCAGTATATTGATATTTGTCAATATACTTTATTAAAATTTTAAAAATTATTTTTGAGAGTGAAAGATAAATTACTATTTTTACATTTCATATTATATAATAAAGAGGTGATAATTTCAACTAACTATCAGCCCCACTTATTGCTATTTCTCGTACAAATTGCTTTTACCTCTTCCAAGTTGCATTTAACTTTTCAGTTGACGATTAATAAATTTCATTTCAACTAAAGTTTCCTTTATAAGTAATGTAGCAATGATTACATTAAGTATTGTAATTTGAGCAACTCATAATGAAAACGCCATTTTTTTCGCTTCTATAGATAATTCTATTAATTCTTTCTACTTACTTTTTCTTTAACCTTAATGTATTTAATATCACAGTTATGCTACTAAATACCATAGCTAAACTTGCAACCATTGGGCTAATCGATATTCCAATTGGTTTTAGTATTCCAATTGCAATTGGAATCATTAGAGCATTATAGAAAAATGCCCAAAATAGATTTTGTTTTATAATTCTTATTGTTTTTTTACTTATATCTATTAAATTCAAAATACTGTTTAAATCGTTTTTAGTTAAAATAACATCTGAAGAATCCATTGCTATATCTGTTCCACTTTTTACACTAACACCAATATCTGCTATGGCAAGTGCAGGGCTATCATTTATTCCATCTCCACACATCATGACATAATTATTTTCCTGTTTTAGTTTTTTAATTATATTTGTCTTTTCATTTGGCAATACATTTGCAATTACTTCAGTTATTTCTATATCTTTTGCAATTTTTTCTGCCGTCTCCTTGTTATCTCCTGTTAGCATAATTGTATCAATATTTTTGCTATTTAGTTCATTTATTACTTGCCTGCTGTTTTCTCTTACAATATCATTCACTCCAATTAAAGCTATTATTTTCTCATTTTGAACAACATAAACAATACTATTTCCTTTGGCTGCCAATTCTTTTTCATCTTTTTCATATATATTTTTTATCTTATAGCTTTCTAGTATTTTAGAATTTCCTATAATAAATTTTTGTTCATCTATTCTACCTATAATTCCAAATCCACTTACATTTCCAAATTCTTTTACTTGTAATGTTACTAATTTATTATCTTTTAAATAATCTGTAAATGCTTTTCCTATAGGATGTGTAGATTTACTTTCTATTGATCCAACTAAATGTAGTAGTTTTTGATTACTCATATTACTATAGTTTTTTATTTCAGCAATTTTTAATGTTCCATAAGTTAGTGTTCCTGTTTTATCGAAAACTATTGTGTTTACTTTTTGTGCATTTTCTAATATTTCGCTTTTTTTAATTAAAATTCCATTGCTTGCACATTTTCCTTCTGATACTACTATTGCAAGTGGTGTTGCTAATCCTAAACTACAAGGACAAGCTACTACTAATACAGTTACAAATGTTATTAATGCATTTTCAAATCCATACCCTAAAATTAAATAAATAATAAATGTTAATATACTAATAGCAATAACTATTGGTACAAAATATCCAGAAACTGTGTCTGCAATTTTTGCAATAGGAGCTTTTGTATTACTTGCTTCTACAACTAATTTTACTATTTCTGATATAGCTGACTCTTTGCCTATCTTTTCTGCTTTATATTCTATATATCCATCATAATTTATGCTTCCTGCAATTACTTTGTTACCAACACTTTTGGTTATAGGCTTACTTTCTCCTGTGATAAAAGATTCATCTAAATGAGTTTTTCCATCTATAATTTCTCCATCTACTGAAATTCTTTCTCCTGGCTTACTTATTACTATATCTCCTTTATGTACCTCATCTATTGTAACTATTTTTTCTTTTCCATTTACTTTTATTGTTGCACTTTCTGGGGTTATTTTCACTAATTTTTGTATAGCTTCTTTTGTTTTGTCTTTACTAATTCCATCTACATATCTTCCAAGTTTTATAAAGTAAATTACCATTACAACTGATTCAAAATATAAATGATGGATAGCTTCATTATTTCCTCTAAAAAGTAAGATTATATTATATAAACTATAAAGAAAACTACTAATTACTCCAATTCCAACTAATGTATCCATATTTGCAGTTCTATGTATTAAATTTTTATATCCATTTTTTAATATGTCAAATCCATAAATCATAAAAATTATTGCAAATACAAGTAAACATATTGTATATCCAATAGGATTTTGATTTACATCAATTATGCTTAATGTTGGTAAATGAATCATGTGTCCCATTGCAATATACATTAAAATTATTGCAAGTATTGTGAACATAATAAATTTAATCTTTTCTTTTTTATTTTTTCCTTCGATTTTTATTTCTTTAAATTCTCCTAAACTTTTAAAACCTGCTTTTCGTACAAATTCGTTAAGATTATCAATATTTAAAATTTTTTCATCATACTCAATACTTGCATTTGCCATTACAAGATTAACGGCTGCTGATTTTATTCCTTCTTGTTTGTTTAAGTATTTTTCTAATCCATTAGAACAAGCACTGCAAGTCATTCCCTCTATTGACAATACTACTTTTTTCATAATTAATTTTCCTTTACTACTTCAAATCCAATATCTTCTATTGTATCTTCCATAGCCTTTCTTTCTATATTTTCATTTGCAAGTATTTTTACTATTCCTGTTTTATAATCAGCCTCTACTTTTTCTACACCTTTAATTTCTTCTAAAGCATTTTTAATTCTATTTTCACATCCCCCACATACCATACCTTTTACATTTATAATTGTTTCTCTCATTTTTAACACCTCCTACTAATTATTAAATTTTTTAAATAAGTTTATAAGTTCATCTATCACTTCCAAATCTCCATTTTCTAAATCTCTAGTTACACAGGTATATAAATGTTTCTCTAAAACGTGATTAGACAAACTTTTTACAGAATTTTCAATAGCAGATAATTGAATAAGAACATCTCTGCAATATGCATCTTCACTTATCATTTTTTTGACACCTCTTAATTGTCCTTCTATTCTATTTATTCTGTTATTGATAATTTTCTTTTCTTCATCTGTTCTATATGTTTTTTTCTCCAATATCATCACCACCTGATATATTATATACCTTATGTGGGTATGTTGTAAATAGGGGGTATATAGTTTTTTATCTACTATTTTCAATGCTTTTAGCCTTTTACAAAAAAGAACTATCACTGTGATAGCTCTTTAAAAATTTATTTTATATTTTTTACTCTTAATATTCTTAAAGCATTTATTATTGCGATAATAGAAACACCTACATCTGCAAATACTGCTTCCCACATTGTGGATACCCCAAATGCTGCTAATATTAAAACTACTACCTTAATAAAAATAGCAAATACAATATTCTCTTTTACTATCCTCATTGTTTTTTTAGATAATTTTATTGCTTTTACAATCTTAGATGGCTCATCTGTCATAATTACGATATCTGCTGCTTCGATCGCACTATCTGCTCCTAAACCACCCATTGCAATTCCTATATCTGCTAAAGCTAGAACTGGTGCATCATTTATTCCATCTCCTACAAATGCTAATTTTCCTTTTTCTGATTTTTCTTTTAATAGTTCTTCTACTTTTTCTACTTTTCCATCAGGTAATAGTTCAGTATATACCTTATCTAATCCTAGTTCTTTACTAACAGCTTCTCCTACTTGTTTTCTATCCCCTGTAAGCATAACTGTTTGTTTAACATTGTTTTTCTTTAATCCATTTATTGCATTTTTAGAATCTTCTTTTATTGTATCTGCTATTAAAACATATCCTACATATTTTCTTTCTATTGCAACATATAAAATAGTACCTATATCATTACACTTTGTATAAGAAATTTGATGTTCATTCATTAGTTTTTCATTTCCAACTAAAACATCTTTTTCTCCAATTCTTGCTGAAATTCCATGTCCTGATAATTCTTGTGTTTTAATTATTTGTTTCTCATCAATATCTTTTCCATATGCTTTTTTTATAGATTTTGAAATAGGGTGGTTTGAGTAATGTTCACTATATGCAGCTATTTTTAATAGTTCATCTTGCGATATTCCAATAGCATTTACTTTTTGTACCTCAAATGTTCCTTTTGTTAATGTTCCTGTTTTATCAAATACAACTGTTTCTACATTTGATAAAGCTTCTAAATAATTACTTCCTTTTATTAAAATTCCCATTTTAGAAGCTCCACCAATTCCTCCAAAGAAACCTAGTGGTATAGATATTACTAATGCGCATGGACAAGATACAACTAAGAATGATAATGCTTTATATATCCAATCACTAAAATTTTGACCTGAAATTAGAAGTGGTGGCAAAATTGCTAAAATTACTGCTATTATTACTACTACTGGTGTATAATATTTTGCAAATTTTGTTATAAAATTTTCTGATTTAGATTTTTTACTACTTGCATTTTCTACTAAATCTAATATTTTACTTACTGTTGATTCACCAAATTCTTTTTTTACTTCTATTTTAATAACTCCGTTTATATTAATACATCCACTTAAAACTTCATCACCTTCAATAGCTTCTCTTGGCATACTTTCTCCTGTTAATGCTTTTGTATCTAATGTTGTTTGTCCTTCAAAAATTACACCATCTAATGGAATTTTTTCTCCTGGTTTTACAATGATAGTATCTCCAATTTTTACTTCATCTGGATTTACTTTTTCCACTATTCCATTTCTATATATATTCGCATAATCAGGTCTTATATCCATTAAACTTGCTATTGATTTTCTTGATTTATCTACAGCATAACTTTGGAATAACTCTCCAACTTGATAAAATAACATTACTGCTACTGCCTCTGGAAATTCTCCTATTCCAAATGCTCCTATTGTTGCTACTGTCATCAAGAAATTCTCATCAAATACTTTACCTCTAATAATATTTCTTAGTGCTTTTCGTATTATTTCAAATCCTACAATAATATAACTTACAATAAATTCTCCATTATTTATCCATTCGTTGTCAAATTTTATAACAAGAGAAAAAACAAATAAAATGAATGCTATAATTATCCTAATTAATTTTTTTTTCATTCTAAAATGCCTCCTATATTTTTTCTATTGTTACATCTGGTTCTTCTCTTTTTATAACTTTCTTTACTTTTTTTATAATCTCATCTTCATTATTTTCATCATATTCTAATTCCATTCTCTCTGTCATAAAGCTTATATTAGCTTTTTTTATTCCTTCAATTTTTTGAATTGCTCTTTCTAATTCTGCTGCACAATTTGCACAGTCTAATCCTTTTACTTTAAATTTACTATTCATTTTATATACCTCCAATTTCATTTAATATTATTTTTTGTGTTCTATATGTTCTTTTGCTATTTCAAAAACTTTCCTAATATGATCGTCATCTAACATATAATAAACTTCTTTTCCTTGTTTTCTACATTTTACAATTCCACTTCTTCTTAAAGTTCCTAATTGATGCGATATTGATGATTTACTCATATTTAGTACATTTGCAATATCACATACACACATTTCGTTTGTATCTAATGCAAATAATATTTTTGTTCTTGTTGTATCACCTAATATTTTAAAAAACTCAGCTATTTTATTAAATAAGTCTTGTTCTGGCATCTTTTTTAATGTATCATCCACAACCTCTTTGTGTATTATGTTACAATCACATATAAATTCATTCTTTACCATTGTTTTCCTCCTCTACTTTTGTAAAAATAATTGAGTAATTATTCAACTCTTAATATATTATAGTTGAATATCTATTCACTTGTCAATACTTTTTTAAAAATTTTTCTAAAAAAGCATTATGCAAATACTTTCTTTGTCTATGATTTTATATTTAAGCAAAAATTACAATTTTTATTAATATTACGTAATAAAGAGTAGATAATTTTAACTTTATTATCTACTCTACTTATTGTAATTTGTCTCTCACTTACTTTACCAAATTTATAATTTTTGTTGCCACTTTTTCAATAAATTTCTCATCATGTTCTACAAAAATAATGGTAGGATTATAATTTAGAATAGCATCTTCTATTTGTTCTCTTGTCAATATATCAATATAGTTTAAAGGTTCATCCCATATATAAATATTAGCCTGTTCTGAAATACTTTTTGCAATTAGAACCTTCTTCTTTTGACCTTCACTCATATCTTGAATATTAGTATCAAAATCAAATTGTGATAATCCCATTTTTACTAACATTGCTTTAAAAATACTTTCATTTATTTTATTATCGTAAGCAAAAGTTCTCGAATTTCCTTTTAAATCTTCTGTACTCTGAGAAACATAAGATATTTTTAAATCATTTGCAACCATAAACTCTCCATTATACTGTAATTCTTCTCCTAAAATAAGTTTTAATATACTTGATTTACCAATGCCATTTTTTCCAATTAGTGCAACCCTATCGCCATTATTAACTTCAAAAGTAATAGGGTTAAATATCGTTTCTTTACTATATTTTATCTGCAAGTTATGTGCAAAAATTAATGGATTCTTATTACTTTTTAGAGGAATAATTTTTAATGTATCATTTACCTCTATATTTTTTAACAAATTAGTCTTTTCATTTATTGCTTTTTCTATTCTTTGTTCCATAACTTTTGATTTTTTCATCATTTTATCTGCTTTATGTCCTATATATCCTTTATCTATTGTAGTTTCTGAATTATATTTTTTATTTTTTGTTTTTTCAGCCTCATTTGACCATTTTGCACAATTTTTAGAAGCTATTTCAAGTCTATTTATATCTTTCTGCAATCTTTCATTTTGTATTTTTTCAAAATTATCTTGCCTATTTTTATTTTCTTTCCAAGATGAAAAATTACCTTGTTGTATTTCTATATTAGTATTATTTATAGAAATTATATGATTTACAACTTTATCTAAAAAATTTCTATCGTGAGATACTAATATAAATCCTTTTTTCTTTTCTAAATAATTTACTAAATTATTTCGTGTTTCAATATCCAAATGATTTGTAGGCTCATCTATAAGTAAAAAGTTATTACCTTTTAAAAATAAACTTATTAAAAGTATCTTTATTTGTTCGCCACCACTTAATAAGTTAAAACTTCTATATAATACTTCAGTATCTGTATTAAGTAAATTTAATTCTCTTATAATTTCCCAATCTTCAACATTCGGAGCAATCTCATTTACTATTTCTATTGCCATTCTTTCTTTGTTTTTTACTTCAAAAGGGAAGTAATCAAACTCAACATTTTTTGATATTGCACCTTGATATTCATATTTTCCTAATAATAACTTTAAAAATGTAGTTTTACCTTTACCGTTTCTTCCAATTAATCCTAATTTCCAATCAGTATCTATATTAAATGATACATTTTCAAATATATTTTTTAGGCTTCCATCATATCCAAAAGTTAAATTGTTTACACTTATTAAAGACATCTATTCCTCCTACAAATTATTATTTTGCGAACTACTAAATTGTAATTTATAATTTGCTTATTACTTTTTTCTGTCAACTTCTTTGTTTACACTATTGCTAATAATATAGAAATTGGAAATATAGCTACTGGATAAAATTCTTATTTTCAATTTTTCAATTTAAAAATTTTCTTTTGGCGCTTAGTTTCAAATTTCCAATAACCATGATTACGATTTCGATGTTTTT
>CAUWGC010000014.1:0-46207 GCA_963558405.1 uncultured Clostridia bacterium
TTTTTGATAAAAGTATTTTTTATGTTAACATTATTGTAATATCTGTTTTTTTATGCTATAATTGGATTTGAAAGTTTTAACAAAGGAGGATTTTTTATGAAAAATAAAAACGCCGTAAATTTTGAAGAAGAAAACCTAGAATTTAATTTAGACAAAGATTTAAAAAACCTTTCTATAGAAGAATTAGAAAAGTGTGAAGAATTATTACATGTTATTGAAAAAATAGTTGAAGAAAATTAAAAGGAGGAATAAAACATGAAACAGAAAAATCCTATACAAAAATCTAATACAAAAATTTCTAAATTACGTGAAAAACTAATAACTTTAAGAGATAAATTGCAAAATGCTCCAAAAAAATCTTTATTTAAACCACTTTATCGTATTCGTATCCAAAGAATTGCTAATGCCATTCAAATTGAAAAAGAGCTTATTCAATTGGAAGAAATGTATGAAAGCGCATATAACACCAAGTATAATGAATATCTGACTTCATATAAAGACATTACATCTAGAATTTCTGAATCTTTATATCAAGAAGATGAAATGTTATCTGAAATACAAAATTTAAAATATACACTTCCTGGAAATGAAAATTCTTATTTTCAAGATTTTGATCTTCAAAATAGTCAATTATTAAAACAAATTCCAAAACAATATAGATCTGCAATTGATAATAAACAAAATGTTGAAATTAATACTCAAGATTTTAGTAAATCAAATCCTAAACTTTTTGAAGCTCAGCAAAGACTTGCTTTACTTAATAAACAATTAGAATCTATCCGTATAGATCGTGCTAACGATGAAGATAATCTTAGAAATTTACAAGAAAATTTCAAAGAAGAGTTAAAAAATTTAAAATCCTATAAAAAACAAGATATGTCATTAATTAAACCTAATTTATGGCATAAAATAAAAAATGCTATTTCTAAATTTGCAGAAGATCAAAAAAATAAAAGAGATTTAAAAAGAAGAGAACGTGAAGAACTAAAAGCTAAAAAAGAAGCTAAAAATAAAGAAAAAGATAATTCTGCAATTTTGATTGCAGATAAAGCAATTGGAGAAAAGTCAGAAAAAGCATCTAAATTTGAAGAAAAATTAAAAACTGATATTCCTGAAAAAGAACAAGAAATAGATTCACAACAACAATCAACATTAGATTTTGAAAATGATTTTATTCCAACAGAAGAATTATATGGTTATTTTAATAATTCAAACAATTCTCATCCTCAAGATCAACATCAAGATAAAGATGATGATTTAGTCTTATAATATAAAAAATAAAGCAGTTTGCTAAAACTGCTTTATTTTTTTTATACTTCTTTCCGCCAATTTCTCATACCTTATTTTTTTATCTCTTATTTTTTCTTCTAATTCTGGTAATATTCCAAAGTTTGCATTCATTGGTTGGAATTTTTCGTTTGGAGTAGAAATATAATTTGCTAAACTTCCAATTACGGTTTCTTTTGGAAAACTTATTAATTCTTCATCATTATAATATTTAACAGCATTTATTCCTGCTACCAATCCAGAAGATATGGATTCTACATATCCTTCTACACCTGTTATTTGACCTGCGAAAAAGATATTAGGATTTTTTATTAATTGATAACTAGAATTTAGATGTTTTGTAGATTGAATATATGTATTTCTATGCATTACACCATATTTTACAAACTCTGCATTTTTTAATCCTGGTATCATTGAAAAAACTCTTTTTTGTTCTCCAAATTTTAAATTTGTTTGGAAACCTACCATATTATATAAATTTCCTGTGCTATTATCTTGTCTTAACTGTACTATAGCATATGGTCTATCTCCTGTTCTTGGGTCTGTAAATCCAACTGGTTTTAAAGGACCAAAACGTAATGTATCCATTCCTCTTTTAGCCATAATCTCTATTGGCATACATCCTTCAAAAATTTCTCTTTTCTCAAAATCATGTAATGTTACTACTTCTGCATTTATAAGTTCTTTAACAAATGCTTCATATTCTTCTTTATTCATTGGTAAATTAATATAACAAGCTTCTCCTTTTCCATAACGGTCTCCATAAAAAGCAACTGAAAAATCAATACTATCTTTTTCTATAATAGGTGCTGCTGCATCATAAAAATATAGTTGATTTTCTCCCAAAAGATTAACAATATCATTTGTTAAATTCTCAGATGTAAGAGGACCTGTTGCAATAATTACTATACTGTCTTCTGGAATTTTAGTTATTTCTTCTCTAATAATTTCAATGTTGGGATTTTCTTCTATTCTTTTAGTTACATTTTCAGAAAAAATTTCCCTATCTACCGCTAAAGCTTGCCCTGCTGGGACAGATGTTTCATCTGCTGTTTTTATTAATAAAGAATCTAACATTCTTAATTCTTCTTTTAGTAATCCGCAAGCATTTGTAATACTATTAGATTTAAAAGAGTTGCTACATACTATTTCTGCTAAATTATTATTAGAATGTGCAGGTGAATATTTATTAGGCTTCATCTCGTATAATTTTACTTTTATTCCTCTTTTAGCTATTTGATAAGTCGCTTCTGTTCCCGCTAATCCTCCACCTATTACTGTTATATATTTTTTCATATACCCTCCATATTTATTTTAAATTTAGTCAAATAAATGCATTATTTCTTCTTTACTTAATTTGTTAATAAATGTAGTTTTAGTATCTAGCATTGTATCTACTAATTTTGCTTTTCGTTCTTGAAGTTCATATATTTTTTCTTCTATAGAGTTTTTAGTTATTAATTTATATACTTGTACATTATTTTTTTGTCCAATACGATAAGCACGATCTGTTGCTTGATTTTCAGCTGATAAATTCCACCAAGGATCATAATGAATTACCATATCTGCTCCAGTTAAATTTAATCCTGTTCCACCAGCTTTTAATGATATAAGAAAAACTTTAATATCTGGATTTGTATTAAATTCATCTACTAAATGTATACGTTCTGATACTTCTGTTTGACCAGTTAATTTATAATAATTAACTCCTTCTTTTTTTAGTTCTTTTTCAAGAATAGAAAACATTGATGTATAACCAGAAAATATAAGCATTTTATGATTGCTCCTAATTCCATCCTTAACAATTTCTATACATTGATTAAGTTTACTACTATTTCCATTATAGTTTTCAAGAAATAAACTTGGATGGCAACAAATTTGTCTTAGTCTAGTTAACAAAGCTAATATTTTGATTTGACTTTTTTGAATTCCATTAATTTTTATTTCTTCTAACATAGATTGCTTACTTTGTGCAAGATATGATAAATAAATTTTTTCTTGTTCTTCTTCCATTTCATTATAAAGAACTGTTATTGTTTTATCTGGAAGTTCTGTTAAAACTTCTTTTTTATTTCTTCTTAGTATAAATGGCTCTATAAGCATTTTTAATTTTTTCATTGCTGATTCATTTTCTTCTTTTATAATTGGAATTTCAAATATTTCTTTAAATTTTTTATAACTAAATAAATATCCTGGTAGTAAAAAGTCAAATATTGACCATAGTTCTGCAAGTGAATTTTCTATAGGAGTTCCTGTTAAAGCATACTTTGTTTTTGCTTTTATTTTTTTTATTGCTTTTGCATTTTGTGTGTTACTATTTTTTATATACTGAGCTTCATCAGCAATAATATATTGAAAATTATATTGATATTCCTCGTATTTGTCTATGTCACGTTTTAATAAATCATATGAAGTAATTATTAAATCATATTTTGGAATATTTTTTATACAATTTTCTCTTTCAAATGCGGAGCCACTAATTACCATACATTTTATATCTTTTGCAAATTTTTCCGCTTCTTTTTTCCAGTTTAAAGAAAGAGAACTTGGACAAACAACAATACATGGTTTTCTATCATCTTTTTTTGTTTCATTTAAATATGATAGTACAACTGAAAGCATTTGCAAAGTTTTTCCGAAGTCCCATGTCATCTGCTAAAATTCCACCTAAATTGTAGTTATCTAATGTTTTAAGCCATTGAAATCCTATTTTTTGATAATATCTTAATACATTTTCTAATTCTTCTGGCACTACGCAGTTAGCTTCTAGTTCTCTATTTTTTACTTTTTTAGTTATTTCTTTAAATTTTTCTTCTTTTTGTACTTCTATATTTTTCATAGAATTTAAAATATTATCTAAATATAAACTACGATAAACAGGAAGATGTAATTCACCTTTTTCTAATTGTTTATCATCTATTCCTATTCCCGATGTAATATTATCTAAAAAGTCTATTGCATCATTTTCTTCTAGACTTAAAAAACTTCCATCTTTTAAACGATGATATTTTTTACGTAATCTGTATTTTTTTAAGATTTCTTGTAACTCTTCTTTTTCAAAATTCATATTTCCTAAATTAATATCCAATAAATTATTTTCAACACGTACTCCTATTGTCTCTAATTTAGGTAATTTTATCTCTTTTTGCTTGAATTTATCTGTTACCATAACCTCAAATTCTTGCATATAATATTCAATTTCTTCTGAAAGAAAATTATAAATTTTTTCTTCATTTACCAAAATAAATCTTGCATTTTTTTGGTCTAATAAAAACCCTGTATTTTGAAAAACATTTGTTACTTCATCTTCTTTTACCATATCTCTTGGTTCATCTATTTTTTGATTTATTGGATTAAATTCCTTATCCCCATAGCAAAATTTTACTTCTGCTGTCATATAATCATTTTCATCAAAATCTAAAAATAGTTTAACAGCTAATTCTTTTGGCATGTATTTTTGTACTTCTAATGGATTTAGTTTTTCTATATTTATATTCTTTTTTACTTTTGGTAATATAACAGAGAAAAAAGATGTAAGTTCTTGTTTTTGAAAAATCATTTCTTCTGTAAAATTTTTTCTAAATAGTTCTAACATTTTTAATGTACTGTCTGAAAATTCTTTTGTACATCTATATAATTTATTTTTATATAAAAAATATCTATATTTTTTTCCATCTAAAATATGATATTGAAATACTTCTATATTAGGAATAATACGATATTCTTTATCATTTACCTTTTCTACCTTAAATTCTATTTCTGGATTTTGTTCAACAAAAAGTACATCATCTTCTGAATATTCATCTTGAAATAATACATATTTTTCTTTTAAAATTTCAAATATCTCATCTATTCCATCTTTTGTAAGAATTAAAGTTCCCGGATTCATAGGTTTTGGTCCATAATAAGATGATGAAATATGTGTATTTACATAGTTCATTAATTCTGCATATTTTAAAATAAACTCTGCTATTTGCTTACTTTCCTCTGTAAACATATCTATATTATGAACTAAATCTAATTTTGCTCCATAATGATATTCTCTTTGTTCTATCATATTATCATAAAACAAGGATAAATCTTTTATTTTATATAATTGCTTTTCACCTATTTTAAATTCTACTTTTAATTTTTTTTGAAATTTTTCTAATATAAATTTAGGTTCAATTCGTATAGTATTCTTTTCTTGCTTTTTCTCTAATTTATTATTTTTTATATTCTCTTGATTAGGGTAAAATGTTGTTAATAATTGTTTAAAAAGTCTGTATTCTTCTTTATGTAATTCCATAGTTATGTTTTCTTTAGATTTTTCTTTTTTATTTTGTTCTATTTTTTCTTGTAAACTTTCTTTTTTAGAAAATTCTAGTACCATTGCTAAAATATGCTTACAAGTACCATATGTTGATTCATAATCCATGCACTCACAACTAACATCTTGTATTTCACCATTTTCTACAGAAATATATGTTTTATAATCATCACCATGACCTTTTACTAAAGCATGTAAACTAAAATTATCGCTATCTTGATAAGTTACTTTTGTTAATGTTACTCTTTTTTGTTTTATATAATCTTCTGCTCTTATTCTTCTTCCAATCCCCGCATCTTCATATAATTCTTCTATTATTTCCCTATTTATTAACATACATAAGCCCCTTTAATTCATAATAGTTAATTATACTATATAATTGTAATTTTTCAAGCAAAATATAAAAAATAGAGTAGAAACTTTTTATTAATGTTTCTACTCTATTTTTTTATTTGCTCTTTTTCCTTGTACTATTTTTTTTAGTTGCTACCTTTTTAGAAGTTGTTTTCTTTTTTGTAGTTTTCTTAGGTGTCTTCTTTTTTGTTTTATTTTCTATTTCCTCTTTTATTTCAATAGCATCTTTGTTTTCCACATATTTTTCACCTTTTTTAGGTTTAGTCCATGAAATATAGTCACATGATTCTGGATTATTTTCGCATATGTAAAAGTTTCTTCTTTTTTTAGTTTTTCTTATTTGCACTTTTGCTCCACATTTTGGACAAGGTTCTTCTATTGTTTCTACCCATGGCTTTGCATTTTTACATTCTGGATATCCAGGGCAAGCTAAAAATTTTCCATATCTTCCATATTTAATAACCATCATTCTTCCACATTTTTCACATGGTACATCTGATACTTCATATTCTAATTTTACATGTTCTAATTCTTTTTCTACTTTTTCTATAGTTTGTTCAAATGGTCCATAAAATTCTTGTATAATCTTTTTCCAGTTTTCTTTGCCTTCTGCAACTTCATCAAATTCTTCTTCTATTTTAGCAGTAAATTCTACGTTTATAATATCAGAAAAATTTTCTACTAATAATTTATTTACAATTTTTCCTAAATCTGTTGGTATTAATTGCTTTTGCTCTTTTTCTATATATCTTCTTTCTAAAATAGTAGTAATTGTAGGTGAATAAGTACTTGGTCTTCCGTATACCTTTTTCCTCTAGTGCTTTTACTAAACTAGCTTCTGTATATCGTGGTGGTGGTTCTGTAAAACTTTGTTTTGGTTCTAATTTTTCTTCTTTTAATTTTTCTCCAACTTCTAATTCTGGAAGTTTTGTGTCCTCTTCTTCTTTTGCATCATCTGTTCCTTCTACATATAAAGTCATAAATCCTTTAAATTTTATATTTTGACCATTAGCTTTAAAATTATAATTTTCTACTTTTATATCTACTGCTAGTGTATTATAAATAGCTGGTTGCATTTGACTTGCTATAAATCTATTATATATTAGTTTATATAATTTGTATTGATCATTTGTTAAAGAACTTTTTATTTCATCTGGATTTAAGTCTATATATGTTGGTCTTATTGCTTCGTGTGCATCTTGTGCTCCTTGTTTGGTTTTATAATATCTATTTTCATAATATTCCTGACCATAAGTATTTGTAATATATTTTTTTGCAGCTTCTCTTGCTTCTTCTGATATTCTAGTTGAGTCTGTTCTCATGTATGTTATTAAACCAACAGTACCTTTTCCTTCTACAGATACACCTTCATATAATCCTTGTGCAATAGACATGGTCTTTTTTAAGGTAAATCCTAATTTTCTTGAAGCTTCCTGTTGCATAGTAGAAGTAGTAAATGGTGGAGCTGGAGTTCTTTTTTTCTCTCCTCTTTTTATTTCTTCTATAATGTATTCTTTTCCTGCTATTTTATTTAAGATTTCATCTACTTCTTCTTGTTTATGCAATTCTTGTTTTTTTCCATTTTTTCCATAAAATTTAGCAACAAAAGATTTGTTAGTATTTAATTTATTTAATGTAGCATAAATATTCCAATACTCTTCTGGAATAAATCTTTCTATTTCCTCTTCACGTTCTACAATTAATCTAACAGCAACAGACTGTACTCTACCTGCTGATAATCCTCTTTTAACTTTTTTCCATAAAACTGGGCTCATTTTATATCCCACAATTCTATCTAACACACGTCTTGCTTGTTGTGCATCTATCAAGTTTTTATCTAATTTTCTTGGTTTTTTTATGGAATTTTGGACTGTTTCTTTTGTTATTTCATTAAAAGTAACTCTGCTATTTTCTTCTTCTGGTATTTCTAATAAATGAGCTAAGTGCCATGCTATAGCTTCTCCTTCACGATCAGGGTCAGTTGCTAGGTAAACTTGTTTAGCTTTTTTAGCTTCTGTTTTTAAAGATTTTATAAGAGTTGCCTTTCCACGAATATTAATATACTCTGGCTCAAAATTATTTTCTATATCTATTCCCATTTTAGATTTTGGTAAATCTCTAATATGCCCCATAGAAGCTAATACTTTTGTTTTATTTCCTAAAAATTTTTTTATAGTATTTGCTTTTGCTGGAGATTCCACAATAATCAATTTATCAGCCATATTTTTATCCTTTCTTTGTTTCTTATCTATTTTAGTATTCTAGACTATATTTTGATATTTTGCAAGTATCTTGATAGATAAAAAGAAAATTATCCTATTTTCATAAGATAATTTTTCTTTTTAACCTTTATATCTTAAATCTTCTAATATTTCGTCTAATCCAATACTTGTTACTTTATTAGTTTTTAACAATTTTAATAAATCTTCTGCTGTATATTTGATATCAGATAAGTCAGTTACTAAATTAGATGTAATTATAATATTTGATCCTTTATATTTTTTAGTTATTACTTCAACTCCGTAAAAATGGTTCTTCTTCCTCAATTCCCTGTGTTTTATAGTATTCCACCTTTATCTTGTCAATATCATTTGAAATTAGGTCACATGAATCTACTATAGCTTCTCCAAAATACTCCTTTTTGCTTTTCATAATTAACTCCTTTACTTTTGTTATTTCACGTGATTTTAACTATATACTTCTTTTACTTGGAAAGCAATAGTTTATTTATAAAAAGCAAAGGAAAATTATTGGTTTTTTCGACATTTTTCGTCTTTTGTAGTTTATTTTCTACTTTTAAAAAAATTTTTAGTCATTTTTCAATTATTTATCTCTTTTTTCATTCTTTCATTTCTAACACATTTTTAATTATTATTTATAGTATAATTTGTCGAAAAAAGGCACAATTTTAAATTGTACCTTTTTCATCTTTTATAGTCATTTTTATCTGTTTATATATTTCATCCTCAACTCTGTTTACAGAAATACTATTAGCCATTTTTCCCATTTTATTTAATATATCATCATCATATATTATTTCTTCTATATTTTTTTGTAATGTATCAGTTGTCAAATCTTTGTCTAAAATCATCCTTGCTGCTCCTACATTTACTAATACTTTTGCATTATATTCCTGATGATTTTCTGCTGCGTTTGGAAATGGTATAAAAATTGCTGGTTTTCCTACAATAGAAATTTCTGTAATTGTCATTGCACCACTTCTTGCAATAATTAAATCTACCATATTAAGAATTTCTGACATATTATACACATATGGTAATATTTTAACATTCTCCAGTGAATCTATTAAATATCCTTCTTTTTCTATTTCTTGTTTTATATTTTCATAGCCAGAATGTCCTGTAGCCCATATAATTTGATAATCTTTATTTCTTTTTTCTTTAATAAGCTTTAAAAGACTTTCATTAATACTTCTTGCTCCTTGACTTCCTCCCACTACAAATACTGTTTTTTTATCTTTACTTAATCCCAATTCATTTTTTATTTTTTCTTTTTCTTCGCAAGATAAGTTCATTTTTATTACCTTAGTTGGAGTTCCAGTTACTACTACTTTTTTTGCTTTTGGTAATCTTTTTTTAGCATCTTCAAAACCAACTAAAATAGCATTTGCTTTTGAAGATAACATTTTAACAGTCATTCCAGGAAATGCATTACTTTCATGAAGTATTAAAGGAATTTTATATTTTTTTGCAGCTAATCCCATTGGTCCAGAAATATATCCTCCTGTTCCAATAATAACATCTGGCTTAAATTCTTTTACAATCTTTTTTGCTTGATTAATTCCGAATAATTGTCTTATAAATTCTTTTTATATTTTTAAATGTAAATTCTCTACTAATTCCATATGCTTCAATTTTTTTTAATTCATATCCTGCTCTTGGAACTAAATCATTTTCTAACCCCCTATCTGTTCCAACAAAAATAATTTTAGAATCTGGTTCTTCTTTTTTTATTTTATTTGCAATTGCAATTCCAGGAGTTATATGTCCACCTGTTCCAGCTGCAGCAATAATTGCCTTCATATGTTTCCTCCTTATACTTTATTAGTTGCTCTAGAAATATTTAATAACACTCCCATACCGACACATCAAAATTAATAATGCTGTTCCACCGGTAACTAAAGAATGGCAATGGCATTCCTGTTACTGGCATAGAAGATGTAACAACTGCAATATTAATAATAACTTGAATTCCTACTAATACTGTTATACCAATTGCTATTAAGCTTCCAAACATATCAGGAGCTTTCATTGCTGTTACAATCCCTCTCCATATAAGTATTGCAAAAAGAACTAGTACAACAGCACAACCAATAAATCCTAATTCTTCTGCCAAAATTGAAAAAATAAAGTCATTTTGAGGCTCTGATACATATAAATATTTTTGCTTACTTTCTCCTAATCCTGCTCCAAATAATCCTCCAGATCCAATTGCGTAAAGACTTTGTATCACCTGCCATCCTTCATCTTGTGCATATTTCCATGGATCTAAAAAGCTCATTACACGGTCAACACGATATTGATCTTTTAACGCAACAAATATAATTGCAGGTATTGCAGGTATTGCAGAAAGTAAAAAGTGTTTCATTTTACAACCTGCCATTAGCATCATAACACAGGTAATTGCCATCATAATAATACATGCACTAAAATGTGGTTCCAATATTAAAAGTCCTAAAATTGGAACTAAAAATATTAAACTGTATAAAAAGCCTTTTCCAAATTTTCCTAAATCTTCTCTATGGTCAGACAAAAATCCTGCATAAAACATTATTAACAAAATTTTTACCATTTCTGATGGTTGAAAACGTATTCCTATTCTAAGCCATCTTTTTGCACCACCAGAACTACTTCCCATAATAAGTACTAGTGCTAATAGTACAACTGCAACTATATAACCTAATTTGTAATATTTTTTATAAAATCTATAATCTATTTTTGAAATAATAAACATTAAAGCAATTCCTATTGCTCCATATGTTGCTTGACTAATTGCATATGTATAACTACTATCTCCTTCAGCTAGCGCAGATGGAGATGATGCTGATAATACCATAACAATTCCTAATGCTAATAACACTAATACTGTTATACAAATTGTAAAATCAAATGGTTTATTAGCAAACTTTGATACTTTCTTTTTTACCATATTACCTCCTTTGTTCTTATATTATTAATATTTCGCTTATACTGCTAATATTCCAATAATACAAAAAACTAAAGTAATAAAAGTAAATACTGAAACAATTTTATTTTCATTCCATCCACTTAATTCAAAATGATGATGAATTGGTGCCATTTTAAATATTCTTTTTTTAGTTTTTTTATAATATGATACCTGAATAATATCTGATATTGTTTCAATAATAGGAATAATAGCTATAATTAACAATAATAAAGGCATTTTTAAATATAAAGATAAACCTGCTACAATTCCTCCTAATAGTAAAGAACCGGTATCTCCCATAAATACTTTTGCAGGGTGTAAATTAAAAATTAAAAATGCAAGACATGTTCCCACCATGATACTTCCAAAAATACCAACTTCTTCTATATTTCTTCCAATGCCTATTATAGATAATGTTGTTAAAATAATTGCTGTTACAGAACTACTTAATCCATCAATTCCATCTGTTAAATTAATTGCATTTGTAGTAGCAAGCATTACTAATACTGCAAAAGGAATATAAAGCAAAATTGGAATTGTAATATATGTTTTTAAAAAAGGTATATATGTTTCTGTTCCTATTTTGGCAATGTTAGTAAGATATAGTGCAAATGCCACTGCTACTATTAAAAGTCCTATCATTTTATATGATGGTTTTAATCCTTTTGTATTTTTTAAAACTAATTTTATATAATCATCAATAAATCCAACTGTTCCAAAACCAATTGTTACAAACAAAAATGGTAATAATTTATAAAATATATCTATATTTTTTTTGCTAAAATAAAAATAACTTAATATAGTAATTATAACAGCTCCACATGCCATTATAATTCCTCCCATAGTTGGAGTTCCTTGCTTTGATAGATGGGTTTTAGGTCCATCATCTCTTACCATTTGCCCTACTTTTAATTTTTTTAATATTGGCAATATAATAATTGCACATAATACTGTTACTATAAAAGATAATAACAGCACCGTTATATACATTTGCATATTTTTTCACCCTTTGTTATTTATTTTTCTTTTCATTTTGTATTTCTTCTATTAGTTCTTTTACTATAATTCTTTCATCAAATGGATATTTTTTTCCATTTATTTCTTGGTATGGTTCATGACCTTTTCCTGCAAGCACTATAATATCTCTTTTATTAGCCATTTTTATAGCTTCTTTTATTGCATTTATTCTATCTACTATTACAATATATTTTCCTTTTGTCTTTTTTATTCCTTCTTCTATTTGTTCTACTATCTTTTCTGGCTCTTCTGTTCTTGGATTATCTGAAGTAATAATAGTAAAATCAGCAATTCTTCCAGAAATTTCTCCCATAATTGGTCTTTTACCAGAATCACGGTCTCCACCACATCCAAAAACAGAAATAACTCTTCCTCTTGTATATGATTTTACAGCTTGTAAAATATTTTCTAAGCTTTCTGGAGAATGTGCATAATCTATCATAATTGGAATTTCTAATTTATTATCTACAAGTTCAGATCTACCAGGAACTCTTACATCTAGTAGCGCTTCCTTTATTACATCTACGGAACATCCTAATTTTTGACCAATGCATATAGCAGCAAGTGAATTATATACACTAAATCTACCTGGTATTCCTACTTTTATTCTCTCATTACGAGTTCCTAATTTAACTTTAAAATCTACATAAGAATTTGTTATAGTAATATCTTTAGCTAATAAATTACAATAGTTGTCAATACCATAAGTAATAATTTCTTTGTCTGGAAATAATTTTGGAATACGAGCTGTACGAATATCATCACTATTTACAAATCCCATTTTTGCCATTTCAAATAATTTTAATTTGGAATTAAAATAATCTTCCATGTCAGGATGTTCTTTTGGGCTAATGTGATCTTCTGAAAAGTTTGTAAACACAGCTATATCAAAATCACATCCATATACTCTATTTAATTTAAGGCTTTGTGAAGATACTTCCATTACTACAGCTTCGCATCCTTCTTCTGCCATTTTTGCAAAAACTTTTTGCAATTTACTACTTTCTGGTGTTGTACGGTCACTATCTTCTAATTTTTTATCTCCTATGTATGTAGCAATAGTACCAATAAGTCCTACTTTTTTACCTTGTTTTTGTAGTAATTCTTTTACCATAAAACTAGTTGTAGTTTTACCTTTTGTTCCAGTAATTCCAATTAGTTTAAATTTGTATGATGGATTATCATAAAAGTTACAACTACAAATAGCTAAGGCTTTTCTTGTATCTTTAGCTAGTATTAATGTAATATCATCAGATAGTTTTAAATTCTTTACAGGTTCTAAATCCTCTACCATTATTACTTTAGCACCATTTTTAATTGCACTTTCTAAATAACTATGTCCATCTGTATCAAATCCCTTAATTGCAACAAACATATCTCCTTTATTTACTTCTCTAGAATCACTTGTTACATTAGATACTTCTACTTCTAAATTTCCTTTACATTTTAAACCTTCTAATCCATTTAATATTTCTGATAATTTCATTTTCTTTCCTCCTAAAAAGAGTAATTATTATTGAATTAAATTTCTTATTTAAAAAATTTAATCTTAATTTTCTCATTTATTATATAACGAAATTACTAATTTGTATATACTATTTTAATTTTTTAAAAGTTATACTATTTTGTTATATATTTTTTTATTTCATATTTTTACACAAAAATATCCCAGGGATTTTCCCTGGGGTTTATTCCATTCCTAATGTAATTAATTTATCAATATATTCTGCCATAAAAATAGGCATATTTAATATCTTTCCACTTTTATTTAAATTTCTTGTGGAAAATCTAATAGATATTTTATTTTCATTTAATTCATTAAATTTTGTCAAACTTACATTATTAATATTATCACTTGATTTTACTTCTATTGGTATAATTTCATTTTTATATTGTATAATAAAATCAATTTCATGTCTATTAAACACATAGTAATTTGGTTTATTTTCAAATTTAAATAATAACATATTTAATATAAAATTTTCTGTTAATGAACCTTTAAATTCTTCAAATAATTTATTTCCTTCAACTACTATTTTAGAGTCTAAATTTGCTTTTCTTCTTAATAATCCAACATCTGACATGTATAATTTAAAACTACTTAAATCTGTATATGCATTTAACGGAAAGTCTGGTTTTGTTACATTAAATATTTTATTTACAATATTTGAATTATTTAACCAATTTATGGCATCTTCATATTCTCTAGCTCTAGCTCCATCTTTAGCAACTTGATATAGAAATTTCTTGTTTTCTTTGGCAAGTTGAGATATTATGCTTTCCCATATAATAGAAATTTTTGCTTGCATATTTACAGTATCTGTATGTTTTCCAAAATCATCTTCATAACCTTTTAAAATCTGCTTTTGTATTCTATTTACCTCTTCTATATCTTTTGTGGACACCCATGTTTTGACTACTTCAGGCATACCACCTATTATAAAATATGATTTTATTTTTTCATTTAATTGATTAAATATTATATCTGGTATTTTTTCAATTTTAGTTATTGATTCCATGTATTGTACTAAATTTTCCTGATTATCTGCTAACAAAAATTCTGTAAATGTCATAGGGTACATTTCTAAATACTCTACTTTTCCAACAGGAAATGAAGTATGTGATAATTTAATTCCAAGTAGACTTCCAGCACACACTATATGATATTCATTAGCCTCTTCTTTAAAATATTTTAGTGAATTTAATGCATCTGAACATTCTTGTATTTCATCAAATATTATTAATGTTTTTTCTGGCTTAATAGCTTTTCCTGTTACAAACACAAGCTGTTCTAATATTCTTTTGGGATCCTTTGTGCTTACAAATAATTCTTTAAGTGCTTCGTCATGGTCAAAGTTAAAATATGCAATGTTTTCATATTGTTCTTCACCAAATTCCTTTAAAATATATGTTTTACCTACTTGCCTTGCACCTTTTAGTATTAATGGCTTTCTATCTATTCTATTTTTCCATTCAATTAACTGTTCTTTTATATATCTACGCATTATGATCACCTCTTTATATTATATGTGTATTTATATACTATTATACATCTAAAATCACATTTTAACAACTTATTTTTGAATTTTTATCACATTTCTGTAAGCTTTTTTATTATTTTTATCACATTTTTGCAAGATTTTTCTTTGATTTTATCACATAATTGCAACTTTCTTATTCTATTAAAATATAATTTGAATTTTAGAACCTTTATTAACTTCTATTCCAGGCTTAGGACTTTGTTCTTTTATTATAATTTTTGCTTTATCTAACTCTTCTCCTTCAGGTATATTATATTCTAATTCTAATCCAATTTCCTTAGCTTGAGTTTCAATATTTTTTAAAGTTTTATTACGAAATTCTGGTATTTTTACTTTTTCAATAACTTCTATTTGATCTTTATAGTCTTGACTAACCTCTAAATATGGTAAAACTTCACTTAATATTTGAGAAGCAAGTGGTGCTGCAACTCCACCTCCTCCGTGTCCTCCTTCTCCTGTTGGGTTATATAGAACAACTACCATTACTAATTTAGGATCTTTTATTGGAGCTACTGCCATAAATGATGCTACATAACGATTTGTATCTACACCATCTTCTGATGTTCCTGTTTTTCCTCCTATTGCATATCCTTTTACACTAGCATTTTTTCCAGTTCCTTCTGCAACTACTGATTCCATCATGCTTAATATGTTTTTTGATGTTTCTTCTGAAACTACTCTTCCTTTTTTCTCTACAGGTATTTCCCTTTTTTCTCCTGTTTTACCATCTATTATTGCTTTAACAACTCTTGGTTTTACATATTCTCCTCCATTTGCAATTGAAGAAATAGCTGTTACCATTTGTATTGGTGTAACTTCAAAACGTTGACCAAAAGAAATAGTTGCAAGTTCTACTGGTCCTACTTTTTTTTCTGCCAAAAATATACCTTTGGCTTCTCCCATTAAATCTATATGTGTTTTATCTAAGAATCCAAATTTATTTAAATAACTATAATATTTAGAAACTCCCATTTTTTGTCCTAATCCAATAAAAACAGGATTACACGAATTCATTAAAGCTTCTCTTAAACTTTGTGCTCCATGAGGTCTATAATATCTCCAACATTTAATACGTACACCTGCTACTTCAATTCCTCCACCACAATTAAATTCGCCTTTCTTATCTGGTGTGGTAATACCTTCTTCCAAAGCTGCTGATGCTGTAATTATTTTAAAAACTGAACCTGGTTCATAAGTATCCGAAATAGCCTTATTTCTCCATGCTTGTTGCATAGCTTTTGTTCTATCTTGTGAAGACATTGTATCCCATATTTTTTTTAATTCTTCTGTATTAGCAGTATATGGGTCATTTAAATTATAGTCTGGATAATTTGCCATTGCCATAATATCCCCAGTCTTAGGATTCATTATAATAACACTACCACCATCAGAACAAGCATTATCAATACAACCCAATTTTAAATATTTTTCAACAATCCCTTGAATAGTAGCATCAATACTTAATATTAAACTATCTCCATCTACAGCAGGAATATATTCCTCTCCTTCTTCTTTTATTTCACCTCCCCTTGCGTCAGAAACACGAACAATTTTACCACTTTCTCCTTTTAAATTTTCTTCATAATATCTTTCTAATCCTTCCAATCCTTGATTATCACTTCCGCAAAATCCTATTATTTGGGATGCTAAGTTATTAAATGGATAAAATCTTTTTGTATCTTCATCTATATTAATTCCTGTTTTTATATTATTTTCTTCCATCCAAATTCTTAAAATATCTGTTTTTTCTTTTTCTACACGTTTTGCAATTGTTTCTATTGAACTTCTCTTTGTTACTTTTTTTAATGTATTTTCATAATCTAATTCAAATATTTCCGAAAGTTTTTTTGCTACTTTTTCTTTTTGTTCTTCTGGAATATTAACTGGATTTACGGTAACAGTTTCTACACTGGCACTTACTGCAAGTTCTACTTTACCTGTTGAATCATAAATATTTCCTCTTTTGGGAGTAATATTTCTATCTAAGCTTTGTTGCTGATAAGCCATAGCTTTTAATTCTTCTCCTTGAACAAATTGAATAACTGCAATTCTGGTAAGCAATAATAAAAATATTACTAATGTAATGTATAATACCCATTTAAGTCTTTTTTTTCTTGAAAGGTTTGTTGTAGTCAAAGCTTTCATCTCCTTTAACTGTTTTATAATTTCTTTTTATATTTTATTTGTATAAAATATATTTATGCTAATGTTAATTTTGTATTTATTATTAGAAAATTAAAATATCATTATTTTTTAGTTGAAATCAATTATGAAAAATGGTATTATAAAATAAATAAAAAGGAGAAACAGATGATGAAAGAAAAATTAGATTTTTATAATTATACTAATTTAAAATCATATAATTTAGACGAAAGTGCTAGATATCAATTAAATAGATTAGATGCTCTTGATGTATTTACCAGAAAACATTGTGAAAATGTTGCTAGTTTAACTTGTAGAATATGTGAATATTTACATTGCAATACATCTTTTACAGTATATTGTACAATATGCGCTTATTTACATGACATTGGTAAATTATTTATTCCTGCTAAAATACTTCAAAAACCAGCAAGATTAACAGATGAAGAATACGAAATTATGAAAACACATACTACTATAGGTTATAAAATGTGTATGGAAGATTTAAAATTAAGACCATATGCTAATGGAGCTCATTATCATCATGAAGCTTTAGATGGTTCTGGATATCCAGAAGGTTTAAAAGGAAATGAAATACCTTATGAAGCTCAAATTATTAGAGTTGCTGATGAATATGATGCAATAGTTAGCAAAAGACAATATAAAACACATATTGGTATATCAGACACTTTAAATATACTTGTAGAAAATGCTAAACCTTCATCTTCTGCTGTTTTATCTAAATTATCTACAAAAGCTAAACTTGGAAAAATTAACCCTAAAATACTAAAAGCATTATTTAAAGTAGTTATTGATGATATAGAATATGAAATTTATCATGTTTCAGAATATGTTACTTACTTAAAAGAAGAAATTAAAAGATTGGAATTAATTGACAAATATCGAATACAAATGGAAAAGTCTAAAAAAGAAAAAGACAAAAATTATTACAAAGAAGGAATGAGACTTTTATTTAAAGACGGTGAAAATTTTGAAAACTGTACAAATATTTTACAAGAATACAAAACCGCATATGATGCTAGAACAAAAGCAATGGAACATTTAGCGCAAGAAATTAAGACAATTAAAAAAATGAAAATATAAACAGCTCTATTAAAGAGCTGTTTTATTTTCCTAAACCAAAGCTCACTCCTAAAGCATTATTTATTTTGGCAATTGTTTCTTCATCATCAATATGCCCTATTTTTTCTTTTAATCTTGCTTTATCAATTGTTCTTATCTGTTCTGTTAATACAATTGAATCTGATTTTAATCCATATTCATTAGAACCAATTTCAATATGAGTTGGTAATTTATTTTTAGACATCTGTGAAGTAATTGCAGCAGCAATTACTGTTGGACTATGCTTATTTCCTACATCATTTTGAATAATAAGAACTGGACGCACTCCGTCCTTGCTCCGAACCTATAACAGGACTTAAATCTGCATAAAACATATCGCCTCTTTTAATTACCATTTATACCACTCCTAATATTAGTCTATTTTTTGATATATTTTAAACATCTTTTATTATAGAGATAAAAATAGCTAATTTAGAAGTATTTATTTTTAATATTTATTTTCCTAAAGCTAATATATTTTTTCCTTTTAAATTATTTATTTTTATCTCATTATATACTATGTAAATAAAAGTCTTTTGGTTCATATCTTGTACTTCTAATTTTATTGGTTTTCCTGTTTTTTTATCAATTTTTAATACTTTTTTTATACCTTGAGCATTCTTTTGTGTTTGAAAAATCCATTCTGTTTTTGTTTCTGAACATGTATAATTATTTTGTATTTTACATTCTTCTAAAAACGATGTTAACCATAAATTATTTTGTGTTAGATATGAATAATTTTGATAAATAGTACTTAAATTTAATTTAGTATTTTCTACTTTTAAATTTTTTCCATCATATATTGTTTTTAAACCCTTAATATTGCTTGGTTCAACTACCTCTTGAATACAAATATTAGGTTTTTGATATTTTTGTATTACTTTATACTTGTTTTTGTTTTTATTACTAATTACCTCTATTTCTGCAGTTGCTTCATAAGAATCGATATTTAAAATATAATCTAGCGCTTGCTCTTTTGTTTGACTAATTATAGTATTTCCCATTTTTACTTCTTTATTATCTTTTTTTATAAAAAATATAATAAAAATTAAAGCCATAATAAATATTAGCAAAACAATAAAAATTTTATTTACTTTTTGTCTTTTAAATTTCATTTTTCCCCTCTTTCTTCTACTTCTAAAAAAAGAAGTAAGATTTTTATCTTACTTCCAATTTATTCTATAAATTTTTAAAATATTCTGTTAAACAAGCTTCTAACTCATCTACTTTATTTATTTTATTTATTTTTTCTCTAAGCTTTGTAGCGTCTTTCATATTTTTTAAGTACCATGCTATATGTTTTCTCATTTCTAGAACAGCTGTCCTTTCTCCCTTTTCTTCTATCTCTAGCATAAGGTGCTTTTTTATTATATCATATTTTTCTAAATTTGTTGGTTTTGTTAATTTTTCTCCTGTTTCTAGAAAATGTATAATTTCTCTAAATATCCATGGATTTCCTAATGCAGCTCTTCCTACCATAATCCCGTCAACACCAGTTTTATTAAACATATCTTCAGCTGTTTTTTCATCTATTATATCTCCATTGCCAATAACAGGAATTGAAACTGCTTCTTTTACTTTTTTTATTATCTCCCAATCAGCTTTTCCAGAATAAAATTCATTTCTTGTTCTACCATGTATAGTAATAGCACTGGCACCAGCTTCTTGTATCATTTTAGCAGCTTCTACTGCTACTATATGTTCTTCATCCCATCCTTTTCTTATTTTTACTGTAACCGGTTTAGATGTAGAATCTACAACTCCTTTTATTATATCATATGCTAAATTTAAGTTTAATAATAATTTACTTCCATCTCCATTTTTTACTACTTTTGGAGCAGGGCATCCCATATTAATATCTATAATATCAGCTAACTTTTCTACTTCTTTTGTAGCATATTTCATACTTTCTACTTCACTACCAAAAATTTGAATTGATATAGGCTTTTTTTCTCCATTTAAAACTAACATCTTTTTTGTTTTCTCATCATTATAATATAATGCTTTACTACTAATCATTTCGGTTACTACTAAACCTGGATTATATTCTTCACATATTATTCTAAACGGTCTATCTGTTATACCTGCCATTGGTGCTAATATTACATTATTTTTTAATATTACATTTCCTATTTTTAAATTTTTTAAATACATCTTTTTATCCTATTCCATAAATATTACTTTTTGTCTTCTACCACTAATACTTAATAGCAAAGCAATCATAATATAGCTTGTCATCATACTGGTTCCACCATAACTAACAAAAAGTAGTGGTACACCTGTTATAGGAAGTAATCCCATTGTCATACCAATATTTTCTAGCATATGAAAAGTAAATACACCTGCTATTCCAATTGCTATATAAGAACCAATATCGTCTTTTGCAGTTTTAGCAATAAAAACTGCTCTTGTAATTAAAATTACATATATAATAATTATTGCACCAGCAACAACAAATCCCATTTCCTCTCCTATAACAGAATAAATAAAATCTGTTGTTTTAGGATAAAGAAAACCAAGCTGAGTTTGATTTCCTTTTAATAGTCCCATTCCAAATAGTTCTCCTGCACCTATTGCAAGCTTTGATTGTATTACATTATATCCGCTTCCTCTTGGATCTAAATTAGGATTTAAAAATACCTCTATTCTTGTTTTTGCATGCTCAGGCAAAATATAAAAATATGCTAAAGGAAGTAAAATTGCAACAAGAATAATACTTACAATAATATATTTTTTATCTATTCCAGCCGTATATAACATAAAAAGAAACGCTACTAAAAAAGCTGCTGCTGTTCCATAATCAGGTTGTTTTATTATAAGAAGTACAGGAACTGCAATTACTGTAATTATTAATAATAATTTTAGTGGTTTATTAATTTCGTTTCTGCCTTTTTCTTGTATACGGCAAATTACATAAGATTCAAATAAAATTACAAAAACTTTTGCCATTTCTGCTGGTTGAAAAGAAAAAGAACCTATATCAAACCAACTTGAAGCTCCATTAATAGACTCTGTAAAAAGAACCCCTATTAATAAAATAATAAAAATAGCATAAAATACCCAAGAGAACCTTGCAATAAATGTGTAATTAATAGAAATAACAATAAGAACAATAGGAATACATACTATAAAAAACATTATTTGTTTTTTTAATTCTTCGTAATTATCATTTTGAGTTGCCGAAAATAAAGCAACAAATCCTATAAAAGTTAAGAGAATACTACAAATAAGTATTCCCCAGTCCATATTCTTTACAAATTTCTTTTTCATATCATCATTCCTTTTAATCGATATTTGTATTTGTTACAACTTCTACCGATTCAGAATTTTTTTCTTCTTTTTGCTCTTCTTTGTTTTCTTCTTGATTTTCTGTTTTTTCTTCTACATCATTTTTATTATCTTCTATTGATTTTGCTTCTTCTTTTATTTCGTTTTCTTCATTTTGTAAATTATCTTCTTGATTATTATCATCATTTTTTTCTTTTTCTATTCCATTTTCATCTATTTTTTCTACTTGCTCTTTATTTTCATTTTCTTCTTTCTTTTTCTTTTCTGGAACACTACCATCTAAATGTCTTTCTTCATTTTTTATACTTACAATTGGAATATTTGCATATAGAGCTGGTGCACCTGTTGTTCCATCTGAATTTGTTTTATTTGCAAGTCTTACATCAATAGCATTTTCGTCAACATCTATATATTTTTTTATTACCTCAATAATTTCTTGTTTCATTAAATCTAAAAAGTCTGCAGAAACATTTGCTCTATCTTGCATTAATACAAGATGTAATCTTTCTTTTGCAGTTTCTTTAGAACTATTATCTTCTGGCTTTGATTTTCCTAGTTTCTTAAAAAATTGCATAATGCTCTCAAACATGATTTAGTACCTCCAGTATGTATTATTTTCTCTTAAAAATGTTTTTTATCTTTGAAAAAAAGCCTTTTTCCTTTCCTGGAATTTGAATATCTATATTCTCACCCAAAATTCTTCTTGCTATATCTAAATATGATTTTCCAGAAGGTGCCTTTTTATTTGAAATAACAGGTTCTCCTTTATTTGTTTGTGTAATTATGTATTCGTCATCTGGAACTACACCAATTAAATCAATGGAAAGTAAATCTACTATATCATCTACATCCATCATTTCACCTTTTTTTATCATATTTGGTCTTAATCTGTTTACAATTAATTCTGGATTTTTTATTTCTGCTGCTTCAAGTAATCCTATAATACGATCAGCATCACGAATAGCAGAAATTTCTGCAGTAGTTACAACAATTGCTCTATCTGCACCTGTAATTGCATTTTTAAATCCTTGCTCTATTCCAGCAGGACAGTCTATTAAGATATAATCAAAATCTTCCTTTAGTTTACTTACTAGCTCTTTCATTTGTTCTTCATTTACAGCACTTTTATCTCTTGTTTGAGCAGCAGGTAATAAAAATAACTCTTGAAAACGCTTGTCTTTAATTAAAGCTTGTCTTAATTTACATTTTTGCTCAACAACATCTACTATGTCGTAAACAATTCTATTTTCTAATCCCATTACAACATCTAAATTACGAAGCCCTATATCTGTATCTACAAGGACAACTTTTTTACCTTGAAGTGCCAAAGCAGAACCAAGATTAGCTGTTGTTGTTGTTTTACCTACGCCACCTTTTCCTGATGTAATAACAATTACTTCACCCATAAGTATCCTCCTATTATTTTAAAAAGTAGCTATAAAAAAGTGTATTTGATTTATATTTTTACCTTTTTTCACTATAATATCATACATTGATTTAGCGGAAATGTCAATGTTTATTGGGTAAAAAAGGAAAAAAATGCTTTGCCATGTTGCAAAGCATTTTAATATTGAATTTTACACAGTTATATTTTAACAATCTTATCGACCAGCTTTTACAGCGTTACATAAAGTGCTGGGCGACTGGAACCGTAACCATAGGTAATGGTCGGATAGTAGACGTTCCAAAAGGACGCAGGGTACCAATAGCTATTGCTTGCACTGTTGCAATTGCCTCCACGACAAGTACGATAGGAAGCGTAGCCCGCTTCTTGTGTCCATTCATAAAAATTACCTTCTAGGTCATAGATATTATTCATTACGTCTGTTGTTTGTCCTGATTTTTGTGGAGATGTAGGCTGTCTATCTTTATGAGCAATCTGAGCTTGTTCTCCTAAAAATTTGATAACTTGGTCATACTGGCTTCCGCCATATCATATCTTTATTTACTACTTCATCTCCTTCTGCTTTATGTCTTATTGTTTTATATAATCCATACCACATATTTCCTGATGAAGAACTATTATTTAATACAGTTTGTTCTTTTTTAGTAGCTCCTTCTGCACCAACCTCATATCTACCTAAGTAGAAACCACCATAAACATATACACTTTTAACCATTTCTACAAAATCGTTATTCATTTGTGTTAATAGGTTTTGAGCATTTCCTAAACCATGGTAATTGTCACTTGCATTATCATATTTATCTCCATCACCACTACTATTTCCTGTGACTACTGCTGGCTCTCTTCTACCTGAATTAGGGCTGTAACTTTGATTGGTTTGTGAAAAATCCATTGTATATGTGTATGGCGTACCTGAACTACCAGCAGTTTTAGTTGAATCGTATATCTTTCCTACTAGGTCTTCTGAATTATGGGTTGAACACTTTAATTTGAATCCATTTGGTGCATCAACATCATCTTCCTTTACTATATTACACTGGGTTCCAGCTGTCTTACTTTTACACATTATCATATCATTTGTTTCATCTACTGGAATCCACACATATTGATTTCTTGTTTTTTGGGCTTCTGCTACATTATCATTTGTTACATCTTCTGTTCCTTCATATATTACTAATCCACCACTTATTGACTTTTCTCCATCTGCTTTTGACACAACATATCCTTTTGGAATTGGCGCTTTTTTATCTCCTTCTTCCACTATATCTGTTACTTTATCCTTATTCCATCCATCTTGCATTCCTCCATTTGCTACATCTTCATAAATCTGATCAATTTTCCCCAAATCCGCTTCATATACTTCTTTTATTCTTGCAATTTCTTGCATTTGTGATACTCTTGTATTTGAATTTGATACATAAACTGCTATTGTGATAATAACAAAAAATAAAACTGTTATTACTACAAATAATGTAACTGAACCTTTTTGATTTTTTATATTTCTCATTTGTTCCTCCCTTAACTTTTTTTACATTATATATTATTTTTTATTCATTATCAATATTTTTATATTGGTTTTTGAGCCATTTAATTCTTTCTTGTCTTAGCATATTTTTAAAATCAATGCCTGTTAAATCTGGATATTTTTCTTTTATAATTTTTCCATTTACTTGTTCTAACATTTTATTTCCAATTATATCAAAATTTATTTTTTCTTGGCTACAATTTCTTCCTCCACTGCACTTATCTGCAATTACAATTTGTTTCATTCCTTCTAGTCCTAATATTGTTTTTGAAACATTTTCTATAAAATCTACTTTTTTTTGCGGAGTCATTTTTTCAAAAATTCCTCCTAACATGTGATATTTGCTAGCAGATTCACCTGCTTTTTTCCATCTAGTAGGTGTTCCTAATTTTTCGCAAAATTTAGCTACCACTTCTACACCTTTTTTATCATGTCCATAATGATGTGGCTGTATGTATTTTGGTGTAATACCTTTTCCTAAATCATGTACCAATGCTCCAAATCTAACTAGTATATTATCTGTAAGTTCACAGGCTTTATCTAGTGCTATAATAGTATGATTGTAGCTATCTCCTTCTGGATGGTATTTTTTGGGTTGAATACTTCCTATTAAATCATAAATTTCTTTAAAATGTATATCTAAGACATCAGCTTTTTTTAATGTTTCTATAAATATACTTGGTCTTTTTGTTTTCATAGCTTTTTTAAATTCTTCAAAAACTCTTTCTTTAGATAAAGTTTTTAGTTCTTCTTTTAATTCTTTCATTTTTGCCATTGTATTTTCTTCTATTTTCCACTCTAGCATTGCAGAAAATCTAGCTGTTCTATATACTCTAAGTGGATCTTCCGAAAAAGCATCTGAAACTGCTCTTAAAATATTTTGTTTAATGTCTTTTATTCCATCAAAAGGGTCAATTATTTTTCCTGTTAAAACTTCTTTTGCAATAGCATTAATTGTTAAATCTCTTCTTTTTAAATCTTCT
This sequence comes from uncultured Clostridia bacterium, assembly GCA_963558405.1. Lineage (GTDB taxonomy): Bacteria > Bacillota > Clostridia > TANB77 > CAG-508 > CAKNOI01. Next base: position 25,661 of record CAUWGC010000014.1, read on the forward strand.
ATAATTGAAACTTTGTCAGTGTTAATTTCAAAACCTTTATGTCCTTTTTCTTTTTTCTTTTCCACCCTAGTTAATGCAAATTCTGAGCCTTCTATTTCCCATACAGAAAATTGTTTTCCTCTAGATATTGCATTAGGAAATAGTTCTTTTAGTTTTTTATCTGTTAGTCCTTCAACAACGTAATCTTTGTCATTTATTTTTCTACCTAAAAATTCATCACGAACTGCTCCACCTACTAAATATAAATTACCACCAGCATCATTTATTTTTTTTGCAATTTTAATAATATCTTGCATTTTTCCTCCCTTGCTAGCTATACCAATATATTATATATTATGTATAAATTTACTTACTTTAATTCTAAAAATTCTATTTCACTTTTTTTGTAATTTTCTGGTTTTAATCCAACTGTTTTTCTCATTTTTTCTAATAGAGTAATAAATATTATTGTAAATACGGACCCTACAATTATTGTAGTATTTGTGATGTCTGTAATATCTAGTAAAAATGATGAAAATAGTAAAATTAATGCTCTAAACAAACTTTCTAATAAATTGTATATATATGAAATCTTATCCCTTGAAGTAGTTGTAGTAAAATTATTTAAATATTTTCTTATTAATGTATAAAATGGTCCTTTCATTATAGATTGTATAATATACAATAATAAAATAATTATAATAATACTAATATTATTTAGCTTAGCTATAAATCCTATAATAATTAAAGATAATGTTACTGTAACAGATAAAATAGCTAATGTTTTATTTTTTAATTTGTTATGAAATCTTGATTGATTTCTTGCAGAAATTCCAGATATAACTGCAAGTATTCCAAAAATAATACCAAAATATTGCTCTGGCATATTTATATTTTCTAATATTCCACTTCTTAATGATATTAAAACACTAAATATTCCAGACAAAATACCTCCAAACACCATTAAATATTTAAGTCTTTTTGATTTATACATATGTTTTATAAAATGTTTTAGTTCTTTAAAATATTTTCTTGTACTGTTTGTTTTATTTTCATTTTTAATTTCCACAAATCTACATGATAATATTGTTGATAATACACATATTACAAAACAACATATTAATGGTAAATACCTATTTATTACATATAAAAAACCAGAAAGCACAGCAGAAATTGCATCAAAATAAAAATATAGTGACATAGATTTTCCATCTATTTTAGAAAATTCTTTAGCTCTTTTTTCGTTTTTTGGTAATGAGTCATATAATACATTTGTTTCTTCTATAGCTTTTATTGCAAATCCTAGTGCACAAAAAAATTGTCCTACTATTATTTCATTTATACCTTTTGCAAAAATATAGAATAAAATTGAAATAGCAACAGAAAAGTTTGCTATTATTAATCCTTTTTTTCTACCCAATTTTGTTATTATTATAGTTAAAGGAACTGCTAATAAAAATCTAAATATTGGATAAAATGCTTCTGATAATAATACTTGAGCTGGAGACATACCTTTTTCTTGTACCAGAAATAGGTATATTATTGAATAATAAAATAATAAATCCCAAGAAATCATCTTATATAATGGATAAATTCTTAGATTTTTTTCATTAGTTTCCATATTTTTTCCTCCTAGTTAATTATAATTATATATTTAATAACATGTCAAGTACATTTTTATTATACTTTGACCGGTTGGTCTTATTTATTACCTTGACATATTTTAAATTTAATCATATACTACTTGTTAGAAAAATTATCCTATTTTATCGTATATTAAAGGATAATTTGCATATGTTATCTATTAGATAAGGAGGTAATTTTAAAACATGAAGGATTTAATTGAAATCAGATGGCATGGAAGAGGTGGACAAGGTGCTAAAACAGCTTCTTTACTTCTTGCAGATGCTGCATTTAATACTGGTAAATATATTCAAGGTTTTCCAGAATATGGACCAGAAAGAATGGGTGCTCCTATTACTGCATATAACAGAATTAGCACTAGCCCAATTCGTATTCATAGTAATATTTACGAACCAGATTATGTTGTAGTAGTAGATGATACATTATTAGAATCTGTACCTGTTACAGATGGATTAAAAGATTCTGGAGCTATAGTTGTAAATACTTCTCGTGGAGAAGATTTTCTAAAAGAAAAGTTATCAAACTATTCAGGAGATATTTACTATATTGATGCCAGAAAAGTATCTATGGAAACTTTAGGAAAATATTTTCCTAATACACCAATGCTTGCTGCTATTGTTAAAGTAAGTAATGTTATGTCAGATGAAGAATTTTTAAGAGATATGGAAGGATCTTTTAAACATAAATTTGCTAAAAAACCAGAAGTAATTGAAGGTAATAAAAAAGCTATTGCAATGGCATTACAAGAGGTAAAAAAGGTAAATAGATAAAACCAATAAGAAAGGGTGATATTAAAATGACAGAAGATAATATAAATAAAAATACTCCTTGGCAAGAGCTTACTCCAGGAGGAGATATTTACCAAGCTGGAAATGCTGTAGAATTTAAAACTGGTGATTGGAGAAGTGTTAGACCTGTTTTTCTTTCAGAAAAATGTAAACAATGTGGTCTTTGTTTCCCAGTATGCCCTGATAATGCAATTCCTGTTGGTAAAGACCAAAAAAGACAAGATTTTAATTATGATTATTGCAAAGGATGTGGCGTTTGTGCAAAAACATGTCCTTTTGGTGCAATCGAAATGAAGGAAGAAGGTGTTTAAAAATATGAGTATTCGTGAACGTTTAAGTGGTAATGAGGCTGCAGCTACAGCTATGAAACAAATAAATCCTGATGTTGTAGCAGCATTTCCTATTACTCCTTCTACAGAAATACCACAATACTTTTCTACATTTGTAAGTAATGGTTCTGTAGATACAAATTTTGTTGCCGTAGAATCTGAACATAGTGCTATGTCTGCATGTATTGGTGCAGAAGCTGCAGGTGCAAGAGCAATGACTGCTACATCTGCTAATGGTCTTTCTCTTATGTGGGAAATGATTTATATAGCTTCTAGTTTAAGACTTCCAATTGTTATGTCTTTAGTAAATAGAGCTGTATCAGGTCCACTAAATATCCACTGTGATCATTCTGATGCAATGGGTGTAAGAGATAGTGGATGGATTATGCTATTTTCTGAAAACAATCAAGAAGCTTACGATAATTTATTAATGGCTCATAGAATAGCTGAAAATAAGGATGTACTTCTTCCTTTAATGGTATGTCAAGATGGATTTATTACTTCTCATTCAATTGAAAATATTGAACTTTTAGAAGATGATAAAGTTAAAGAATTTGTAGGAACATACAAACCAGAACATTATTTATTAAATGATAAAGAACCAATTGCTATTGGACCATTAGATTTACAAGCATATTTATTTGAACATAAAAAGCAACAAGCAGAAGCAATGAAAAATGCAAAAAAAGTTATTTTAGATGTTGCAAAAGATTTTGAAAAAATGACTGGCAGAAAATATTCTTTCTTTGAAGAATATCGTTTAGAAGACGCAGATATTGCAATTGTTTGCATGAACTCTACTGCTGGTACAACAAAATTTGTAGTAGATGCTTTAAGAGAAAAAGGAATAAAAGCAGGATTATTAAAGGTACGTGTATTTAGACCTTTCCCAGCAGAAGAAATTGCCAAAGCACTTTCTCATTTAAAAGCTATTGCTGTTTTGGACAAAGCTGATTCTTTAAACGCTGCTGGTGGAGCTCTTTTTGAAGATATAACTTCTGCTATGTATGTTTCAAATAACCATGTTCCTATGGTTAACTATATTTATGGAATTGGTGGAAGAGATACAACTTCTAAAGAAATTGAGTCTGTATTTACAGATTTAGAAAAAATTGTAGAAACAAATGATATTGAAAATCCTTATCGTTATTTAGGATTAAGAAGTAAATAGAAAGGAGATAAAAAAATGCCATATAATTTAAAAGAAATTATTGCAGAAAAACCAGTTAGGTTTACTTCTGGTCATAGAATGTGTGCTGGATGTGGTTGTCCTCCAGATATGCGTATGATTTTAAGAGCTCTTCATAAAGAAGATCATGCTGTTGTGTCTGTTGCTACAGGATGTATGGAAGTATCTACTTTTATTTATCCTTATACATCTTGGACAGATTCTTTTATTCATACTGCTTTTGAATGTAGTGCTGCTACCATGTCAGGTGTAGAAGCTGCATATCAATCTATGAAAAAGCAAGGAAAATTACCACAAGATAAAAATACCAAATTTTTAGCATTTGGTGGAGATGGAGGAACTTATGATATAGGCTTACAATCTCTTTCTGGTGCAATGGAAAGAGGACATGATATGGTCTATGTATGTTATGACAATGGTGCTTATATGAATACTGGAATTCAACGTTCTTCAGCTACTCCTCATTTTGCAGATACAACAACTTCACCTGCTGGAAAAGTGGTTCCAGGAAAAATGCAACCAAGAAAAGATTTAACAGAAATATTAGAAGCACACCATCTTCCTTATGTCGCACAAACAATAGGTGTAAACAACTTTAAAGACTTATATGAAAAAGCAGAAAAAGCAATTTATACAGAAGGTCCAACATTTTTAAATGTTTTAGCTCCATGTCCTAGAGGATGGGGATACCCAACAGATATGTTAATGCAAATTAACAAGCTTGCTATTGATACATGTTACTGGCCTTTATATGAAATTGAAAATGGTGTTTATAAAATTACTTATAAACCTGCTAAAAAATTACCAATTGAAGAATTTTTAAAACCTCAAAAGAGATTTAAACATTTATTTGCACCAGGTAATGAATGGATGATAGAAGCATTCCAAAAAGAAGTAGACGAAAGATGGAATAAATTATTACAATTAGAAGAAGCTACAAACAAACCAAAAGAAGAATAAAATACAATAAAAAAGAGGATTTATATATTTTATATATTTCCTCTTTTTTTATGTATTCTATTCTTCTACTGGTGCTTCTACAGGACAAACACCTGCACAAGTACCACATCCTATACAAGCTTCTTTGTCTATAATATATCTTTCATCACCTTGTGATATACAACCAACTGGACAGTTTGCTGCACATGCTCCACAACTAATACATTTTTCTGTAATTTTATATGCCATTATTTTCACCACCTTTCAAATATTTATATAATTACATTATTAAAAATCTTCTTCTACTGTTGTATCTAATTTTTCTAGCTTTTCTAATTCTTCTAATTCTTTTTGATGTTCCATTTCTTCTGGGTCCATTTTTTCTGTTAAAGCATTTTTTATAACTTTAATATCTTTAACATCATATTTTTTATAGAAAAATCCATCTCCATCTTTAAACTTTACATTTACTTTTTCTTTTAATGTTTCTAATCTTTCTACTGTCCCTTCTCCATCTTCTGTTTTTACAATTGAACCTACTTTAGGTAATTTTTTTAATTTTTCTTCATAAACATCTTGTTCATATTTTAAACAACACATTAATCTGCCACAATTTCCAGATATTTTTGAAGGATTTAAAGATATATTTTGTTCTTTTGCCATTTTAATAGATACTGTCTCAAAATTTCCTAAAAATGAACAACAACATAATTCTCTACCACAAATTCCATTTCCACCGATTCTTTTTACCTCGTCTCTAACTCCTATTTGTCTAAGTTCAATTCTAGTTTTAAAAATAGAAGCTAAATCTTTAACAAGTTCTCTAAAATCAATTCTTCCTTCTGCTGTAAAGTAAAAAAGAAGTTTACTATTATCAAATTTATATTCAACATCTGTTAAGTTCATATCTAATTTATGTTTTTTTATTTTTTCTAAACATATAGAAAAAGCTTCTTTTTCTTTTCTTTTATTATCTTCATAATGTTTTTTATCTTTTGAAGTTGCTATTCTTATTACCTTTTTTAAAGGTGCTACTACCATTTCATCTTTAACCATACGATTTGCAATTACTACTTCTCCATATTCTTCTCCATTTGTTGTTTCTACAATAACATGATTTTCTTTTGTGATATCTAATTTTCCTGGATCAAAAAAGTAAACTTTTCCTGGTCTTTTAAATCTAACTCCAATAACTTTTTTCATTAACTTCCTCCCATAATTTTATTAACATGTTATCTATTTGCATATCATAATTGCTATTAGAAAGTAAATTTTTCTTTACATTATCCACAATTTCCACACAATGTAGATAGTTTATTTTTTTATCACCTTTTTCTTTTGAAATTTTAAAAATTAATCCTAACATTAATTCTAATACTTCATTACTATCTTCTTTTAGGTTTGATAAAAACTCTGCTTTTTCTAAAAAGTCTAATAAACTAACTTTATCTAATGCCTTTATGCAATTATAAATATTAATATACATATCTTGTTTTTGTATTACATTTTTTAATTTTGTAATACTTCCCATACTTATTTCTAGTAACTCATCTGATATATTAGTTTGATTATTTTCTCTTTTTAAGTATTCTTTTAACTCATCTTTTGAAAGTGGTTCAAAAGAAATTTTTGTACATCTAGATTTTATTGTATTTAATATACTACTTTCATTATTAGCAATTAAAATAATTGTAATATATTCTGGTGGCTCTTCTAATGTTTTTAAAAGTGCATTTTGTGCTTCTTTTGTCATTTTTTCTGCATCTTTTATCACATATACTTTTTTGTTACTAATAATTGGTTTTTCAAATACTTTTAATTGCATATTTCGTATTTGTTCTATTTTAATACTATTTCCATCTGGTAAAATTTCTAAATAATCTGGCTGATTATTTTGTTCTAACTCTATACATGATTTACAGTAACAACAAGGTTTTTGTTCACCTGTACAAAGAATCATTTTTGCAAATTCTTTAGCAAAAATACTTTTACCAATTCCTTCTTCTCCTATAAATAGATAGCTGTGTAATATATTATTATTTTGTACAGTTTTTTTTAAAATTTGTTTTACTTTTTCGTTTCCAAGTGTTTCTTCTATTTTCATTTTGTCTCCTTTATTCTACTTTTCCAAATACATCTAAAGGCCAAAATCTTAATACAACTTTTCCTTCTATTTTTTCTAATGGAATACATCCAAATGCACGGCAATCTGTACTTCTTGTTCTATTATCACCTAATGCAAAAACACAATTGTCTGGAACAATAAAATCTGAAGATAAATCTGGTTTAGTAATTACATCTTCTCCTAGGTATGGTTCATTTAGTATTTCTCCATTAATATAAACTTTTCCATCTTTTAATTCCACATGTTCACCAGGAAGTGCAATTACACGTTTTATATAACTAGTTTTTCCAAATTCTAAAACATAATATGAAAATTTTCCAATTAAAGAACTTGGTTCATTTTCATATACTGCCTTTGGACTGTTAACATCTATTTCTGATAAATCTGGATTTGTTTTTGGTGCTTCAAAAGTAATAATATCTCCCCTTTTAGGCATTTCTTTAAAAGTTCTTGATAAACGGTTTAAAATAAGTCTTTGATCTTGTTTTAATGTTGGGTACATAGAAACTTGCTTTACAATAGTAGGTGTTCCTACATAATAACGAACAATTAGAGCAAGCACTATTGCAATTAAAATACAATATATCCATTCCAAAATATCTTTTACCTTTGGACTTAAATTCATATTTTAAACTTCCTTTCATATTCTTTTGCTAACTACTAAATTATATCCTACTTTCAAAGAATTAGCAATAAAATTTTAATAAAAGTTCTTACATCAAACTAAGAACGAAAATCTTAACATTTTTTATTATTGTTAAAATTTTCGTTCTTAAAATTATTTTATATAAGAATAATTTTTATATACAACTTTTCCAAATTTTATTTCATTTGCCTTTTTTTGAAATTCTATAATAACAATAGGTAAAATTGAAATTCCTACCGTATATATCCATTGTATTTTTGTTAATGGTACTAAGTCAAATACATTTGCAAAAATTGGTATTACAACTACTATTGTTTGCATAATAATTCCTAATATCAAAGCTCCTATTAAATATTTATTCTCAAAAATATTAATTTTGAAAATAGATTCTTCACTCCTCAAATTTAAACTATGTACTAATTCTGACATTCCGAAGAACAACAAATGCCATTGTTCTTCCAACTTGCAAACCAAATAAATTGTTTCCTAAGCTAAATGCAAATAATGTAAGCATTCCAATCATTGTACCTTCAACAAAAATTTTTCCCCATAATCCATCTGCAAAAATTCCTTTTTTTATATTCCTTGGTTTTCTATTCATAATATCTTTATCTGGCGGTTCTAACCCCAGCGCAATAGCTGGTAAAGAATCTGTTACTAAATTTACCCATAATAACTGAATAGCAAGTAATGGTGATTTTAATCCTAGCAAAAGACCAATAAAAATTGTTACAATTTCCCCAATATTAGTAGCTATTAAAAAATGCACAGCTTTTTTTATATTTTCAAATATATTTCTTCCCTGTTTTACCGCTTCTACAATTGTTGTAAAATTATCATCTGTTAAAATCATATCTGAAGCATTTTTGGCAACATCAGTTCCATTTTTCCCCATTGCAATTCCTATGTCTGCATTTTTTAAAGCAGGACTATCATTTACTCCATCACCTGTCATTGCTACTACTGCACCAGTACTTTGAAATGCTTTTACAATTCTTACTTTATGTTCTGGAGATACTCTGGCAAATACAGAATATTTCATAATATTTTTTCGTAAATTTTCTTCTGAAATGTGATCTAATTCTTCTCCTGTTACACTTATATCTTTTTCTCCTAATATTCCTAACTCTTTTGCTATAGCTCTTGCTGTTAAAATATGATCTCCTGTTATCATTACTGTTTTTATACCTGCTTTTTTACAAGTTTCAACTGCTTCCTTAACACCCTCTCTTGGTGGATCTATCATTCCTATTAAACCTATAAAGGTAAGTTCTTCTTCTATTTTAACATCCAATTTAGAAGGAATTTTCTCTATTTCCTTGTATGCTACTGCTATTACTCTTAACGCTTTATTTGCCATTTTTTGATTTGTATTTTGTATTTCTTTTATTTCATTATTTTCTAAATTAAATATTTTTCCATTTATATTTATGTTTTTACAATGCCTTATTAATACATCTGGTGCTCCTTTTGTTATTACTAAATATTTATCACCATTTTGATGTATTGTTGTCATCATTTTCCTATTAGAATCAAATGGTAAATCAGCAATCCTCCTTTTTCTATTATATAGCTCTCCTTTATTAATTCCATGTTCTAAGGCACTATTTACAATTGCAACTTCTGTTGGTTCTCCAATGGCTATAACTTTTCCTTCTTCGTATTCTAGTTCTACATCAGTACACATACATGCAATTTCTAATAATTCATTTCCTACTTTTTCATTATTTATTCCATTATTATACTCTACTACTTGCATTTTATTTTGTGTTAAAGTTCCAGTTTTATCTGAACATATTACACTACTACTTCCCAACGTTTCTACTGCTGGTAATTTACGTATTATACTGTTTTTTCTAGCCATTTTTGTAACACCTATAGAAAGCATAATAGTTACTATTGCAGGTAGCCCTTCTGGAATTGCAGCTACTGCTAGTCCTACTGAAGTCATAAACATTTCTATTGGTTCTATTTTTTTTATTATTCCTACAATAAATACCAAAAAGCATATTAAAAGACACCCCAATCCTAATGTCTTTCCTACTTCACTAAGCTTTTTTTGAATAGGCGTTTCCGGTGATTCGTCTGTAATAATCATTTTGGCAATTTTTCCTACATTTGTTTTCATTCCTGTATCACATACTATTGCTTCTCCATGACCATTTACTACAGTGGTTGTTGCAAAAGCCATATTTATTGTATCACCTAAAGCTATTTTTAAGTTTAATATAGCATTACCGTTCTTTTCTACTGGAACTGTTTCTCCTGTTAGTGCAGATTCTTCTATTTTTAAATTTGATGTACTAATTAATCTACAATCTGCTGGTACATAATTTCCTGCTTCTAAAATTACAATATCTCCTGGAACAACATCTTTACTTTCTATTTGAATTATCTTTCCATCTCTTCTTACTTTTGCAATGGGTGCAGACATTTCTTTTAACGCTTCCAATGACTTTTCCGCTTTACTTTCTTGTATAATTCCTATAATTGCATTTAGTACAACAATTGCAATTATAATTATAGAATCTAAATAGTCGTTACTGCCTTCCAATTTACTTATTAAAGCCGAAATAATTGAAGCAAAAATTAAAATAATAATCATAAAATCTTTAAATTGTTTTAAAAAACGTACTAATATACTTTCTTTCTTTTTGTCTTGTAACTTATTTTCTCCATATTCTTTTAATCTCTTTTTTGCTTCTCCATTAGTTAATCCTTCTTTAAGTTTTACTTCTAATTTTTCTGCAACATCTTTAGCAGACATAGTATGCCACATAAAACACATCTCCTTTGTACAAGTTATATTAATATATATGCTTGTACAAAAAAAGTATTCCAATTTTCACTTTTTTGTCCCTTTTACATATTATGTAATTAGAGGTGAATAAACATGCTTATTGAATTGTTGCTATTAAGTATCTCTGTTAGTATTGATTCTTTTGGAATTGGAATTACTTATGGATTAAAAAACATGAAAATAACAAATTTAGCAAGATTTATATTATTTATAATTTCTATTACAATAACTACAATTGCTATTTATTTAGGAAATATTATTTCTTGTTTTTTACCTGCAATTTTTACAGAGCTTTTAGGAACTTTTTTACTTATACTAATGGGTTCATTTATTATTTTTGAATGTTTTCATCCTAATCAAAATAAAATATCTTCCGTAAACACTAACTTGGAACCTACAATCCATGAATTTTTTATACGTTCTTTAGGAATGACTATTCAAATTATAAAAAATCCTATATCTTCCGATATAGATGGTTCTAAAATGATTGATGCCAAAGAAGCTATATATTTGGGTTTTGCTCTTTCTATTGACTCTTTGTGTATTGGTATAGGAAGTAGTGTACTTGGCTACCATTCTATACTTTTCCCTATTTTTGTCTCATTATTTCAACTTTTATTTATTTCTATTGGTAGTATAATAGGCAAAAAAATTACTCAAAGTTCAAAAATCCCAAATAAATTTTGGAATATTATTTCTGGAATTTTATTAATATTTATTGGATTGAGCAAAATGTTTTTATCTATTTAACACAACCTACTATACATCAAAACAGAATTGGATAATCCAATTCTGTTTTATTAGCTCTTATAAATTTTAATATTTTTTATTTATTCATCTTCATTGATAAAAGCTTACTAATACCGTTTTCTTCCATTGTGATTCCATATACTGTATCTGCTGCTTCCATAGTTCCTTTACGATGTGTTATAACTAAAAATTGTGTATCTTTAGAAAACTTCTTTAAATATTCTGCAAATCTATAAACATTAACATCATCTAACGCTGCTTCTATCTCGTCTAGTACACAAAATGGTGCTGGGTTTATTTTTAATATTGCAAACAAAATTGCAATAGCTGTAAATGCTTTTTCCCCACCTGATAATAACATCATATTTTGCAATTTTTTTCCTGGTGGTTGAACCTGTATATTAATTCCACATTCTAATAAATTTTCTTCATCTTCTAATACTAATTCCGCTTTTCCTCCACCAAAAAGCTCCTTAAATACTTCAGAAAAGTTTTTATTAATAATACTAAATTGTTCTTTAAATTGTTGCTTCATTGTAGATGTCATGTCAGAAATAATTTTTCTTAACTTATTTACAGCATCTTCTAAATCTAAACGCTGTTCACACATAAAATCATAACGTTCTTTAGTTTTCTTATATTCTTCAATAGAATCCATATTAATTGTTCCCAAATCTCTAATTTGAGTACGTAAAGAATTAACTTGTTTTTGAGTAACTGAAATATTTTCTGGCTTTTTATATTCTACTGCATTATTTGGTGTTAATTCGTACTCTTCCCACATATTATTAACAACTTGCTCTAAATCTTGTTGTATTTTTGTTTTCTTAACGTCTAATTTTACAATTTGTTCTTTTAAATCTTCTATTATTTTAAATTGCTCTGTAATTGTATCTTCTATCTTTTTTAATTTTTCTCCTGCTATAACTTTTTGTTCTTTTAATGAATTTACTTCTGTAGAAGTCATTTTAGTTTTTTCCTCTATTTGTATAATAGAATTTTGTAAATTTATTTTTTCCTGTTCTATATTTTTATTATCTTCTATTATTTCCTCCATTTGTTTTTCTTTGTTTATTAGTATTTTTTGATGTGTTTCACATTCTTTATCAATTCTACTAATAACTTCTTCCATAGAGTTACTACTTTCATCAAAAGAAGATACAGAGATTTTTAAATTTGTAATATCTAAATTAAGGTCATCTATTCTTTTTTGACTATCTTTATTTAATATACTATAATTTTCTACTTCTAAACTCCACTCTTCTATTTCTTTTGTTTTCTTTTCAATTTCTAAATTTGCATCTAATTTTTGTTTTATTAAAGTTTCTTTATCTTCTTTTAATTTTTCGTTATTTTGTTTTAATTTTGAATGTTTAGTCTCTAATTTAGATACATTTTCTTCAATTTGCATTAATTTTTCTTTTTGTGTAGCATAACTAATATCTGAATTTTGTAATAATTTTTCTAAATTCTCTGACTCTTCTAAAATATCTTGAATTCCAGAAATATATTCTTCCTTCTCTTTTTTTATTTTTTCCTCTTTATCTTTTTTATCTTTTATCTCTTTTTCTAAAGAAGCTATTTCTCTTCCTCTTCCTAATATATTTACTGTTTTAGTTGCAACTGAACCTCCTGTTATACTTCCAGATGGATTTATAACATCTCCCTTTAAGGTTATAACCCTAAAAGAATAATTATTTTGCCTTGCTAAAATAGTTGCCGTATCTAAATCTTCTACTATAACAGTTCTTCCCAATAAGTTAATTATAATTTGTTCATATTTTTTGTTATATGTAATTAAGTCAGATGCAATTCCAACTATACCTTTTAGACCATTTGAAATAATCTTTTCAATTTTCTTTCCCTTTATATTTGTAATTGGTAAAAATGAAGCTCTTCCTAAATTATTTTTTCTTAAATATTCAACAAACTTTTTAGCATCCTCTTCTTTTTCTGTAACAATATTTTGCAAACTTGTTCCTAATGCCATTTCTATTGCTACTTCATACTCTTGAGGAACAGAAATTAAGTTTGCTAGTACTCCTTCCATTCCATTTTTTAAATTACTATCTTTTTCTGTAGCTAAAAGTAATGATTTAACGCTTTTTACGTATCCTTCTTTTTCCTTTTCTGTTTCTTGTAAAAACTTTAACCTAGAATCTTTCATCCTAATTTCATATTGTATATTTGAAATTTGTTTTTCATATTCAGTAATTTTTATGGAACTTTCATCTTTTTTCTTTTGTATTTCTTCTAAAGATTTTACAAACTCGTTTCTTTTTTTATCTATTTGCTCAAATTGATTTGAAATCTCACTTTTTTCTAATCTTTTTGCATCTAATTCCAAAATTGTTTGGTCTAATTCATTAGTTAAATTAGATTGTTGTTTTTCTATATTTTCAATGTTAGTCTCTAAACTACTAATTGTAGAAGTAAGTTCATATTTTAAATCTATGTTTTCATTTATTTTAGCTTTTTTATTCTCAATTTCAATTTCCTTTGATGATAATTTTTCTGTTATTGTATCTAATTCTTTTTGTTTTTGTAATAACTCTTCTTCAAACTTTTTCTTGTTTTCATTTAAACTTTCTTGTTTAAATATTTTTTGTTCTTTTTCTTCTTTTAATTCTTTAATTCTAACTTTAGACTGTTCAATTTCTTGCTCATATCTCTCGTAATTTTTTTGGTTATTTGCTACTCTTTCATCTGCTAAATTAATTGAAGCCTTAAGTTTTTCTTTTTCTTTTTCACTTTCAAACCCTAAATTTTGTGTTTTCTCAATATTTTCTATAAGTTCATCTACTTCTTGTTGTAATTCTTCTTTTTGTAATCTTATCTCATCCATCTTTTTGTCAGTTTCTTCTTTTTGAGATACATATATATCTTCATCTTTTAATACTTGATTTAGTTTTTCTTTATACAAATCAATATTAGATAAAAAAAGTCCAACTTCAATATTTTTTAATTCTTCACGTAAATTTAAAAACTGTTTAGCCTTTTCAGATTGTAGTTTTAAAGGTTCTATTGTCCCTTCTACCTCTGAAAGTATATCATTAATACGAAGTAAATTTAATTTGGTTTGCTCTAACTTCTTTTCTGACTCTGCCTTTCTAACACGATACTTTACAATACCTGCAGCTTCCTCAAAAATATGTCTTCTATCCTCAGATTTATTACTTAATATCTCATCAATTTTACCCTGTCCTATAATAGAATATCCATCTTTTCCAATACCAGTATCCATAAATAACTCTAATATATCTTTAAGTCTACATGGAACTTTATTAATAAAATATCCTGTTTCACCACTACGATATATTTTTCTTGTTACAGTAACTTCTAGGTATTCTATAGGAAGCTTTCCATCCTTATTATCAAACACCAAAGAAGCCTCTGCAAAACCAAGAGACTTTCTATTTTGTGTACCAGCAAAAATAATATCTTCAGCTTTAGAACTTCTAAGAGACTTCATACTCTGTTCACCAAGTACCCAACGAATAGCATCAGAAATATTACTTTTACCAGAACCATTAGGCCCAATAACAGTAGTAATACCCGGCATAAATTCTAATATAGTTTTATCAGCAAAGGATTTAAAACCCTGTAACTCTAATCTTTTTAAATACATTTTTCTACCTGCCTTAAACTTTAAGTTTGTTTATTTTCTTCCTTTATCTTATCGTAAATTGCAGAATAAATCAATACATCACCCTAAATTTTTGATTAGGGTGATGTAAAAAATATATATCTTTTATTTAAGGTGCTAATGTATATGGATTACTTTCACTTCCATCACCTCCTATAACTTTAACTCCAGATTTCAGACGAACTACAATACGAAGCCCCCTATTAAAACTATTAGCCCTCGTGTAGCCATCAAGATTTACCTCACATAAGATGTGGATATGCACGTCCCCAATTTCGTCCACTAACCTAATACTGAAGTGACTACCACCGAAAGTACTTGAATTAGCAGCACGAGACGCCAACCAATAATCATTTTCTATGTGACTTCTAAGTGCTGTCATTTGATCATCATCTGCTTTATAATTTTCATCTGAATCTTTGAACGTTCCATTATACTTTGTAAAATAACCATTAATATTCTCATTTGTTTTTATCTTATACATACCTACTCCATCATAATCTGGCTTATCTGGCACACTTCCAACGCATCTTGCTATTTCCGCTATTCCATCATCTTTTTTTCTATATTTTTCTGCTTCTACATTTAATGTTGTTATTACATTGTTATATGAATCTCTACTTGAATTAAAATCACTACTTCCTAATGTCACATATCCTACTATTCCTGTTGAATCTGTTGTTTTTGCTGATATTATCTGTATTCCATAACTACTATAATTTTTATTCTCTGGTCCATATAGTACCATACATTTTTGTTGTGTTCCAAATGCATCTTCATACAACACATAATCTCCTTCTTTTAACTTACTTTCTATTGTTGGATAATCTACCTTATTTGTTCTTTGTTTTATTGTCGCTGTTCCTACATTTCCTGCTTTATCTGGTACTTTTACTATTAAACTATATTCTGTATCTGATTTTAACTCATCATAGTTATATGTAGTACTTGTTGTTCTACCATCTAGTGCTTCTCCTATATAATATTCATATGTTTCTACTTCTTTTAATCCACTTTCATTTTCTATTACTTTTATATTTATTTCTATACTATTTTCTGTTACAGTACCTACTTCTATCGTTACTTCTGGTGCTTTCAAATCTTCTATTTTTTTGCTCTTTTGTACGCTTGCTATACTTCCGTTCCATAATCTTGCGTGTATTGTATCACTATGTTTTAATCCTTTTACTTTTTCTCCACTTCCTATATTCTGCCAACTTCCTTCGTTTGTTCCATTTATTTGATATTGCAAACTTTCTCCTTCTCCTGGCTTTGCTATTATCTCCACTTCTGCTTGTCCATTACTCCATTTTACTTCTCCAAACTCTATTGTCCCTTCTGGTATTTCGATTTCTCCTCCATTTCCTCCTTCTGCTCCTTTTATATCATTTAATAGATTTTGGATTAACTCATCTTCCTCTCTTGATGCATTTTCCATATTTTGTGATGCCTCTTGTGCTTTTGTTATTATTCCACTATCTCCTACTAACGTATCCAATGTAACTCCTGCTAATATTGCTAGTACAAGTACTGTAATTACTAATGCTACCAAAGTTATTCCTCTTTCTTCTTTTAATTTAGTCATTTGGTATCCTCCTTAATTTTATTATTTACTTCATCTTTATATTTTATTCCATTTATCTCTTTTTTTGAATGAACTACTGTTCAAGTTTTATTGTTTTTACATTTTTAGCCGCCAACCCGTATCAGGCACAAAATAAACGCAAAAAAGACAGACTACATCACAACATAGTCCATCTTCATATCTAAAATAAGCACAATTGTATTGTGCTTCTATTTTTATTTCATTTATTAAACTATTGCTCTCTCTCTCTCTCTCTCTCTCTCTCTCTCTACTCCCACAACTGTTTCCTCCTTTGTTACTTCTTTTTAGTATTTTAATTTAATATTATTCTATATTTACTTACTTCTTTTGTCAACCATTTTAAAATATTTTACATTTTAAAAATATCATTTTTTATATTTGACATATACCTATTTTCGTACTATAATAATTATAGAAAATAAGGATCCACAAAATGTGGTTACCAATATAAATGGATTATAAAATCATATCTCTATTGGCAAGCAGAGATGTGATTTTTTTTGTATATAACTACAGTAAAAACTATAATTAGTACAAATGAGATGATAGCAAGAGCTACATTTCCAATAAGTGACAAAATCAATAATTGTAAAAGTATTTCTTCTAACATACACACCACCTCACTTTCTTATGTAGAATTTAGGTGGTAACCACATTCTGCTTTTCCTTACTTTCTTCCAAAATTATACATTATTTTAAATAAAAGGTCAATGTTTTTAAAAACATTTGTTTTTATATTGAATTATAAAAAAATAACCAAATATACATATCGTCACGTATTTGGTTATTTAAAAATATTTTTAATCTCATCTATTAATATCTGAAAAAAATTTTTTTCATCTTCTATTTCTATCTTTTCACTACTTGGTTCTACAAAATCTTTTTTAGGTAAATTTACATATACAGTTTGCTTAGTTGTTAATTTTTGCATTCCATTTTCTTTTGCTGCTTGTTCTATATTTTTTAAATTTAAACTATTTTCTATAGAAGCAGTTAATTGATCATTTTCTTTTTTGATACTATATAAATTATCCTTTAGTGATTCTACTTTATTAAAATTTTCTGTAATTAAAGAATTTCGATAACTTATGGTTATTAAAGCAATAAATGCAACTAAAACATACATTACTGTTTTAGCTTTCTTTTTTGATTCTTGAGCCTTTGTAAGTTTTTTTGTATTTTGTTTTTTACTTTTCTTTATGTTTTTTTTAGGTTCTTGTTTAGTTGTTTTTCTTTTTTTCTTTGTTTGAATATATTCTGGTTCTAATTTTCTAGGACTTGTTTCATATTCATATCTTACCATAAGTATCTCACCTTCTTTCGTTTTTATAATCTATTCTCTTTCAAAAATTCTTAATTTTGCACTTTTTGATCTTGAATTTATTTCTAATTCTTCATTATCTGCTAAGATTGGTTTTTTATTTATTACTCTTCCTAGTTTTTTTGCACCACATACACAATAAGGTAGTATTTTTGGACATTCACATTTTCCTGTAGCTTTTTCATATGCCCTTTTTACAGCACGATCTTCTAATGAATGGAATGTGATTATACATAACCTTCCTTTTGGATTTAAACAGTCTATACAATCTAAAACGGTTTTATATAATGGTTCTATTTCATTATTTACTTCTATTCTTATTGCTTGAAAAGTTCTTTTAGCAGGATGGCCATTATTTTGCATTGACTTTGGTATTGAGCTTTCTATAATAGAAACTAATTCCTTTGTTTTTGTAATTTCTTTTTCTTTTCTATATATGCAAATATTTCTTGCTATTTTCTTTGCAAACTTTTCTTCTCCATATTCCCATAAAATATTTGCTAGTTTTTCTTCTGAGTACTCATTTACGACATTTTTCGCACTAAATTCCTGCGTTTGGTCCATTCTCATATCTAGGTCGTTTTCTCCGAGATAACTAAAGCCTCTATTTCTCTCATCTAATTGATAAGATGATACTCCCAAATCTAGTAAAATCCCATCTACTTTTGGAATTTCTAATTTATCTAGAATTGATTTAATATCATCATGATTTCCGTGTACAAAAGTAACATTTGAAAATAATTTTAATTTTTCACTTGCAGCCTTTAAAGCCTCTTTATCACGGTCAATTCCAATTAATTTTCCTTGTATAGATAGTTTTTTTATAATTTCACTGCTATGACCTGCTCCTCCGTATTGTACCATCTACATATATTCCATTTTCTTTTATGTTTAACCCGTCTAACGTTTCTTTTAATAATACGGGAATATGTTTAAATTCCAAGATTCACCTCATAGATTTTCTTTTTAACGATAGCATAAGCAGTTGGCACTTTAGACAAATACCAACTGCGATGCTTACTTCTTTTGTTTTTTAGTTATTTAATCTTTTGTTTTAGAATTTCTATGTCTTCTTTTGTATTTATCATATCTTTAGCACTTTAAAATGCTTTTGTTATTTTATAAGTCTTCTTTTGAAATTATCATTCTTTTGTTTTTACTCTCTAATTATTTTATCTTTTGTTTACCAAACTTTATTTTTTCTTTTGTAATTTTTTCTTTTGTACCCTTTTACTTTCTTTTGTATATTAATATTCTTTAGTTTAAATTTATATAAACTTTTTCAAGTTATATACCAAGCATTGTCATATTTTCTGCTATTTCATCTGCTGAAATATTTTCCTCGTTGCTATAACTTTGCCATCTTTCTTTATTCCATATTTCTAGTCTTGTCCCAACTCCAATAATTACAACGTCTTTTTCTAACCCTGCATATTGTCTTAAATTGGCAGTAATTAAGAATCTTCCTTGTTTATCAATTTCACATTCTGTGGCACCTGATAAAAAGAAACGCACAAAATCTCTTGCATTCTTGTTGGTTAGTGGAAGTGTTTTTAACTTTTCTTCAAAGTTTGACCATTCTGTTAATGAAAATACAAATAAAGAACTATCTAAACCTTTTGTTACAACAAATGTATCACCTAAATCTTGTTTTAATTTAGCTGGCATAATAAGTCTTCCTTTTGTATCTATAGAGTGTTCATACTCTCCTATTAACACTTAGTCTCACCTCTTTATATTTTTCTACCACTTTTCACCACTTTGTACCACTTCATTTACAGTTTAATATAAAAATAAAAATAATGCAAGTGTTTTTTGAAAATTTCTTAAATTTTTTCCACATTTGCATTATTTTTTTTATTATTTATCCACAATTTATACTCTTATTTTACTTCTCTACATTTTACAATTACTCTTTTTGAACTATCGTTATTGCATGTAATCAAAGTTACTTCTCTTTTTCCCCTTGTTTCTTGGTCTGTACAATCTGTATTTTCATTATCTACCATATATTTATCATAAACTTCGTATTTTATAGTATTATCTAATAAATCTGTTATTTCTATAATATCTCCATTTTCTAATGTTGGAACTTTACTAAAAAACTTAGAATTTAAATAATTGTGTCCTGCTATACATAAATTTCCTACTTCATTTGGATCTGGTCCCCAAAATTTACCTGGTGATATTTTTAGTAATGTTTCTGTACAATCAGAAAGTATTGGATAATCTACATCTATTTTTGGAATTTTTATAGTACCTAATACATAATATTGTTCACCATTACTTGCTGTACGCCACACAATTTTTTCTGATTTTCTTTCTTTTAATATTTCATCAACAGTTTTTTCTTGAATTATTTCTTCTTCGTCTGTTAATCCTCTATTATCTCCTAGTGCTACTACAATAACACTGTTTTTTTCCTTGCTAATTGTAGTATCCTCCTGCATATTTGCTAATAATTGTTTTGACACTTGTTCACTTTTATTTTTATCATACTCTGCATAGATATAATAAGAGAATAATACACAAATAAAAAATGCACATAAACCAAATAATACTTTATAGCCTTTTCTTTTTTTCTTCATATCTGGTGTAATATATAATTTTTCTGTTACAAGAATTTGATTCATACTATTCTCCTTTCCCTCTATTTTACTATTTTATTATACCATATTTTTTGTTTCTTGAGAATATTTTTTAAAAGAAAAAAGAACATGAATTAGCAAATCGGGAATTTGACACTTTTGAAATATAAAAATCGTTGTAAGCATTATGAATGCTT
>CAUWGC010000015.1:0-43280 GCA_963558405.1 uncultured Clostridia bacterium
TACTTTACAAGCGACTTATCAGCCTTTTACTCTTTAAAAAGTGTCAAATTCAGGAATATAGCATATATTTTTATAATTTGCAAGTTTTTTTAACAATTTTTTTATTTTCTCTTGAATTATTTTATTTTTCACAGTATAATAATAGTGTTCTAAAATTTGCGTCTGTAGCTTAGTTGGATAGAGTGCGAGGCTACGAACTTCGAGGTCGGGGGTTCGAATCCCTCCAGACGCACCAATGACGTATCTGTTCGAACTAACAGATAGATTAAAAATCATTCAAGTAGTTGGATGATTTTTTTCTTTGCCCAAAAAACATCATCCAATATCCTAAAAAGAAAGGATGGTGCTTGAAATGAAGATAATTAAAGAAGAACTGCGATTTGAGGAAAACTTAAAGAAAAGGCTAGAATTTATATGTGAATTCTCAAAGGTTACTCCTACTTTTGTTAATGGTAGTATAAGAAAAATTGAGAAGACCAATATCTCTTATATTGAGCCACATAGAGTGATTGTAAAAGATACCACTTTTCTGGTCTTTAATTATTCTAATGATGTTTATATATCCAATCTAGCAAAAAAGATAAAATTATCGGAATTAGAAGATTATATAAACAGCATAAAATAGCTAAAATTTGACATTTCTGAAAATCGTGATATAATACTAGCAGTAAATTATTTATGTTTACCTGTTAGGAGTTGATTATATGTTTTTGGTTTGTTCCAAGAAAATATATTGTAATATAAACAGATTTAAGAGATGTCAAGGATAACTTGTGTGTTTTCTTTGATGTCTCTTTTTTGTTAGGAGGTTTATAAATTGGTTGATGAAAAGAAAAAATGTGGATTGTATATGAGGGTTTCTACAGAAGACCAAGCTCGTGAGGGCTTTAGTCTTCCAGAACAAAAAGAACGATTAGAAGCTTATTGTAAATTTAAGGGTTATGAAATTGTAGATTACTACGAAGATGCAGGCGTTAGTGCTAAAACAGGTAATTACAGAGCAGAATTTGAAAGGTTAAAAGACGATATAAAATCTAAAAAAATAAATACTATTATCTCTCTTAAATTAGATAGATTTACAAGAAGTATTTATGACTGGGAAGAACTTATAACTTTTTTAGATGAAAATGAAGCCTATATAGATTGTGTTAATGATGATATAAATACTACTACAGCAAATGGTAAGATGATTTCAAGACTTTTGGTAAGTGTAAGCCAGAATGAAATTGAAAGAACTAGTGAGAGAACAAAAATAGGTTTAGCTGGTGCAATAAAGCAAGGTCATATTCCCCATATTGCTCCATTAGGTTATAAACATGAAAATAAAACTCTTGTAATAGATTATTCTACCAAAGACATTGTTGTTAGAATATTTGAATTGTATTTTAATGGTTATTCTTATCAAAAAATAAGTACGTTATTCAACGAAGAAAAAGTATTAGGTAAAGATAATTGGAGAGATTCAACAATACAGAATATTTTGCAAAATGAAATATATAAAGGCGATTTTGTTCATGGAAAGAGAACTAAATCTCCTACTTATTATGAAAATGTTGTAGAGCCTATTATCTCTAAAGAAATGTGGGAAGATTGTCAAGTCCAAAAAAAGAAAAATTCAAGAAGTTATCAAAGAACATTAACTTACTTATATTTACAAAAAATAAAATGTCCTAAATGTAATCGTATTTTAGGTGGTAAAGCAACTACAAAGAAAAATGGAAAGCCTTACTTCTATTACTATTGTAACGATTGCAAAATAACCATTAAAGAAAATGCCATAAATGAATACTTTAATCAATTTATAAATGAATTAGTAGAATATGATTCTGTTGTAAATCAATTCTTTTTGCCGATGATAAGACAAAGATTTGATGAGCCTAAAGAAAAGCTACAAAAAGAAATTGATGAACAAAATGCAAAACTTGAACGAATTAGAAAGGCTTATATCAATGGAGCTTTTGATTTAGATGTATATACTAGTGAAACTGCTGTTATAGAAAAAGCCATAAATAATCTCAAAGAAGAATTAGAAGCTACTGATTGTGTAGAAGAATTAAGATTTACTCCCAAAGATATTTTATTAAAACGAGATATTGATTTTCTTAATAAGATGATTATGAATAAGCAATATAAAGAAAGAACAAAAACATGGAAAGATTATACTCGTGAAGAACAAGCTGAACTTATAATGAAGTATGTTGATGAAATAAAACTAACTCTTATAGGAAGTGAAGTAATTGTAAAGGAGATTAATTTTAGAGACTCTATTTGTAAACCATGTCAAGAATTATATGATAAAGGTTATATTGATACAACAAAACCTATGTTATTAGGAAATGTACTAGGAAGTGTCAGATTTAGCAACTATTTACCAGAAGAAGAATTTGGAAAAATAATAATGAGATTACAACAATACTATGATGTTCATTATACAGAGGCGATATATTATCTACAAGAGCAAGTATTTTATTTTAATTTCGTTGAAGATAATAGTGCTATTGTTAGAGTATTCCCATTAGAAGATTATTACAAATTAGATCCAGATAATAAAATGGAAGAATATCGATTTGGAATAATTTATATTAATGGTGATGATTATGATGACTTTGAAATTACAGAAGCAGATAATATCGAGCCATACTTTAATGCAATACCAGACGACAATGAAACAACAATTAAATTTGAAAATGGTGAACGCAGTGAAATTGTTGTGAAGCCAGTAAAATTCTCCGAAGAAGACACTAAATAATTGTTGCAACTTTTACTTTAGTTATGGGCTATGTTGCAACAATCAAATTAACGTGGCACGTTTTGTTTTTACGGAGTAAAAATGAAAGTGGCGATAGTTAATTTGAATAAATTTTATTCCATTGGGAGAAAATTTATTGCCTCGTAGAGCTCCCGAGTTTTGATAGTATGTCAAAACTCATAGGGGGTTAGGACTTATGACAGAGTCAAAGTCCTATGCTTCGAAGCAAGTTCTAAAGGAGGAAAAAGATGGAGCAAGAATTAGCATATTCTTTTCACTTAGGTAGTGATAAGAACAAAAGTAAAGTAGCTAAAAAAACAGCAAAAGGAAATGTATCTGGTACAACTTCTCTATCAAATAATGCTATACAAAATGCAAATGATTTATCTAGAGCAAACAAACACAACTTGCGAGATTATGATAATCAAAGAGAATTGATTACAACAATATATGGAACTAACGATATTGTTGAAGATGTTAAGCAGGTATATTTAGATGAATTTGAAGAAGCTCGTATTGAGTTTAATAATAAGCAGACTAGAAATGATAGAAAAATTAATAATTATTTTGAAAAGGCATGTACATTACAGAACGATATTGCTTGTGAAATTATAATAGAACTTGGAGATATGGATTTTTGGCAAGACAAAGATGATGAGTATAGATTCAAAATGATTGATGTATATAATGAGCAAATACAAGACTTAAATAAAATAGTACCAAACTTTAAGGTAGCTAATGCAACAATTCATTTTGATGAAACCTCTCCCCACATGCATGTTATTGGTGTACCAGTAATTGATAATTGTAAAAAAGGTATGAAAAAACAAGTTGGTAAATCAAAAGTGTTTACCAAAGAGTCATTAACAGCTATTCAAGATAAAATGAGAAATGCCTGTATCAAGTCTTATAACAAGTTTTATGGTGTTGATAGTAGGCTAAAAGCTAAACAAAAAGGCAGAAATCAAGACATCAATGTAAAAGAAATGGGTAATTACAGAGAAATAAAGAAAAGACTTGAACAGCAAAAGCAAAAACTTGAAAATGCTAATAAACAAACTAAAAAACTAGATAATTCAAGTAAAGGTATAATTGAGTTGTTAGATAACTTAAAGCCTATGCACTTTAATAAAAATAATAGTCAAATTTCAAACGAGAATATAGAAAATATCAAAGATTATATTAAAGATGTAACAGATGTTACTGAGACAGTTAGAAGTGTAAATGACTTAAATATGTCGATTAAAGATTTTGAACATGCCACTTCTAAAATAGAGAATGAAAATTATTCACTTAAAGAACAAATAAAGCTAAAAGATGATGATATAAAGGAATTAAAGGATGAATTATCGGCTAAAGATAAAGCAATTATCAAATTAAGTAGTGCTTTGGAAAAAGCTAAAACTGAATTAAGTAAATTTAAGGGATTTTGGAAATCACTTATTAAAAGATTTCAAATGAAGATATTTGATGAAAAATATTATGATATTCCAAAAGATAAACGAAACTATACTATTGTAGCAGAAGATTTAGAAAAAAGTGGAATATTTGATAATAACGATTCAGATATAGTTCATAATCCTACAAGAAAAGTATTAACAAATGACGAATTAGCTGAAATACAAGCTAAAAAGAAAAACGATTATAATTTGAATTAAAGGAGTGAAATAATTATGAATAATGAATTACCAAAAACAAAGATAGATGAAAAAACTGGAATTGAATATCATTTAGAGGGAGATTATTATATTCCAAATCTTACAATGCCAAAACAAGAAAATATAACTCTTAATAAATATGGCAGAATGAGATTAAACTACCTAAAAGAGCATAAAAAAGCAGACTATTCAATAATGCTTTTAGATGGTACATTAAATAGTCATCTAAAAGAAATTCAAGAACAAGCTACATCAAGGGTTGAACAAATTATTAAACAACTAAAAGATAATAGCGATTTAACCGAAGAAATGAAAAATACAGATATGCTTTATTGGGTTGGAACTATGAATGCTATTAAGAATCAAGCTGAAGAAATAGTTTGTAGTGAATTAATATATGTATAGGAGATGGTGCAAATGAAGAATTTAAGAGAAGTTAAAGATGATTTATTAAAAGAATGGTTAGAATTTCGAGAAGAAACAGTACTTAGTGAAATGACTCCTCAAGACAAGCAATATTGTATCTATTTTGAAGAAATTGCAGAGAGAATACTAAAGAATGTACATGAACAAAATAAGAGATATGTTCAAAAACAACTTGACCAACTTGAAAAGAATTTTATGGATTATTTATATTACTGGAATGAGAAGTATTACAGAAATGGTTTTGTGGATGTGATTGAGTTGTTAGAAATATAAATTACAGGATGTAGAGAATTAAGTGTGTTCTCTACATCCTATTTTATTGTTACTAGATAATGGTTTTAAAAATTAGCCGCTGAAAATAGTTGATAATTATATGAATATTTATAATATTGAATTATAATAAATAAAAAATATGAAAAAACAAACTTTTTTATAAAGAAAAATATCTAATAAATGTAAGCCAAAGAAAGAGGAGAAGAACTTGAAAAATTTAGATGAAAGAAATCAGCTAATAATACAATATATAAATAAAAATCAAGAAAAGCTTTATAGGCTAGTATTTAGTTATATTAAAGACGAAGAACAATCTTTAGATGTAATACAAAATGCTATACTAAAAGCACTAGATAATCTTGAGAAATTAAGAGAAGAAAAGTATCTTGAGACTTGGATATATAGAATAGCGATAAATGAAAGCTTAAAATATATAAAAAAGCAAAAGAAAGAACCAATATTTAATATTCAAGATTATGAGATTTCTTCAGAAGAATTTGAAAATAAAGACATAACAGATATAATGGACTTGTATAAGGCTATAGATAGCCTAAAACCAAAATTAAAAACTGTTATTATTTTAAGATTTTTCGAAGATAAAAGTTTAGCTGAAATTTCTAAAATTACAAATTCTAATCTAAGTACAGTAAAAACAAGGCTATATAAGGCTTTAAAAGAATTAAAAGTAAAAATAAGAAAGGACGAATTATAATGAATTTTAAGAAAGCAAAAAATTTTTATAAATCGACTAAAATTCCAAAAGAACTAAATCAAAAGATAAGCAATATAACTCATAAATATGAAAGCAATAAAGTAAATAATAATCAAGACATATTAGGGAAAATAAATAAAAAGCTATTAACAAAACAAAGTAAAATTATATTATCGACTGCAATGTCATTTTGTTTATTATTTGTAATATTACTAAATATCAATGTTACATTTGCTAAAACGGCTAAAAATATACCTATAATAGGAAAAGTTGCTGAAATTTTAACATGGGCAGATTATCATGATGAAACAGAAATTTATCAAAGAGATATAAAAATACCAGAAGTAATACAATTGGATAATTCGATTATGCAAAATAAGATAAATAATAAAATTGCACAAAAAATTGTTGATTTATTAAATGAAACAGAAAAATCTGCAAATCAAATAGCAGAAGAAATAGGAAAAAGCAACATTAATGGATCAATATATGGAAAATATCATATAAGAATTGACTATGAAGTAAAACATAATAAAGATAATATATTATCATTTATTTTAATTAAGGAAGAAGGACTAAATACAAGTAGTAAAGATATATACACATATAATTATAATTTAGAAACAGAAAAGGAAATCAAATTAGAAGATATATTAGGAAAAGACTATAAAAAAATTGTAGATGAACAAATTTATAAAAAAATTGAAGAGCAAGAAAAGAGCGATGAAAATATAAGATACTTCCATCCAGATGATGAATATATAAGAGGAGAAGATAATTATTTCCATGGAATATCTGAAAATCAATCATTTTATATAAATAAAAACGGAAATCCAGTAATTATCTTTGATAAATATTCAATAGCAGCTGGATATATGGGAACACCAGAATTTGAAATATTAAAATAGAAAAGAGATATACTATGAACGAAGCAAAAAATATAAAAAAGATAAACAAGAAAAAAATTATTTTGGTAGTAATAATTGTAATACTAATAGTAGTAGCTATAAAATTAATTTGTTATTTTATGGAAAAACCACAAGTTAAATTAATTGGAGACAGTAATGTTTCATTAACACTTGGAAGTGAATATAAGGAATTAGGAGCAAATGCAACAGTACACAAAAAACAAATAAACAACAAAATTCAAGTAAAAGGTGAAGTTGATACATCAAAAGTAGGAAAATATAGTATAAACTATTGCATAAATAATAAACCATATGCAACTAGAAATATAGAAGTAAAAGATAATATTGCACCCATTTTAGAACTTAAAGGAAGTAAAATTATCAATCTAAAAGAAAATACAGAATATGAAGAAACTGGATATGTAGCAAAAGATAATTATGATGGTGATATTACAAATAATGTAATAACTCAAAAAGAAGATATAAATGAAGATGAGTATAAAATAACATATAAAGTAAAAGATTCTTCTGGAAATGAAACAAAAAATGAGAGAATATTAATAAAGAACAAACCTAAGCAAAATGAAAGTGTAATTTATTTAACTTTTGATGATGGACCAAGCCTAGACATTACTCCACATATTTTAGATATTTTAAAAGAAGAAGATATAAAAGCTACATTTTTTATATTAGATTATAATAATAAAAAAGAAGAATTAGTAAAAAGAGAAGTAGAAGAAGGACACTCAATAGGGCTTCATGGAGTATCACATAATTATAAAGAAATATATGGATCATTAGAAAATGGATTAAATAATTTTATTAACTTAAATAAAAAAGTAAAAGAAAGCACGGGAATAGATACAAAGCTCATTAGATTTCCAGGAGGAAGTTCTAATACAGTTAGTAAATTTAATCCAGGGATAATGACAAATTTAGCAATGAATTTATTAGAAAAAGGATATAAATATTATGATTGGAATGTAGCTTCAGGAGATTCAGGAGATGTAAAAACTAAAGAAGCCGTTTACAACAATGTAACTAAGGGAATAAGAAAAAATAGAAATAACATAGTTTTAATGCACGACTTTTCTGGAAATTCTAAAACATTAAATGCATTAAGGGATATTATCAAATATGGAAAAGCTAATGGATATACATTTGAAAGAATTACTGAAAGTACACCAATGATTACTCAAAATATTGTAAACTAATAAGATTCATTTAAATACTCGAAGAATAAAAATTAAAGAATTTATTATCAAAATTATATTATTATTTATTATTGAAAATATATTAGTAGATAATTAATTTATATACGAAAAATAAAAAAAGTTGATATTGCAATATTTTTTAAAGTTCTTTTGTTTAATTCATTAAAAATCTAAAACTTTAAAAGAATAATATAATATCAATTTTTTAAATAAGTAATTAAAAAGAAAGATTAAATAGTTAGACAAAATATAGTTACTAGATAATGGTTTTAAATAAAAATAACGGGCTTTCCTTAAATTTGGAAGGCTCGTTTAATAATCAGTATGCAAATATTTTTTTCTTACCAATAAATATATTTTTTATTGTTTCTCCTATATTCATACTCTGTTTTTTACATGTATCTATTATACTTATTGCATCACAATAATATTTAGCAAAGTTTAAATTCCTAAATCCTCCTGCTATTTTTAATTTCGTTTTGATTTTTCTTAATCCTCTTTCTGCTAAGTTATTCGTAAAATCTATTCTAAAATCTGTTAAAAATCTTAAATGGTCATCCACATATTCTCTTAATCTTGCTTTCAAACACCTCTCACTTTCATAATACTGTTTTTTATCTTTGTCATAATTTTCTTTATATTCTCTGTCCCATTTATCTAATTTGTTTAGATATTCTACTTTTGCTTTTTCATATTCTTCTTTACTAAAAGCTGTTTTTCCTTCTAGTTTATATATATCCAGGGAAACTAGAATGCATAATATTATAACAGAGGGATTTGTTGAAGGAACTGCAAGAGCAATGATAAGAGCAATTGACCCACAAGTAAGAGATATTGATGAGGAAAAATATCCTGAATATGTAGAAATGGCAAAAAGAGTTATAGAATCAAGAGATGTTAATTTGGGAGAAAATGGACAAGGACAAACTTATGCAGATTTTTTAATGCATTCAAGTGAATTAAAAAGAGATTTAGAATCAAGAACAGTTGTATTAGACGATGGTAGTAAAGTTGATGGTTTGCATTATATATCAAATTATGCAGACAGAGTACAAAGCAGACAAACCAGAAAATCACAATTTTATAGAAATATACCTAATGTGGCAGGAAAATTGAACTTATCTAAAGAACAAATAGACGAAGTAAGACAGTCTAATCTATGGCAAAAAAGAGTATTAACTGAGGATGAACAAAATTATTTAAGGACATTATTAGTTTGAGAAAAACCCAATAATCAAGCCTATGTTGATACAGTGGTCGCAGACTTTGTTGATATTTTAGGAGAAGAAGCAGAATTCTTTGATGGAATTGCAGAAAAACTAGGATATTCAGATAGAACAATTGAGAGACAAAAAGCTACGCAAGAATTGGTGCAGGAATCTATAAAAGGTGTACCAGATTTAACAGTATTAGATGAAATAGAACAAGTAAAAGCAAGACAACAGAGAGCAATTTCTAACCAAAGAGAAAGTCAAGAAAATACACAAAACATATAGGAGATTTATGTATGGTTGATAGTAAATATGGAATAGCATATAGCGAGGTTTTAGAAATATTAAAACATATCCCAATAGAAGATTATAATAAAATACCAAGAAATGAAATAGAATTGTTTGAAACTTATGCAGATAAAGATTTTACATTTAATTATGATTCAAGCAAAACATTAGAGGAGCAAAATGTTTCAAATATTACAAAAGGGATTATAATACTTTTATTTAGAGATTATTGGGCAACTGAAATCCAAAGGAATAAAATAGTTTCAAAACAGAATTATGATAGAGTTAAGCTAGAGGAAAAAAAGAAAGAAAAATATAATCCAGATAACATTTTTATTAACAATCATAAGAACTCTTTAGTAGATATTCCAGAAAACAAGCAAGAAAAGTCATTAGTTAAAATAGATGATATAAAGTGGTATAAAAAAATTTGGAATAGAATTAAAAATTTCTTAAAAAAATAAGAATTTTATTTGACTTTTTCATATAATCTGTGTATAATAAATATAGGAAATGACAAATCCACAAACGTGGTTTTGCCGATACAGATAGAAAAACTCACATCTAAATCGTCAAATTTTACAGATGTGAGCTTTTTTTATTTATGTAGTTGCTTATCAACCCAGTTCTTATACAGAACTGCTGTCAAGGCAACGTTTAATGTTAAAGAGAACATTAAGGATATTATAAAAAATAGTATCACTTTAACCATAAACATCACCACCTTTCCTACGAAGATTCGTAAAATTGGTGGCAAAACCACATCTGCTTATTATCATTCCCTATGTCAGCTAGTATAACATAGATTTTACAATAAAGCAATAGAAAAGAAACAAAATTTCGTAAAACTTTTTTCCGAAATTTACTTGATTTTTATATAATAATTTGGTAATATATTTATAACTTGAATGACTATTTAGTCATTCGTCAAGAGAGCTAACGAGTTGTAAATGTCTACGTCGTTGGCACCAAAAAACAACTCACAAATCTATATTTTGTGAGTTGTTTTTTCATATATATAATAAATTTAATTAACCTAAATGATACATGTTAGTTAAATTTATTATGCAAAAAGGTGAACATAAAAACTAATTTATTTATTACACTTTATTCTATATTTACATAAAAAAATTTTATCCACATATCCACACCCCTCCTTTTCCACTATTCTTTATTTTATATTCTTACTATTTGACTATTTTAATTTTATTGTGGAAATTGTCGAAATTAGGTTTATTCTAGATGTTGATAATGTGGATAACTTTGTGGATTATTTCTGGATTATTAATTTTTTTATAGTCTTAACATAATCATTTTCGAATATTTTAGAGTTTATGCACATCTTTTACACTTGGTGATTCTATTAATATTCCATCATAAGTAAATTTAGATCCATGACATGGACAATCCCATGTTTTTTCTATATTATTAAACGATAACTCACATCCTAGATGTGCACATTTAGGTTCTATCATGTGTAATTCTTTTCTTTCATCACAATATACTCCAACTTTTTTTCCTTCCCATTCTATTATTTTACCTTCTCCTACTTTTACCTGTTTTAATGTTTCTTCTGGAATTTCTAATTTTTTTAATGCTAAGGAATATGTTACCTCTTTTAACATATTTTTTACTTCTTCTTTATTTTTTACAGGTTCAAATCTTGTTGAAGTAAATATTTTTTCATACTTATTTTCTTTTCCAATTATTTTATTTACAATAATTTTTGAAGCTACATAACTTGATGTCATTCCCCATTTTTTATATCCTGTTGCTACATACATATTAGGCATTACATTTGAATATTCACCTATATATGGTATTTTGTCTACGGACACACAATCTTCAGCATTCCATTCATATATTCTCTTAAAGCTTGGATATTTTTGTTTTGCAATATTTTCTAATTCTTTATATTTATCACCTAAATCTTCTCTTGTACCTGTTTTATGGTCTAATCCTCCTATTATTAATAATCTTTTATCACCTTTAATAGCTGTTCTAAAACTAATTGTTGGTTTTTCACTATTTATATACATTCCAGAAAATAGCGGTTCTTTTACTTCTCCTGCTATTAAATATGATGTCTGTTGATACATTTTTAAAAAGTAAAAACCAGGTACATTTATAATTGGATATCTTGTTGCCATTATTACATATTTAGCATAGATTTTATTCGTTTGAGTAATAATAACATATCCATTTTCTTCTTTTTTTACATCGATTACTTTTGTATTTTCATATATATCTCCGCTTCTTATTAACTATTTTATCTACTAGTTCAATTCCGTATTTTACAGGATTAAACATTGCTTGATTTTTTATTTCTATTGCACCTATATGATTAAATGGTAATTCTGTTTTCTCTAAGAATACGGAATTTCCACCTAATGAATTAACTGCCTTTACTTCTAATTTAATTTTTTCTAGTTCTTTAGGTTCATTGGTAAATACATAAGCATTTTGATCTTCTAAATCGCAATCTATTTTTTCTTCTTTTATGATATTTTTAATTTCTTTTATTGCTTCTTCGTTTGCTTCAAAATATTCTTTTGCAAGTTCTTCTCCAAATGAATTTATTAAATAATCATAAAATAATCCATGCTGACTTGTAATTTTAGCTGTTGTATTTCCACTTGTTTTACTAAGTATTGTATCTTTTTCTAAAATACAAGTTGAATATCCCTCTTTAGTAAGTAAATAGCCACAAGTAATTCCTGTTAATCCTCCTCCGATAATACAAACATCAACATTTTTTTCTTCTCTTAGACTTTTATAACCATTTCTTTTTTATCTTCTAACCATAATGATTTCATAAAAAAACCTCCCTTTTTAGTATTCCCTAAAAAGAAAGGTTATATGCTTTAATCTTTAAATTCTAAAATATCTCCTGGCTGGCACTCTAATACTTTACAAATACTTTCTAAAGTTGAAAATCTAATTGCTTTGCCTTTATTATTTTTTAATATAGATAAGTTAGCACCAGTAATTCCTATTTTTTGACAAAGTTCAGAAGAAGATATTTTTCTTTTTGCCATCATTACATCTAAATTTACTACAATAGGCATTTTATCTCCTCCTTTTTATATTGTTAAATCATTTTCTTTTTTATAATCATTTGCTGTTTTAAATAACTCCGATAAAATATATGCAGAAATCCATGCTACAAAAAATACTCCTAAAACTATTATTGAAAACATAACAAAATATATGTTTTTTATCCAAATTGCAATTATAATTAATATAAAATATACAATACTAATAAATAGAGAAGAATTTGAAACTATTTTTAAATACTTAACTGTATCTTCAACAAAAGGATTATTTTCTTTTAATAAATTAAATAATTTAATAAATTTATATAATATTATTAAAGCTGGAAAACCTGTTATATAAATTCCTATAGGATATAGTAAAAATGGAAATGTTACACCATTTGGTTCTTTTATTATATAATATAATGCTAAAATAGGTATTATAATCATTAAACCAATTCCTATTACAAATGTTACTTGTAAAACTTTTTTTATTTCGTTTGATATACTGTCTTCTCCTGTTATTTTCATTTATATCACCTCATCTAGATTTAATTTTTCTAAATTTTTTTTAGCAGCCTCTCTATTATAATTCCATTCCCAGATACTTTTTGTTTCTTGTAACATATTTTGTTTTGATTGTAAGTATGTTAATACTTCTTCTCTTATTTCTGCATTTTTTGAAATAAGTAATTTTTGCATTTCTTTTATTCCATCTATACTTATATTGTGTTTTAAATAATACATATCAATATCTTCTGTTTTTTCTCCTTTTTCATAAAAAAGTTCTACATTTCTTTTTACAATTAAACTGTCTATATTTATAAAATTTAAAACAATATACATTGCAGTAATAATCATCACATAACTTGAAAACAAGTTTATATTTTTATTTAGTATATATAACACAGTTGGAATCATTAACATTAATTCTGTAATTATTGCTAAAAATACTACTATCCTTAAAAAGGTTAATCCATATTCTTGTTCATATAAATACATACGATAAAATGATGAAATTAATATAATAATAGTAAATAATACTAATGCTAATTTCATAATAGTAGTATAGCTTTTATTTCCATTATTAATAGAATTAGAACTTACAATTAAAATTAAATTAATAATAGAAACTATTATAAGTTGAAAATATCCTTGTCTTGCATAATTTGCATATTGAAAATCATTTATCATTTCTTTTGCATTAAATAAATAAGTTATTTGAATTAAGCAAAATACTAAATAAATTATATTTAATACAGTAATAATACAATGAAAAGTAAAAGAATCTATTTTTTTATTTACTTTATGTTCTTTATTTTGTAATTCTGCGTAAGATGTTTTTTGCTGCAATAAGTTGTAAAGAATTGTTACAATATATATGAACACAATTATTAGAACAACAATTCTAAAGAAAAGAGATGTTATTAATTCTGTTGTAAATATATTTTGTAATTTTTCTATAATTCCATTAAACATTTCTGCAAAAATACTATCAGCAGAAATTAATAAAGCTAAAACTATAAGTACAATAGGAACTGTAATAAAAATTGCTTTTACAATTTTCTTTCCCTTTCCTATTTTTTTATCACTTGATTGTATAAAAAATACTTTTTTTATTTCGCTACAAGAGTCTCCTAAATATTCTAATGCTCCAATAAAAATATTAAAAATTTTAGAAAATGTATTTAAAAGATTTACTTTTTTATTTTCTAAACAAATTATCATGTAACCTGTTAGACCTAAAATTACTAACCCATTTAATACTCTTAATGTTTCATTATTGAATAATCCATATGTACTACTAAGCAATAAAATAGGAATACTTAATAATATAGCTTTTTTATTATTTAATCTTTCTTTTTTTTCTAATAGATAAAAAAGAAAAAATAAGCAAGCTATACAAAATAAAAACATTGATATTCCTGGCTTTTTTTCATAAAATAAAATAGAATGTAAAATACTTAATATTAAACTTCCAATTACAGCTATTTTCATAGCTCCACCTCCTAATATAGGTATATTATATACATTACTTTTTTGTTTGTCAATATTTTTTTATTGTTTTTCGATATCAACGATATTAAAAAGAGATGTTTTATTTTTGTTAAAACATCTCTTTTATCTATTTTTTACCCAACTTTACTTTTATTTCTATTGTTTTATTTCCTCTTGCTACTTGAAGTGTTACTTCATCTCCCGGAGATTTTGTGTAAATATATCCTCTTAATTCACTCATTTTTTGTAATTCTAGTGCATCAATTTTTTTAATAATATCTCCTACTTTTAGTCCTGCTGTAAATGCTGGACCATCTATGTTTACCTGTGCTACATATATACCTCTAGTGAAATTTAAATTAGAATCAAGATATGGTATTACTTCTTTATCATAAGCAAAAATTCCTAAGTTTGCTTCGTTAAATTCTCCTGTAGATGTTATTTTTTCAATAATAGGTTTTATATAGTTAATTGGAGTTGCAAATCCTATTCCTTCTGCTGAAGTTATTTTTATAGAATTTATCCCTATTACTTCTCCTTCTGGATTGATTAGTGGTCCTCCACTATTCCCTGGATTTATTGTAGCATCTGTTTGTATTAAGTCTTCCATATAACTTGATTTATTTTCTTCTTCTATTTTTATAGTTCTATTTACAGCACTAATAATGCCAGAAGTAACTGATCTTTGAAATTCAAAACCTATAGGGTTTCCGTATAGCAAAAACATTTTCTCCTACTCTTATATTATCAGAATCTCCTAATTTTGCATATTTTAAATTTTTTTCATTTATTTTTATTATTGATAAATCTATATCTGTGTCAGACCATACTACATTTGCATTGTAGGTCATTCCATTTTCTAAGGTTACATAGCAATTTCCATATTTACTACCAGAAACATGTTCATTAGTTAATATATATCCATTATCAGATACAATAACTCCTGTTCCTAATCCTAAACTAGTAGCACTATCATTTAAAAACACTGTATTACCAGCATTTTTTATTTTTGAAATTCCTACAACACTGCTAGTAACTTCTTCAATCATATCTGCTACTTCTTTGCTTTCTTTTTTTACTTCTTCTACAGTTCTTCCTGTTTTTTCTGCTGTATAATTTAAACTTTGTTTTCCTTCTATTATGTCTATTTCTTGATACTTTTGATAAAGTACTAATCCTAACATAAGAATTAAAATAGAGATAAATATTCCAACAAATAATTTAACTACTTTTCTATTAGTTTCTCTTTTTTTATATCTATACATTTTTCATCCTCCACTATTAATATTTTTTCCATTGTTGGTATTTTTAAACATCTTTTATATAACTATTTTAAGAACTACTAGTAAAAAAATGTAGAAGTTTGTCATTTTTTTCTGTTTTTTAAGTGTTTTATCTTGTAATATATAGATTTTTAATATATAATTTTGATAAAATGAAGTTTTCTATTTTTTATTTTATGGAGGGTTTATAAATGAACTCAGATACATATAATTTAACCAATCCTCAAAAATCA
The DNA here is from genome assembly GCA_963558405.1 of uncultured Clostridia bacterium. GTDB lineage: Bacteria > Bacillota > Clostridia > TANB77 > CAG-508 > CAKNOI01. The sequence goes on from CAUWGC010000015.1 coordinate 15,989, forward strand.
ATTTGGCTGACTGAGGAATTTTTTAAAGGAACAAATATTAATAACATTAGTGGAAATGTATTAATAAATGAAAAAGTAAACTTTAATTTGTTAGAAAAAGCAATAAATATTTATGTACAAAAAAATGAGGCTATACGTACTCAAATTACTACTAATAATCAAGAAGTAAAACAATACATAAAGGATTATTCATATTTTTCTATTCCACTTGTTTTATTAAATACTAAAGACGATTTAAACACATTTAATAAAGAAATTGTTAAACCAATTTTTTCTGTTATAGATTCTAATCTATTCCGCTTTACTTTGATTAAATTCAAAGATGGAAGTGGTGGTTTAAACGTCACCTTTCATCACCTTATAGCAGATGCATGGACTATGAGTTTATTTATAGACGAAGTAATGGAATTATATAAGAATTTGTTAGATAAAGATACAATCTCTTATGATTTAAATCCAACTTACTTAGATTATATACAATCTGAAGAAAATTATATTAAAAGTGAACGTTATAAAAAAGATGCTAATTTCTGGGAAGAAACTTATTCTAAAGAGCCAGAATTTGCACCTATTATGAACTACTCTAAAAATAGCCCCAAAACAGTAGAAGCCTCTCGTAAGACTTTTACTCTTAATTCTACACTTTATTCAAAGTTATTATCTTATTGTAAAAACAAAAATTTATCTATTTATACATTTCTAATGTCAATTTATTCAATTTATTTATCTAAAATTAATAATATTAAGGAGCCTATTATTGGTACTCCTATTCTAAACCGCTCTAATTTTAAAGAAAAAAATACAGCAGGTATGTATATTAGTACTATACCTTTTAAAGTAGCTATTAATTCTGATTACTGTTTTTGCGATTTTCTAAATGATGTAAATACTACTCAATTAAGTATTTTTAGACATCAAAAATATCCATATAGTGAATTATTAAACAGAATAAAAAATAAATATAATTTAAAAGAGAATTTGTATGACATTGTAATTTCTTATCAAAATGCAAGAAATAATTCTAATTCTTTTAGCATTCCTTATACTACAGAATGGTTATTTAACCAATCTATTGCTGATAGTTTAGAAATACATATTTATGATATGGACAATACTGGTAACCTTAATATTTATTATGATTATCAAAATGCTAAATTTACAGAAGAAGATATTATCTCTATTCATGAAAGAATTTTAAATATGATTTCTTCTGTACTAAATACTCCAGAAATACTTATTAAAGATATTGAAATTACAACTCCTAAGGAAAAAGAACAAATTTTATCTGTTTTTAATGATACAGATTTTTCTTTTGATAAAGATCAAACATTAATAGAAAAATTTGAACAAAATGTAATAAAATCTCCAAATAAAACAGCTCTTGTATTTGAGGGAAAATCATATTCTTATAAAGAAGTAAATGAAAAAGCAAATCAAATTGCTCATTTACTAAAAGAGCATTATATAGAATCAAATCAAGTTGTAGCTATTATTATGGAACGTTCTCCTTTTATTGTGTTTAGTATGATTGGTATTTTAAAAGCAGGTGCTGCTTATACTTTAATACTTCCTACTTTACCTCAAAAAAGGATTGAATACATGCTAAGAACGGCAGATGTAAAAGCAATATTAACTAATTCTAGCAATTTAAGCAATTGTTATCCTGGTACTATATTTTTAGACCAAATTGTTTTATCATCATATAGTACTAACAATTTAGAAGAAAAAGGCTCAAATGAGGATAATTTATCAATAATGTACACTTCTGGTTCTACTGGAATTCCTAAGGGTGTATTATTAAGAAGATTAGGAATGTTAAATTTATTTTACCTATATTATACTTCTATGAACCTTGAAAATTTAGATAATTTTTTAAGTATTTGCTCTATTTCTTTTGATATGTTTGCAGTAGAAGTTTGGCTTCCGCTTCTTGGAGGTAAAACATTAGTTTTTGCAAATTCTGAAGAAGAAAAAAATCCTATTTTTATGAAAAAGCTAATAATAGATAATAAAATTGAATTTATGCTAATTACTTCATCAAAAATGGATTTATTATTAACAAACAATGATACTCTAAAAAGTGTTAAAGCAATTCAGCTTGGCGGTGAAGTTTTAAACCCTGCTTTTTATGAAAAAGTAACAAAATATACTGATGCCAGAATTTTTAATGGTTATGGTCCTACTGAAGCAACTGCGTGTACAACAACAAAAGAGATTACTGATTCTAATCATATTAATATTGGTAAGCCTCTATGTAACACAAAAGTATATATATGTAATAACGATATAAATCTATGTCCTATTGGTATACCTGGAGAATTACTTATTGGAGGAATTGGTGTTGCTAAAAGATATATTAATAATTCAGAGGTAACCTCAAAATGTTTTATTAAAGATCCTTTTGGAGAAGGAATGCTTTATCGTTCTGGTGATATTGGATTTTACAACAAAGATGGAGAAATTGAATATATAGGAAGAAATGATTTTCAAGTTAAAATTAATGGACAACGTATTGAATTAGAAGAAATAAATAATGTTTTAAAACAAATAGATGGTATAAGAAACAGTATTACAGTAATAAAAGAAATAAATTCTATTTCTACTATTTGTTCTTACTATGTTTGTGAAAGGGAAATAAATCCAGAAATTATAAAAGCTATTTTATCTAAAAGTTTACCATACTACATGGTACCTTCACATTTTATTTGTTTGGAAAAAATGCCTCTTACAGCAAACGGTAAAATAGATAGAAAAGCTCTTCCTGAAATAAAGATAACAGAAGAATATATAGCACCTATTACAGATACCGAAAAGAAATTATGTACTATATGGGAAAAACTTTTATCTAAATCTCCAATAAGTATTAATAGCAACTTTTTTACTATTGGTGGAGATTCTTTAAGTGCTATTCGTATGTTAACACAAATTGAAAATGTTTTTAACACAAAAATACTTGTAAAAGATATATTTGAGTTTAATACTATTAAAAGTTTAGCTAGCTTTATTGATAAATCAGACTCGACTGTAAACAATAATATATCTATTTCAAAAGCTGAAAAAATGGATTATTATCCACTTTCTTCTGCACAAAAACGTATTTACTATTCTTCTAGTATTTCTGGTGAAAATTCAACAGTATATAATACTCCTATGATAATACGTTTAGATGGAAATATAAATGTAAAAAAAATAGAACATTGTTTTAAATATTTAATTGAAAGACATATTACTTTAAGAACTTACTTTGATATAACAAATTCTGGAGAAGTAATACAAAAAACACAAGATAAAATAAATTTTTCTCTTTCTATTGAAGATGGAAAAAACCGAAGCATTTACTCTATTTTTAATGATTTTATAAAGCCTTTTTCTATGAATGTAGCTCCACTAATGCATGTAAAACTAATTAAGTTCTCTAAAAAACTTAATTATATATTTATAGATTTACATCATAGCATATGCGATGGTTCATCTGTTTCTATGCTAATAAAAGAATTAAGTGATATTTATTCTAACATTTCTTTAACTGAAGAGAAAATAAATTATATTGATTTTTCTGTATGGGAAAATTACTGCTTAAATAATAATGTATTCTTAGAAAGTAAAAATTTTTGGAAAAATGAGCTTTCTGGAGATTTACCTATTTTATCTTTGCCTACGTCATTTAAAAGACCTGAAAACAGAGATTTTAAAGGAGATAGATTATTTTTTGCAATAGGAAAAATGAAAACACAAGAAATAAAGAATTTAGCAATTAAGCTTAATACTACTCCATATATTATTTTATTAGCTTGTTATTATATATTATTATATAAATATTCTGGACAAGAAGATATTATTGTCGCATCACCTGTTAGTGGAAGATATAGAGAAGAATTAAAAAATGTATTAGGAATGTTTGTAAATAGTATACCAATTAGGGAATCTATTTCTGGAAATCTTACAGTAAAAGATTTTATTATGAATCTTAGTAACCACTTTTTAGACTGTATAGAACATCAAGAATATCCTTTTGATGAAATGGTAAAAGATTTAAACTTAAAAAGAGATACTTCTAGAAATCCTATTTTTGATACAATGTTTGTATATCAAAATGATGGAATACCTAATTTATCTTTTAATAATGTACAAGCATCAATTGTTAATTTTCCAAATAACATTTCTAAGTTTGATATTTCCTTAGAAATAATACCAAAAGAAAATACTTTTTCTGCTTCTTTTGAATATGCTACATCTTTATTTACAAAAGAATTTATAGAGCATTTTAGTAAACATTATCAAGTAATATTATCTTATGTATTAGAAGATATTAGCTCTAATATTTCTTCTGTTCCTATTATATCAAGCATAGAAAAGAAAAAAATATTAGCCTTTAATTCAACAGAAAAGAATTATTCAAAAGAAGAAACTATAGAAAATATTTTTTATAACATTGTAGAAAAAAATCCTAATGCACCTGCTATTATTTATGAAAATACTTCTATTTCTTATGATAAACTAAATAAATTATCAAATAAAGTTGCTAATTTCTTAATTAGTAAGAAATTAAATAATAGAGTTATAGGAATACTAGCTAATCGCTCACCAAAACTACAAATATTTATGCTAGGAATTTTAAAATCAGGTTCAAGCTATCTTTTGATTGACCCATCACTTCCAAAAGACAGAATTGAATATATGCTTACTAATGCTAAATCTCCATTTTGTTTTGTAGAAGAAAATGTACAAAAAATAGATTATGAAACTATATATATGAACAATAATACAATTAATCTTTGTAGTGACGTTAATGCTATTTCTACTTCAAATAACAATGATATATTTTGCGTTATTTATACATCTGGTTCTACAGGCAATCCTAAAGGAGTAGCTTTAAAAAGACAAGGTATTGTTAATATGCTATTAAGTTATAAAACAATTTTACATACTGATGATTGCAATAACTTTTTAAGTATTAGTGCAGTTTCCTTTGATATGTTTATTGTTGAAAACTTTATTCCTCTTTTATCTGGAAAAACTGTAATTCTTTCTAATGAAGAAGAACAAAAAATTCCTACATATATGAGTGAATTAATATTAAAAGAAAATGTAGATTTTCTTTTAACTACACCATCTCGTATTGAACTATTATTATCTAGCCAAACTAGAAATTGCTTAAATAATCTTAAAATTATTCAATTAGGAGGAGAAGTTTTTACTAAAACTTTATATAAATCTTTAAGAGAATATACTCATTCTCGTATTTATAATGGATATGGACCTTCTGAAATCACAGCTTGTTGTTCTAGTAAAGAAGTAACTTCTGCAGAAGATATTTCTATTGGAAAACCATTTTGTAATACAAAAATATACATTTGTAACAAAGATAAAAATATATGCCCAATTGGATTAGAAGGTGAAATTTGCGTTGCAGGTGATGGTGTTAGTTTAGGCTACTTCAATAATGATGAGTTAACAAAAAAAGCTTTTATACCTAACCCTTTTGGAGAAGGAACTTTATACTGCACAGGAGATATTGGAAAACTAAATAATAAAGGTGAATTAGAATACATTGGAAGAAATGATTTTCAAATAAAAATTCGTGGTTTACGTGTTGAATTATCTGAAATAGAAAAAAAACTTTTAGAAATTCCCGAAATAACAAATACCGCTGTAATTTATGTAAAAAATGTTTCAAATCCTTTTATTGCAGCATTTTATATATCTTCTGATCCATTATTAACTACTTATATAAGGAATACTCTTTCTAGTTCTTTACCTTTATATATGGTACCTAAATATATAATACCTTTATCTAGCTTTCCAATTACTTCAAATGGAAAAGTAGATAAAAAATCTTTAGCAAATTATAATTTTGATTTAGAAGAAAAGAGAATTTACGTAGCACCACAAACAGAAACTCAAAAAATTATGTGTGATGTTTGGCAAAAGCTATTAAATACACAGGTAGGAATTGATGATGATATTTTTGAATTAGGTGCAGACTCTTTACTTGCTATAAAATTTAAGGTAGAATTATTATCAAATAATATAAACATTACATATGGAGACATTTTTAAATACCGTACTGTACGATTACTTGCAGATAATAGTAAAAATTCATATTCTGAAAATATGGATACAAAAGATTTCTCACAAATAGATACTTTACTAGAAAAAAATAATGCTCGTTACATTAATAAAAATACTATTTGTACAAATAATAATGTATTGTTACTTGGATCTAACGGATTTGTAGGAATGCATATTCTAGATAGTTTATTAAAAAAAGATAATGGAAATATATATTGTATTGTAAGAGATAAAGATGGAATTAAGGCAGAAAAAAGATTTTTAGATATACTACACTTTTACTTTGGTAGTAAGTGGGACTTTTATTTAAACCGTAGAATATTTGTTATATCTGGAAGTATTGTAAGTGATAATTTCGGATTAGAAAGAACTGTTTACGAAAACTTAGCAAATAAAATTGATATTGTTATCAATGCAGCAGCAATAGTAAAACATTATGGAAATATTGAAAAATTCAAAAAAATAAATGTTGATTCTACTAGTAAAATTGTAGATTTTTGTAATAAATTCAAAAAAAGACTATTTCACATTTCCTCTCTTAGTGTTTCTGGTAATATGTCTTTAGACGGTGATTACACTTCAAGAAACGATATAGATGGTGAAAAAGTCAATTTTAGCGAAAAAAATTTATATATTGGTCAAAAATTAAATAATGACTATATTAAAAGTAAATTTGAAGCAGAAAAGATTATTTTAAAAAATATAATAGAACATGGTTTAGAATCTCAGATATTTCGTTTAGGTAATATTACTAGTCGTTTTTCTGATGGAGTATTTCAAATTAATCATACTGAAAATGCATTTTTAAACCGTATTAAATCTTTAAGCAAAATTCATGCAATTCCAAATTACTTGTTAGATTCATATATTGAATTTACACCTGTAGATTGTTGTGCTGAAGCAATTGTTACTTTAATACAAAATTATAATAAAGAATTTTCGGTTTTCCATATATATGATTCAAATCACTTACTTATAAAAGATTTTGTTGAATTTTTAAACGAAAATAATATAAATTTAAATGTTTTGACAGACTCTGAATTTGAAAAGCTAGTTGATAAAATATTGCAAAATAGTAATAAAGATATATTATCAGGAATTATTAACGACTTTGGCCCTAATAAAAAATTAGTATACACTTCTGATATACATATACTTTCAGAATTTACTAGAGCCGTTCTTTATTCCTTAGGTTTCAAATGGCCAGAGATAGATAGAACTTATATAAAAAAATATATATCTTATTTACAATCTATAAATTATATTTAGGAGGATTACAAATGAAAAATTTACCCTATTTAATAGCAATGACTTTTTCTGAAATTATAATAGTTACTTTATTTATAGCTATTTTAACTTCTAAAAGACAAAAAGGACAAATACAAAAAGCTTTTATGGCTTTAATTGGTTTTATGTTTATTTGGACTACATGTTTAATGCTTCAAATCATTTTACAATATACCAATATACCTCCTGTTAGATTTGAATGTTATGCTGCTTTTGGCGCATGCTTTGCGCCTTTAGCTTATCTTGCTATTGGTCTTATTTTTGAAAAAACAAAGATTAAATTTAAATGGTACTATCTTCTATTGTTAATTATACCAATTACTTCAATTGTTCTTTTATTTACAAATGATTATCACCACTTATTTTATCAAAAATATTCTATATACATTCAAGATACTGTATTTGGTGCATACTTCCCAATACATTCAGTTTGTACATACGTTTTTTTAGCAATTGGATTATTTCATTTATTAAGATATTCTATTTTAAATTCAGGATTTTTTTCAAAACAATGTGCATTACTAATAATTGGAATGTTAATACCAATATGTGTTAATGTTTTAGGATTATTTGGAATTCCTATGGCAGTTTATTTAATGCCAATTTCTTTTACTTTTACATTACTATTCTTTGTATTGGCAATATTTAAATTTAAATTTTTAACTATCACACCAATTGCTCTTCAAAAAGTTGTTGATAGAATTTCAGATAGTTATATAGTACTAAATTCAGAAAACATTATAATTGATTTTAACAAAACTTTTTTATATACATTTGATATTTCTCCTGATAAAATAAGAAATCTAAACCTAATTGATATAATAAAAAATCATAATTTATTTGAATTAGATTCCGTTATATTAGAAGATACTCTTCAAAAAGTTAGAACAAATCCTACAACTTTTAAATTTCAAACTAATTTAAAAGATAAAAATAAATATTTTAATGTTGAAATTACTGGTATATATTCTGATAAAGATTTTCTTGGAACTATTATTCTTTTTAAAGACACAACTCAACATATGTTGGATATGAGAACAATAAAAACAAACCAAGATATGTTAATGGAAAAAGAACGTCTTGCCTCTTTAGGTCAACTTATAGGAGGAATTGCTCATAACTTAAAAACCCCTATTATGTCCATTTCTGGTGCTGCAGAAGGATTAAAAGATTTGATTAAAGAGTATGATTTATCAATTAATGATCCCGAAGTAACAGCCGAAGATCATCATGCTATTGCAAAAGACATGTCAGATTGGATTTCTAAAATAAAAACACATGTATCTTATATGTCTGATGTTATTACTGCAGTTAAAGGGCAAGCTGTTACATTTTCCGAAGACACTGCCTCTACATTTACTGTAGAAGAATTAGTAAAACAAGTAAATATATTAATGCGTCATGAATTAAAAAATGCTTTAATTGAATTAAATTTAATATTAGAGGTAAATCCAAAAACAGAATTAAGAGGAAATATTAATAGCTTAGTCCAGGTAATTAATAATATGATTTCTAATGCTATACAAGCTTACAATGGAAAACCTAATGAAACTATAGATTTTATTATAGAAGAAAATACTGTAAATAATCAAATTATTATTTCTATTTGTGATAAAGGTTGTGGACTTCCAGAACAGGTAAAAGAAAAACTATTTAAGGAAATGGTTACAACAAAAGGAAAAAATGGTACTGGTTTAGGTTTATTTATGTCTTACTCTAATATTCGTGCACATTTTAATGGAACTATTACTTTTGAATCCGAACAAGGGAAAGGAACTAACTTTCATATTATTTTACCTTTAATAAAATAATATAATATATCATATTTTTAAACAGTAGCTTTATAATATTTTTCTAATAGAAAAATATATGTATTTTATTGTCACTTTTTGTTGATTTTTTTCATAATTTTGATATAATCAGCTTAAGTAAAGATTTGAGGTGTTGAATTTGAGAAAAAACATGCAAACCGGAACTAATACCGGATATAAAATTATTGCAGTTGACGATGAACAAGGCATTTTAGATTCTTTATCTATTTTCTTAAAGCGCTCTGGATATGATTTTGTTGGTATAACTAATCCAGTTGAAGCAATTGACAGAATCAAAAATGAACATTTTGATTTAATGATATTAGATTTTATTATGACTCCAATACATGGAGATAAAGTAGTAGAAGAAATTCGTAAATTTAATGATGAATTATATATTTTATTGTTAACAGGTCATAAGGACTTAGCACCACCGTTAGAAACAATACGTAGATTAGATATCCAAGGATACTGCGAAAAAAGCGATAAATTTGATCAATTACTATTACTTATTGAGTCAGGAATAAAATCTATAGAACAAATGAATCTAATAAAAAATATAAATGATAAGTTAAAAAATACTAATGAAAAATTAGAACAATCTTATTTAGATACAATTCAAACATTAAGATATACTGTTGAAGTAAAAGACCCATATACAAGAGGTCACTCTGACCGTGTATCAGAATTTTCTGTTTTAATTGGAAAACATTTAGGATTACCTGAAGAACAGATAAATACTTTAAAAATTGGTGGGCTTTTCCATGATATTGGTAAAATTGGAGTTCCTGATAGTATTTTACTAAAGGAATCTAGATTAACTGATGATGAATATTCACAAATAAAAAATCACCCAACAATTGGTTCACACATTTTATCTACTGCTACTATTTTTCAAGATATTATTCCAATTGTTAAACATCATCATGAACGTTATGACGGAAAAGGTTACCCTTCTAAACTTTCTGGAGAGAACATTCCTTATCTTGCACGTATTGTAGCAATTGCAGATACATTTGATGCAATGACTTCAAAAAGACCTTACCGTGACGCCCTTCCAATTGAAAAAGTAAAAGAAGAATTTATAAAAGGAATGGGAACACAATTTGACCCAAGTTTAGCCGATTTATTTTTAAAATTATTAGAAAATAATTTTTCCGAAATACAAGAAATTATGGAAAAATATTATTAATATTTTTCCATTTTCATATAATTTATATAGAAAGGGGGATTTATTGTGGTTGCTTTTGATATTAGAAGAACTGCAAGAGAAAATTTAAAAGGAAAATGGGGTAAAGCTGCTTTAATTACATTTTGCTATGTAATTGTTCAGTTTTTAATGGGCTTTATATCTGGATTATTTTCTGGTATACCTATTTTAGCACTATTAATAAATATTGCTTATTACGTTATCTCAATTCCTTTAGGTTATGGCTTTTTAGTTTCTTTTATAAAACTAAAAAGAGGTGAAGCAGTAGAATGTTTTGATTTTATTACAATTGCTACTTCTAGCGTAAAACGTGCTTGGGGAGTTGTAGGTAATATAATTTTAAAACTTTTACCTCTTGTTATAGCATTTATAATAATTACTATGTTATTTGCTTTTTCTTTTAGTTCTTTTATTTTTAGTTCTGCATATTCTGTTGTAAGAGGTTCTAGTTCTTCTGGTTTTGGTTTCTTGATGCCTATTTGTGCAATTGCATTTATAGTTGTATCAGTGTTATTCTTTACTAAATCTCTTTACTACTCTTTATCATATTTTATATTATACGACCGTCCAGAACTTTCTGGTAAAGAGATAGTAGAAGAAAGTGCTAGATTAATGCAAGGAAACCGTTGGAAACAAGTTTGGCTTTACTTAACATTTATTGGTTGGATTATTTTATCTGCATTTACACTTTACATTGGACTTTTATGGTTAATGCCTTATATTTTAATATCTTTTGTTATATTTTATGAAGACTTATCTAACCAATCAACACCTTTAGTACATAATTCAGATAATAATGATAATTCTGAAACAGATTCAAACGACCAAGGACCAATAATTATTAATTAAGATAAAAAATACTGACAAATTAAAATGTCAGTATTTTTTTATTATTCTTCTATTTTCATACTAAGACCAACTTTATGTCTTTCATTATCTAATTTAATTACTTTTACTTTTACAATATCTCCTACCGAAACAATATCAGATGGATGTTTAATATATTTATTACTCATTTCAGAAATATGAACTAATCCATCATATTTAACTCCAACATCTACAAATGCTCCAAAATCTATTACATTTCTTACTGTACCAGTTAGTATCATACCTTCTCTTAAATCTTCAAATTTTAATACATCATTTCTTAAAATAGGTTTTGGCATATCTTCTCTTGGGTCTCTTCCTGGCTTAGAAAATTCTTTAATAATGTCTACAAGGGTCATCTCTCCTATTTCTAATTCTTCTGCTGTTTTTTGTACAGATAAAGAGTTTAATTTTGCTTTAATTTCTTGTACTTTTTCTTTTTCTAATAAATCTTCTTTTTTATAACCAATTTTATTTAATAATTTTTCGGCTACTTCATAACTTTCTGGATGAACAGCTGTTATTTCTAAAGGATTATTTCCATCATAAATACGAATAAAACCTGCACATTGCTCAAATGCTACTTTTCCTAATTTAGGTACATTTAATAATTCTTTTCTATTTTTTAGTTTTCCATTTTCATCACGATATGTAACAATATTTTTTGCAATTTGTTTATTAATTCCAGATACATATGAAAGTAAAGAAGGAGTTGCGGTATTTACATCTACACCAACTGTATTTACGCTATCTTCTATAACATTTGTTAAACTTTGTTCCAAATTTTTTTGATTTACATCATGTTGATATTGACCTACTCCTATAGCTTTTGGATCTATTTTTACAAGTTCAGCTAAAGGATCTTGTAATCTTCTTGCTATAGAAATTGCACCTCTAATAGAAACATTAATATCTGGATATTCCTCTGTTGCAAGTTTTGAGGCAGAATAAACAGAAGCACCAGCTTCGCTAACTATAGTATAATGTACTTCTCTTTTTGCTTCTTTTAACATATCAGCAACAAATTGCTCTGACTCTCTTGATGCAGTTCCATTTCCTATAGAAATCATATCAATTTTATCTTTTTCTATTAGTCTTAATAATTCTTTTTTTGCACCTTCCACATCATTTTGAGGCTCAGTTGGATAAACTGTTGTAGTATCTAGAACTTTTCCAGTTTCATCTATAACCGCTATTTTACATCCTGTACGATAAGCTGGGTCAAATCCCATTACTGTTAATCCCTTTAAAGGAGCAGCTAATAAAAGTTGCTTTGCATTTTTTCCAAATACTTTTATAGCTTGTTCTTCCGCTTTTTCTGTTAAGTCCGAACGTATTTCTCTATCTATTGATGGTTCTATTAATCTTTTAAAACTATCTAAAATAGTTAATTTTAATTGTTCTTCAAAAGGTGAGTTTGTCTTAATTATATCTTTTTCTATTTCTTGTAATATTTTTTCTTCCGGCTTTTCAATCTTAACTTTTAAAACTTCTTCTTTTTCCCCTCTATTAATAGCAAGTATACGATGACTTGGAATACGATTTAGAGCTTCTTCATATTCATAATACATTTCATAATTAGATTTTTCTTCTGCATTTTCTGCTTTTGTTACAATCATACCTTCTCTGTAACATGTTCTTTTAATTTGTTTACGGTATTCTGCATTATCAGAAATATTTTCAGCAATAATATCTAATGCCCCTTGTATAGCTTCTTCTATTGTTGATACACCTTTTTCTTCATTTATATATTCTTTAGCAATCTCATCTAAAGGTCTTTTTTCTTGTTGCATATAAATGACATTTGCAAGTGGTTCTAATCCTTTTGCTTTTGCAATTGTAGCTCTTGTTTTTTTCTTTTGTTTATATGGTCTATATAAATCTTCTACTTCTGCCAATGTATTTGATTCTACTATTTTATTTTTTAACTCATCAGTTAGCTTTCCTTGCTCCTCTATAATTCTAATTACTTCTTCTTTTCTTGTTTCTAAGTTTCTTAAATAGTTTAATCTTTCTTCTAAATTTCTTAAAGTTTCATCACTTAATCCTCCTGTTACCTCTTTACGATAACGAGCAATAAATGGAACTGTATTTCCTGCATCCATTAATTCTATTGCTGAAGATACTTGTCTTTCTTTAATTTTTAATTCTTCTGCTATTTTTTGAGCTATTGTTAACATTATTTTATCCTTCCTTTTTACTTTTTCATCATTATATCATTATTTATATTATATTATCAATTTTTTTATATTTTTAATTTCTTTTTTAGCAGTTTTATATCCTATCTCATATAATTCATCTATTTTCTTAGTATCTAATAAAGAAATATTATCTGTTTTTATTTTTAATAAAAAGTCTGCTCCTGAAAGTTCATAATCTGCAAGTTCTTTACAAAGAATATCTATAGAATTTGCAACAACATCAATAACATTAAATTCTTTTTCTTCTCTTGCTTCCTTTTCAAATACAACATTTATAACCTTATCTACACCCATTTTTTTAATTCTTTCCATGGCGTATTTTCTCTAATTCCACCATCTATTAATTTTGTAGAATTATATGGACAAGGAGAAAATATACCAGGATAACTACAACTTGCACGAACAGCTCTACCTATTTCAATACAAGATACATATTTTATTTCATTTGAATAATTTCTGCTTTCTTTTTGAGAAGTAAAAATATATACTTCTCCTGTATACAAATTTACACTTGGTATAATAAGTGGAAATTTTATATCGTTAATATTATAAATACCTTTTTTGTTACATTCTTTTCTTATTAATTTTTCAATTATTTCACCACTATTTAATCCATCTACTAAAAACTTTCCTTTTGTAATAGCTCTTTTAAAAAAATTAAAAATATTTTTTGCATCAACATAATTTATTTTTTTTGAATATTTTTTAAAAATTCTTAAACATTCTTCTGCAGAGTATCCACTTGCATATAATGTAGCTACAATGCTTCCTGAAGAAGTTCCAGAAATATATGAAAATTTTATATTTTCCTCTTCTAAAGCCTTAATTACTCCAATATGTGCAGCTCCTTTAACTCCTCCACCCGATAAACATAAACCTATTTTCATAAAAAAATCACCTATTTATTTATATTCAAAAAATAATTTTTGGTGATTTTTTTACATTTATTATTGTTATTCAATTTCCAAATATTCGTTGTATGTTACTTCTTTATCTATTAATTTATCTTGTTTAATATCAATAATACGATTTGCTACTGTTTGAGTTAATTGATGGTCATGTGAAGTAAATAGTATATTTCCTTTAAACTTACTCATTCCATCATTTAATGCTGTAATAGATTCCATATCCAAATGATTTGTAGGTTCATCAAAAATTAAAAAGTTTGCTCCTGATAACATCATTTTTGATAACACACATCTTACTTTTTCTCCTCCAGATAGTACGTTAACCTTTTTTAAAGCTTCCTCTCCAGAAAATAACATTCTTCCTAAAAAGCTTCTTACATATGTTTCATCTGGATCTTTTGAATACATTCTTAACCAATCAGTTAAAGATAAATCTTGATTAAATAGATAATTATTATCTTTTGGGAAATAATTATTTGTAATTGTTGTTCCCCAAATAATTTCACCTTCGTCAGGTTCTAACTCTCCTGCAATAATTTGAAATAAAACTGTTTTAGCATTTTCATTATCTGCTAGAAATGCTATCTTATCTCCATTTTTAACAGTAAAACTAATATTATTTAACACTTTTTCTCCATCTATTGTTTTAGAAATATTTTTTACTTGTAATATTTCTTTACCTGGTTCTCTATCTGGTTTAAAATCAATATATGGATATCTTCTATTTGAAGGTTTTATTTCTTCTAATTGAATTTTCTCTAATGATTTTTTACGTGACGTAGCTTGTTTTGATTTAGAAGCATTTGCACTAAACCTTGCAATAAAATCTTGCAATTCCTTGATTTTTTCTTCTTTTTTCTTATTTGCTTCTTTTGCTTGCTTTAAAGCTAATTGACTAGATTCATACCAAAAGTCATAGTTTCCTGGATATACTTTTATTTTTCCAAAATCTACGTCTGCTATATATGTACAAACTTTATTTAAAAAATATCTATCATGTGATACAACAACAACAGTATTTTCAAAATTAATTAAAAACTCTTGTAACCAATCAATTGCTTTTACATCTAAGTCATTTGTAGGTTCGTCTAATAATAATACATCAGGATTTCCAAATAGAGCTTGTGCTAATAATATTTTTACTTTATCTTTAGCTTCTACTTCTCTCATATATTTTCCTTGTAACTCTGTAGAAATACCTAAATCATTTAATAACATACTAGCATCAGACTCTGCATTCCATCCGTCTAACTCTGCAAATCTTTCCTCTAATTTTGCAGCTTTCATTCCATCTTCTTCAGAAAAATCTGGTTTAGCATATATTGCATCTTTTTCTTTCATTATGTCATATAATTCTTTATTTCCCATAATTACAGTATCAATTACTTTATATTCCTCAAAAGCAAAGTGATCTTGCTTTAAAACAGAAAGTCTTTCACCTTTTTCCAAAGAAACCTCACCTTTACTTGGTTCTAGTTCTCCAGAAAGTACCTTTAAAAATGTAGACTTACCAGCACCATTTGCACCAATAATACCATAACAATTTCCTTTATTAAATTTAATATTTACATCTTCAAATAATACTCTTTTACCAAATCTAACTGTAACACCATTTGCAACTAGCATTTCTCTCCTCCTAGACTTTATTTTACAGGTATTATTATACAAGATTTAGGAAATTTTTTCAAGCTTGGCTTTTTTTGTCTATTATATTTAAATTTTCATATTTAATTTATCAAATTACAAAAGCTAAATTTTCTATTATTTAATATTAGTATATAAAAAAAATTAAATATTGTTTTAACTATATTTACAGCTAAAACAATATCTAATTTTTTATTTTATTCATTATCAAATAATAATTTTATTCCCCATAATCCTGAAATACCTACTAAAGAATAAACAATTCTACTTACTAAAGACATTTCTCCAAAAATTGCTGCAACTAAGTCAAAACCAAATATTCCAATAAGTCCCCAGTTTATAGCTCCTATTATTATTAATAAAAGAGCTATTTTATCAATAACTTTCATGTTTTTTCTCCTTTCTTTAATTTTAACTTTATTTTTAGTATGCTTATTTTTTTATTTTTTATAATTACTTTTTTTTACCAATTTTTTCTTAATTTTTTTAATTTTTATTTTCTTTTTTAAATTTATATTATATAATTAAACAAAAAATCAAGAGGTGTTTTTATGAATGAAACAAAATTAACAAAACCTTTACAACTTACAGAAGCTATACATCAAGTTCATCCTATTGATAATTTAAGAGATTTATTAGATATATCTTTTAAAAAGTATCCAAATAATGATGCATTTCGTTATAAGGATAAAACAACTGGTAATATAATCTCAAAAACTTATGAGGATGTTAAACATGATGTAGATTCTTTAGGAACAGCTATGCTAAATGATAATTTAAAAAATGAAAAAATTATGGTTATTTCTAACAACAGATATGAATGGTGTATTACATACCTTGCAACCGTAAATGGTGTTGGAACTATTATTCCTATAGATAGAGAATTACCTAATGACGAAATTATAACATTAGTAAATAAATCAGAACCAGCAGTAGTTTTTTTAGAAGGAAAGTTTTTAGATTTATTTAAATCTTTAAAAGAACAAAAAGTAGGTGTAATTAAAAAAATAGTTTGTTTTGATTTAGAAGAAGATCAAAAAGAAGAAGATGTTTTAGATTTTTGGGATTTAATTTCTAAACGGAAATAAGTTACTAAATAGCGGAAATAAAGAATTTTTAGATTTAAAAATAAATTCTGATGATTCTACAATAATGATTTATACATCTGGTACTACTTCAAAATCTAAATGTGTACTTCTTTCTCCTAAGAATATTGCATCTGATGTAGTTTCATGTGCAAAAGTAGTTCAATTTAAAGATACTGATGTTTTACTTTCATTTTTGCCTATTCATCATACATTTGAATGCACAGCAACATTTTTATTTGGTTTATATAGTGGTGCTTGTATTGCTTTTTGCGATGGTATGAAATCTATTATTCCTAACTTAAAAGAATACGGTATTACCCTTTTCTTGGCAGTTCCTCTTATTTTAGAAATGCTTTATAAAGGAGTAATGAAAGCTTCTTCAGAAAAAGGGCTTCCACCAGAAGTTATTTTAAAAAGTATGGCACCAAATTTAAGACTATTTATTGTTGGTGCTGCTAGCATTGATAAAGAAATTGTTGAAGGATTAAACAAACTAGGTATTGATGCTTACCAAGGATATGGTTTAACAGAAGCTTCTCCTGTAGTTTCAGTAGAAAACGACAAAGAACGTCGTCCAGGTTCTATTGGAAAACTACTTCCTGGTATTGATGGAAAAATTGTAAATCCAGATGAAGAAGGAATTGGAGAAATTGTAATAAAAGGTAACAATGTTATGGAAGGATACTATGACGATAAAGAAGCTACTGATTCTGCTTTAAAAGATGGATGGCTTTACACTGGAGA
Organism: uncultured Clostridia bacterium; assembly: GCA_963558405.1. Classification (GTDB taxonomy): domain Bacteria; phylum Bacillota; class Clostridia; order TANB77; family CAG-508; genus CAKNOI01. The sequence goes on from CAUWGC010000015.1 coordinate 33,821, forward strand.
TTTAGGTTATTTTGATAAAGATGGATTTTTATACATAACAGGTAGAAAGAAAAGTGTTATAGTACTAAAAAATGGAAAAAATGTATTTCCAGAAGAAATTGAAGCAATTATAAATAATTGCCCATATATATTAGAATCATTTGTATATTCTACAAAACATAGAAATTCTTCTGAACAACTTTGTGCAAAAATTGTGTATAACAAAGATTATCTTTCAGAAACTTATGGAAATATGACTGAGGAAGAAAAAAAGGAACTAGTTTTTAGTCATATCAAAAAAATTAACAAAACTTTACCTTTATATAAATATATTCGTGACATATCTTTAACAACTGAACCACTTATAAAAACTACTACAAACAAAATTAAACGATATGAAGAATTAAAAAGGACCGTATCTTAATACGGTCTTTTATCTTAACATACCTTTTTTATTTAGCCAAACAAGAGCTATAATACCAACAATAATTGAAATAATAGAAATTACAACAAATCCATAAGGATTATTTTGCATAGGAACAGGTACATTCATTCCTAAAAAAGATGCAATTAATGTTGGTATTGAAATAATAATTGTTATTGATGTTAAAAACTTCATTACTCCATTTAGATTATTAGAAATTATAGAAGCATAAGCATCCATTGTTCCATTTAAAATATCACTATAAATTTTACTCATTTCTATAGCTTGCTTATTTTCTATTATAGCATCCTCTAAAATATCCTCATCTTCATCATATAATTTTATTATTCTTCCCCTCATCGTTTTTTCCATTACTAACTCATTTGAACGAAGTGATGTTGTAAAATAAACTAAACTTTTTTCTAATGTTAACAATTTTAATAACTCTTTATTTTTCATTGAATTTTTTAGTGTAGACTCTGCAATTTCTGTTTCTTTATTAATTTGTTTTAATAAATTTAAAAACAAAGAAGCATTTTGATATAATATTTGCAAGATAAATCTGGTTTTTTTAAAAGTAGCAAAATTTTTCATTTTATTCTTTTCAAAATACTCTATTACTCTATTATGAGCCAAAGATACTGTAATAAAATAATCATCTCTAACCACAATCATTCCCAAAGGCATTGTAGTATACATCTCTGTATTATTATTTCTCTCTAAAATCGGTACATCTACAATAAATAATATAGTATTATCCTCTTCCTCTACATCAATTCTAGCTTTTTCCTCATAATCTAATGGATAACGAATAAAATCTTCTTTTATATTTAATTCATTACAAATATATGTTATCTCTTCCTCAGTAGGAGAAACCATATTAATCCAAGTTCCTCTTTCTAACTTATTTACCTCACTTGTCTTATTTGTTCCCATATCAGTACAATACATTTTAATCAAGATAATCGCCTCTTATATTATTTTTGTACATTATACCTCAATTATACATATTTTTCAATTAATTTTCCGTATCCTACTAAGGTGCCAATATATATGGTGTACTTTCGCTTCCATCACCTCCTATAACTTTGATTCCAGATTTCAGACGAACTACAAGACGAAGCCCATTCTCAATGCCAGACGCACGAGTGCGGCCATCCGAATACACATGGCACAAGCCTCCGTAGCTCAGGTTACCACTGCTGACCACATAACGCGCACCGAAGTCAATGCCGTGGGAGTAAGAATTCACAGTACGGGAAGCCAGCCAATACCACTTCCCTATGTTATTTATGCTAAGTGCTTTCATTTGGTCATAGTCTGCTTTGTAATTTTCATCTGCATCCTTGAATGTTCCATTATAGTTCGTAAAATATCCATTAGTATTATCTGATGGGTTTATCGTAAACATTCCTGCTCCATCATAATTTGGATTATTTGGCACACTTCCTACGCATCTTGCTATCTCTGCTATTCCATCGTCCTTTTTTCTATACTTCTCTGCTTCTTCATTTAATGTTGCTATCACATTATTATATAATTCTCTATTTCCATTAAAATCACTACTTCCCAATGTTACCTTTCCTACTATTCCTGTTGAATTTGATGTTTTTGCTGTTATTATTTGTATTCCATAACTACTATAATTTTCATTCTCTGGTCCATATAGTACCATGCATTTTTGCTGTGTTCCATATGCATCTTCATACAATACATAATCGCCTTCTTTTAATGTAGCTTCTATTGTTGGTAATTGCACTTTATCTGTTCTTTGTTTTATACTCGCTTTTCCCTCATTTCCTGCCTTATCTCTTACTTTTACTGTTAACTTATATTCTGTTTCTGGTTGTAATCCATTTTTATATTCATACGTACTATTTACTGATTTTCCATCTACTGCTTCATGTTCTCCTATGCAGTATTCATATGTTTCTACATCTAGTAATCCACTTTCATTTTCTACTGCTTGTACTGTTACTTCTATACTACTATCTGTTACTTTTCCTACTTGTATGCTTACCTCTGGAGCTTTGGTGTCCTCTATCTTTTTACTTTTTTGCACGCTTGCTGTACTTCCATTCCATAATCTTGCATGTACTTCGTCATTATGGTGTAATCCACTTACTTTATTTCCACTTGCTAAATCTTTCCAACTTCCTTCATTTGTTCCATTTATTTGATACTGCAAACTTTCTCCTTCTCCTGGATTTGCTATTATCTCTACTTCTGCTTGTCCATTACTCCATTTTACTTCTCCAAACTCTATTGTACCTTCTGGTATTTCGATTTCTCCTCCATTTCCTCCTTCTGCTCCTTTTATATCATTTAATAGATTTTGGATTAACTCATCTTCCTCTCTTGATGCATTTTCCATATTTTGTGATGCCTCTTGTGCCTTTGTTATTATTCCGTTATCTCCTACCAATGTTCCTAAAGTTGTCCATGCTAATATTATTAGCACTATAACAGTTATTACCAGAGCTACTAGCGTTACTCCTCTTTCTTCTTTTACACTATTCATTTGCTTTCCTCCACTTCTTTTTCCTTTATTTTGTTTTATTATTTACTCTATCCTTATATTTTATTCCATTTCTCTTTATTTTTGAATGAACTACTGTTCAAGTTTAATGTTTTTCTTAATTTTTTTAAGCCGAGGAGATAAGATAAATTTTTTTATATTTTTTGAAAATTGTGGGAACCGTTTTAGAAAATGTTTGAACGAAGTGAATTACATTTTCTTAAATGGGGATTCATAAAAATATAAAAAAATTTATCTTATCTCCTCGGCCCACCACTAACCCGTATCAGGCACTAAAAAAGCACAAAAAAGACAGACTACTTTTTTACATAGTCCATCTTTATACCTCAAATAAGCACATTTGCACTGTGCTTCTATTTTTATTTCATTTATTAAACTATTGCTCTCTCTCTCTCTCTCTCTCTCTCTCTCTCTACAACCACAATGGCTTCCTCCTTTGTTGTTTCTTATTTCAATTTTATTTTCTATTTATTTGCTTTCTACGCCAATTTTAACATATCATATTTTCTTTTGTCAACGTATGATTTTGTTAATGTTATTCTATACTTTATAAAAATACTATGGTATACTAAGGTAGAAAGGATGATGTTATTATGAAAATTTTTAAACAATTATTAAAATATTTTATTATTATTTTTATTATCCTTATTGTTTTAATACTAGGTACAAACTTTTTTGTAATTTTTACTACCAAAAAAAATATTTTATCAGAAGAACAAGTATCTTCTAATTCAGATATAGATTGCATTTTGGTATTAGGTGCTGGTGTATGGCAAAATAAACCTAGTCATATGCTAGAAGATAGACTTTTACAAGCAGTTTTATTATATAAAAATAATGTTGCCTCAAAAATCATTGTAAGTGGTGATCATGGTCAAGAAGACTACGATGAAGTAAATGTAATGAAATCTTTTTTAATTGAACACGGTATTCCATCCGAAGATATTTTTATGGACCATGCTGGATTTTCTTCTTATGATAGCATTTACCGTGCAAAAGAAATATTTAAAGTAAAAAAATTAGTCATTGTAACACAAAAGTATCATCTTTATCGTTCAATATATATTGCTAAATCTTTAAATTTAACAGCTTATGGTGTGGCTTCCAATCCACGCTCTTACTCTGGACAAATTTTTAGAGAAATAAGAGAAATTTTAGCTAGAAATAAAGATGTTGTTAAATGTATTTTTAAACCAAATCCTAAATACTTAGGAGAAACTATACCAGTAAGTGGAAATGGTGATATTACAAACGATAAAGATATATAGCTATAAAAAAGACAGTAATTAAAAATATTACTGTCTTTTCTTTTTATTCTTTTATACAATAATCTAAACTTATCCAGCCACTTGGAATTTTTCCCCAGCTTCCCTTTACTTCTGATACATCACATTTTACACCTTTTACTAATCCATTTGGTTTATTCTTGTTTATATCTGCTACTTGCTTTTGCGCATTTAAAGTAAGTTCTTCGTATTTAAGCCAATTATTTTCCAATATCTCTGGTGTTTTTCTTACTGTTAATACTTCTGTATTTACAATATATCTTCCTACTGTATATTTATTTTTGTCCCCTGTATCTACTTCTCCTTTATATCTTAATATACAAATATATCCTTTAAATGGATTTTTTGTATATGCTACTCTTGATTTTTTGGTTCCATTTTGATCTAAAAATTGCCAATTACAATCTATAATTCCCATGTGCCCAAAACCATTTCCATAATCTTCTCCATAAACTAATATATCTCCTCTTTTTAACTCTGTATTAGAAGATAATTTGTTAAATTCCTTTGGTACATTATTTGCCCAATCTTTTGCATTTCCATGTGCTTCAAAAGGGATTCCAAAAACTTTATATAAATACTGTTGTACTAAACTTACACATTCCCCTAAATATTTATAATTTGGCTCTGGATTTGCAACTTGCCCTTGTTTTAAAGCCCATTCTCCAAATTCTCTTAAATTCATATTTCATTCCCCTTATGTATATTATTCAATTTTTTTAATTTTGTTATCAATTTAAAAGAAAAAACACTATAGTTTATTCTATAGTGTTTTGGTGCACCATCGCGGGATCGAACCGCGGACCTTCTGATTAAGAGTCAGCTGCTCTACCAGCTGAGCTAATGGTGCATAATAAATTCTGTACTTTTAAGTACAGGATTTATTATAATACTTAATATTACTATTTGTCAATATTTTTCTTTTATTTTGTTCCTTTTCTTACTACACGCTCCATTGGATTATATGTATCCTTTGAAAGTAATTCCGTTGAAACTACAGCTCCATTCTTTTTTAATATTCTATATGTTTCGCTAGTACATCCATTCATTCCTGATTGTTTTACTATTTCTTTTCCAGATTCTATTGTAGAATCCTCTATATATTTTGTTGTAAATGGAACAGAAGAAGTTACTTTAGTTTGAATTATAACTTCATATTCTTGTTCTTCCTTTATTCCATATATATCAATTCTTGCAATTCCATCTTCCACGTCACATACTATTTTTATTGGATATTTTCTTGAATTTTCAAATTTAAAATCAATAGAACCATAAGCAACTGTAGCATCTCTTCCGGGATCAACATAGCTTGTTAAAAAATGATGATTTGTTCTACTTACTATTTTTAGGTTTGCATATACTACTGCATTATATAGTGTAGAAGATAATTGACATATTCCTCCACCCAATCCATCAACTACTTCTCCTCCTTGGTAAATAGCTGCTTCTTTATATCCTGCTGCTATTGTCCTTTCTCCTACTACTTTATTATAAGAAAATACCTCACCTGGTAATAGTATTGTTTCATCAACTTTTTCTGCTGCTAGTTTTAAATTTGTGCTTCTGTTATCGTTACCCGGATCATATTTAGTCATAAATGTTCCTAAAAGATCTGGAAAAGCTCTATCTCCTAACTCATCAGTAGTAATTTCAGGAGTTACCTTTTTTAACGGTATTATATATTCTTCTTGCTCTTTTTGTAATAAGTTATTTGCTTCTTCAATAGAAATTCCAAAATCTATTCCATCTACATGTGGATGAACCTCCAAAGGCTCTTCTACAATGTAAGCATTAATAGGTTCTTTGTATATTTCAGTATGAATTTTATCTAAGTCAATAGTTTTTGGTGATTCTTTTTGTACCGGAATTTTAATTAAATATGATTTATCATTTATATTATTTATATTTTGAATAATTTTTTCTTTTAATTCTTCTTTATTAGCTCTTATTCCTTCTTTTCCTTTTGTTATAATCAAATTATCTGATTCTATATAATATGTACTTTCCACCATTGCCTCTGGTAATTTTACACTTATGTCTTCTAACATTTTATTTAAAATTTCATCTTTATACTCTACTTCACAAGGAATGTCATTTTTTCCAATTAAAGTTGATATAATAGTATAATTATTGGTAATTATATTACCAGTTCTTCCTATAGATATTGCCTCTTTTACAGCTTCTTCTATTGGAAATTTAGCTTCAAATTGGCTTGGAGTTATTTGAGTATTATAGTCATTGTACTGTAATGTAATACTACCATTTATTTTTTCTTCTAATCTATTGTTTAAAAGTTCTACTGCTTCTTCTTTACTAAGTCCTGACACATCAATCCCATGAATATGAATACCACTTATGATATTACTATTTCCCATATTTAATAAAGCAAAAATTGTTGAAAAAATTAAGAAAAGAACAAATATAACTGTAAAAAATAAAATAATTGCTCCTATTTTATTTTTTCTTAAATCTACTTTTTCTTGATTTTCTTCTTTCATAGTTTGTCTCCTTAAAATCTAATTTTCTATTTTTATAGTATCATATTTATTCTTCTTTTACAATCATTTGCTAAATAATATATATATAATTTTTACTAGTATTTTAAGGAATTTTATTAAAATTATTTTTTAGAAAAAAATAATTCTGCAACATCTTTTTCTAGAGCTTTTGATAGTTTTTCCATTACTTCTATAGATGGATTTTTTCTTGTTCCTTGTTCTAAATGACACAAATATCCTATAGAAATTCCTGTAATTTTAGATAATTGTTCTAATGTAATATTTTTCTCTTTTCTTACTTTTTTTAAATTTGTTTGAAACATACAAAACCCTCCTTTGTCCGTCAGTCAATATAATATCATATAACAAAAAGACAAGTCAATAGTTTGTTTAATTTTTTTATATTTTTATCTTTTATTCTGCTTTATTCTTTATATATCTATATAAAGTCCATATTTACATTGTATTTTTACTATGCTATAATTCATATTTAGTAATTAATATATATAATTTTACATTTTTTTAAGTTTACTAGTAGACAAATTAACTTTTTTTGTATATAATTATAAAAAAATAAAGAAAGAGGTAGTATTTTATGATAGGTGAAATGATTTCTAAAGTAAGAAAAGAAAAAGGAATGACAAAAACCGAATTAGCAAGATTAACTGATATCAATATTGGTCATTTAACACATATTGAAAAAGGAGAAAGAAATCCTAGTCATAAGACACTAAAGAGTATATGTAAAGCATTAGGTGTACCTTATCAACAACTAATGTTTACCTATGATAAAACCATTAACGAAGAACAAGAAAGTTATAATGTTATGAATCATATAGCATATAATAAAGTACTTGCAATTGATTCTATTGGAGGATATATTGATTGTCCACCAGATGTACCAAATTCAGCAATTGCAATTAAAGTTCAAGATGATGCTATGTCTCCATTTTTAAATAAAGATACTTATGTATTTTTAGAATTTAACACACCATTAAATAGCAAAGAAATTGGACTTTTCAACCTAAATGGTCAAATCTTACTTCGTAGATTTATTGTTAGAAAAGGTGGAAAAATTATATTAAGATCTGATAACAAAACTATTGAAGATATTAACGTTACAGATAAAGATTCACTTTATATTATTGGTAAAATATATAAATAAACAAAAATCTCTAAAATTTTTTAGAGATTTTTATATTTTTTTGTAAAAAACTATTGAATATTCTTTTATTTAATAATATAATGTAGACTACAAAAGATAAATTAGAGGAGAAGTCTTATGGAATTGGTTAAAAATATATTTTTTAATACAGATAAACTCGTTGGAAACACAAAAGTAAAAATCTCATACACTGGTAATTTATTTCAAAATAACTCAGAAGAAGTATACCTTCACTATGGGTTTGGATTACAATGGGATAATTTAAATGATGTAAAAATGGAAAAAACAGATTTAGGTTTTCAAGCAGAAATAGAATTGCTAGAAAACGATTCACTAAATTTGTGTTTTAAAAACGCAAATAATGAATGGGATAATAATAATGGACAAAATTATATTTTCCCAATTGAAAAATTAGAAACAGCTTTAATTGTTACAGATGAAAAAACAAGTATTGGTGCTCCAAGAAGATTAAGAAAAACATATCTATGGGGTAAAAAAATACGTATAGCTTTATATAAAATTATTACTTATTTACCAAAAACAATTATGGGAAATTATAAAAGAAAGATTACAAATTAGTTAATTTATATAATATTTAAATATAATTTTAATTTTGTTTCATATATATAAAAAGAAGAAGATTTTGGTCTTCTTCTTTTTATATATTCCATCCTCCATTTACAGAAATAATTTGTCCTGTAGTGTATTTTTCTTCTATTAACCACTTTACACAAGGATACAAATCTTGTACTTCTCCTATTCTTTGTAATGGTATCTCTTCTATAATTTGATTCTTATCATCTTCCGTTAAACTAGAATTCATAGATGTATTTATTATTCCAGGAGCAATTGCATTAACTCTTATATTGCTTGGTCCTAATTCTTTTGCTAAAGCTTTTGTTAACCCATTTATACCTGCTTTAGTTACAGAATATGCTACTTCACATGATGCACCCGTTATTCCCCATATAGAAGAAATATTTATAATACAACCATCTTTTTGATTAATCATATATTTAGCAACTTCTTGACTCATAAAAAAAGCAGAACTTAAATTATTAGCTAAAATATTATTCCACTCTTTATCTGTAATATCTGTAAATAATTTTATTTGACTTATTCCAGCATTATTAATAAGTACATCTATAGTTTTATATTTTTGTATTGCAAATTTTACAAGTTCTTTTGCTTGTTCTTTTATAGACACATCAGCTTTAAATATATCAATATCTATATTTTCTTCTTTTAAATTATTTTTTATTTGTTTTGCTTGTTCTTCTGAATTATTATAATTTAAAATTACTCTATGTCCTTCTCTTGCTAAGTTTTTTACAAAACCTTCCCCTATACCTTTAGATCCACCTGTTACAATAATATTTTTTATCATTTTCATTTTCCTTTTTCTAATATATGCAAAAAGCTAGACAATCTTACGAAAGCCTAGCTTTAAGTTTGGAGCCACTTGTCCGACTTGAACGGACGACCTACTGATTACAAGTCAGTTGCTCTACCAACTGAGCTAAAGTGGCATTGGTGACCCCGACGGGAATCGAACCCATGACTCCGCCG
>CAUWGC010000016.1:0-41128 GCA_963558405.1 uncultured Clostridia bacterium
GGAGTAATGGACAAGCAGAAGTGGAGATAATAGCAAAGCCAGGAGAAGGAGAAAGCTTGCAGTATCAAATAAATGGAACAAATGAAGGAAGTTGGCAAAATATAGCAAGTGGAAATAAAGTAAGTGGCTTACACCATAATGACGAGGTACATGCAAGACTATGGGATGGAAGTTCAGCAAGTGTGCAAAAAAGTAAAAAAATAGAAGATACCAAAGTACCAGAAGTAAGTATACAAGTAGGAAAAGTAACAGATAGTAGTATAGAAGTAACAGTACAAGCAGTAGAAAATGAAAGTGGATTACTAGATGTAGAAACATATGAATACTGCATAGGAGAACATGAAGCAGTAGATGGAAAATCAGTAAATAGTACGTATGAATATAAAAATGGATTGCAACCAGAAACAGAGTATAAATTAACAGTAAAAGTAAGGGATAAAGCAGGAAATGAAGGAAAAGCGAGCATAAATCAAAGAACAGATAAAGTACAGTTACCAACAATAGAAACAACACTAAAAGAAGGAGATTATGTGTTGTATGAAGATGCAAATGGAGTACAACAAAAATGCATGGTACTATATGGACCTTATAGTGGTTATGGAATACAAATAATAACAGAAAAGATAGTCGAAAAAGTAATACTAGGGAGTAGTGATTTTAATGAAAGTAAAGATTCATATAACAATGCAATAGCAACATTAAATACAAAAGCAGACAAATATAGAAAAAAAGAAGATGGAATAGCAGAGATAGCAAGATGTGTAGGAAGTGTACCATATAATCCAAATTATGATGGACCAGGAATGCACACAACAATGTTCGGAGGAATCTATAGTGGTAAATTGAAAGAGAAAGATAAAAATTACAAAACAGATTATGATCAAATGAGTGCTTTAGGGATAAATGATATAGGACAGTTTTATTGGTTGGCTTCACGTCATGTGGATTCAATTTCAGGTTACAGTGACTTTTATGTGCGCTATTTGATGGGTAATGGAGAGTTACATTATAGTAATGTGTGTGCTGTGTATTCTGATGGTCGCACGAAATCACATAGCGACGAGTATGGGCTACGTATTGTAATTCATCTAAAATCTGGAATAAAAGTTATAGAAGGTGATGGTAATTGGGGAAGACCATATATATTGGCACCTTAGTTTATTTACGTGTATGAAAATTTTTATTTTCCCTAGTATCAACACAAAAAATATGATATAATACTTATGTTAAAATATCCTAAAGGGGAGATATTACAGTAATGAATGCTATTTTAGAAGAAATGGTGGATAATGATAAAATTAAAAGTTATCTATCTTATATAAAAAATAAAAAGGGCCCGGTAGTTGTATCGGGCTTATCTGACGTGGCTGTTTTAGGTCTTTGTGCTTTAAGTAGAGAGGAACTAAAGCGTCCGATTTGTATTATTACATATAACGAAATTCAAGCTAAAAATAAAATAAAGGATTTATCATATTATTTGGATAAAATTGAATATTTTCCTAAAAAGGAAATAGTAACTTATGATTATGTTGTTGAAAGTAAAGATTTGCCATATGCTAGGATGGATATATTAAATAACATTAATGATAAAAAAAGTAATGTCATTGTTACTACTGCAGAAGCCGTTATGCAAAAGATGATTTCTAGAGATGTTTTATTTTCATCTTGCTTAGAAATTGAAGTTGGTAATGAGTATAATATTTCTAATTTAAAAGAAAAATTAATAGCAATGGGGTATGAGAGAACAGATTTAGCTGAGTCAAGGGGCAATTTTAGTGTTCGTGGTGGGATACTAGATATTGCTATTTCTGAAAATAAAGGTGTTCGTATTGAGTTTTGGGGAGATGAAGTTGATTCTATTCGTTATTTTAACTTATCTAGTCAAAGATCAATAGAAATGATTCAAAAAATAAAAATTAATCCATCACATGAATTTTTACTAGAGTTATCGAGAGAAGATGTTGTTACTAAATTAAAAGAAAAAAAGTTAATAGGTAAACAGGATGAGATTTTACAAAATGATATTGAAACAATAAAAGAAGGAAATTATTTAAGTAAAATTGATAAATATTTTTCTGACTTTTATACTAAAACAGAAACTTTTCTAGATTATTTAGAAAATGATTTTATTATATTTTTAGATGAACCTGTAAAAATAGAAAATCGTGTGGAAAATATATTAAAAGATAATCAAACTTTATTACAAATGCTAATTGATAAAGAAAAAATAATTCCAGATAGCTTAAATTTACTAGAAAACTATAATGCTATTTTATCACATTTAGAAAAAAATCAAGTTGTTTATTTAGAAAGTCAAGATATCAGAAAAGATAAAGAAAATACTTTTTCTTTTAAATGTAGAGAAGTTAATTATTATAAAACAAGTATGGAACTATTTTTTGACGAATTAAAAGAAGCAACTAGTAAAAATAAAAAGGTTGTTGTACTAGGAGGAGTTGAAGCTAATACAAAGAAAATAGCAACAATGCTTTATGAAAAGGAAATTCCACATAAACTTGTAAGTGAATTAAAAAAAGAAGATATACAAAAAGGAAAAGTTATAGTAGCACCAGGACGTTTTTCTGCTGGATTTGAAATAGCAGATTTTAATCTTTTAATTATTACAGGTGAGGAACTTTCTGGAGAAGGAGTTAAAAAGAAGAGAAAGGCAAGTTCAGCATTTAAAGAAGCGGAAAAGGTTGTATATTCAGATTTAAAAATTGGTGATTATGTTGTGCATAAGACTAATGGTATTGGTCAATTTGTTGGTATTACAACTATTTCTGCTGATGGAAGTACAAAAGACTATATAAAACTTCGTTATCAAAATGATGGTATTTTATATGTTCCAACCAATAGTTTAGATACTGTTCGTAAATATATTGGTGGTGGAGAAGCTGAGCCAAAGCTTAATAAATTAGGAAGTAAAGAGTGGTCAAATACAACAGCAAGAGTTAAGAAAAATTTAAGAGCAGTTGCAAAAGATTTAATAGAGTTATATGCTAAAAGGCAAAAAATAAAAGGATATGCTTTTTCTAAAGATAACGAATGGCAAAGACAATTTGAGGATAGTTTTCCATATTCAGAAACAGATGATCAATTACGTTGTATAGAAGAAGTAAAAAAAGATATGGAAGAACCAAAACCAATGGATAGACTTCTTTGTGGTGATGTTGGATATGGAAAAACAGAGGTAGCAATAAGAGCGGCATTTAAAGCTTGTTTAGACCAAAAACAAGTTGCATATTTAGTACCAACTACTGTTTTAGCAGACCAACAATATGAATCTTTTAAACAAAGAATGGAAGAGTTTCCAATTAGAGTAGAAGTTTTAAATCGTTTTAAAACTAAAAAAGAACAAGAACAAATTATAAAAAAGATAAAATTAGGTGAAATAGATGTTATTGTTGGAACACATCGTTTATTAAGTCAGGATGTAGAGTTTAAAGATTTAGGATTACTTATAATAGATGAGGAACATAGATTTGGAGTAAAAGCAAAAGAAAAAATAAAAAAATTAAAAGAGACAGTTGATGTTTTAACAATGACTGCAACTCCAATACCAAGAACACTTCATATGTCTATTGTAGGTGTGAGAGATATGTCTGTTATATATGAACCACCACAAAATAGAAAACCTGTACAAACTTATGTATTAGAATATGACGAAGAAGTAATAAAAGAAGCAATTACAAAAGAGTTAGAACGTGATGGTCAAGTATTTTATTTGTTCAATAATGTAGAAGGAATAGAAAGAAAAGCAGATAATGTTAGTAAATTAGTTCCAGAAGCAAAAGTTGGTTTTGCACATGGAAAAATGACAGGAAAAGAATTAGAAGACATCATGCTTAGCTTTATAAATAAAGAAATAAATGTTTTAGTGTGTACAACAATATTAGAGTCTGGAATAGACATTCCAAATGCAAATACTATTATTGTAGAAAATGCAGATAGATTAGGTCTAGCTCAGTTATACCAAATAAGAGGAAGAGTAGGAAGAGCAGATAGGCAAGCTTATGCATATGTAACATATAAAAGAGATAAATTATTATCGGAAATTGCAGATAAAAGATTAAAAGCAATTAAAGAGTTTACTGAATTTGGTTCTGGTTTTAAAATAGCAATGAGAGACCTAGAAATAAGAGGAGCAGGAAGTCTTTTAGGTGAAATACAACATGGTCATATGGAAGATGTAGGATATGATACATATTGTAAGTTACTAGATGAAGTAGTAAAAGAAATGCAAGGAATTGAAGTAGAAGAAGAAAAAGATGTACAAATTGACTTAAATGTTTCTAGTTTTATTCCAGATACATATATTGAAAATGGTAGTCAAAAGATTGAAATTTACCAAGAAATAGCAATATGTCGTACAGAAGAGGATATAAGAAATATTGTAGATGAGATGATAGATAGATATGGTACATTACCAGAAGAAGTGGAAAATCTACTTGATATAGCTAGAATAAAGGAATTATGCAAAAAGAATAATATTGTAAAATTAACACAAAAAATAAATGGTATTGTATTTTATATAAATCAAAATAACTTCAATGTGGATATTGTATCTGATATGGTAAAACAATACGGTAATAAAATCAGATTTTCACCAGGAAAAGATCCATATTTTACATTAAAAATAGAATCTACATCAGATAAAAAAAATCTAGAAGAAATAAAAGAATTTTTAACTAATTTATTAAATATACACAAGCAAATAAATTTAAATAAAAATAGCTAAATAAAATTATATAAAACTGGATAAAATAAATTAGAAATTTAAAGGGTATCATTATAAAATAAATTAAAAAGTAGAAAGGAGGAGCAATATGCAAGTAATAACTAGTAAAGATAACGAAACTATAAAATATATAAAAAGATTAAAAGAAAAAAAATACAGAGATGAAACAAAAGAATATATTATAGAAGGAATAAAATTATTACAAGAGGCAATACAAGAAAAGGTAAATATAAAAACTATTGTAGTATGTGAAGACTGTGAAGGAAATTCTGGTATAGAGCAAAGTATGTTATATGAAATTGCAAAATATAAATGTATATATGTATCCAAAAAAGTTTTTACATCTATTAGTGAAGTTGCAACTCCACAAGGTGTTCTAGCAGTAGTAGAAAAAGGGGATAATAATGAAAATATAGATTATACAGAAGATATTATTATTGCACTAGATGGAATTTCTGACCCGGGAAATTTAGGTACAATTTTAAGAACTGTAGATAGTATAGGATTAAAACAAATAATTGTATCAAAAGAAACAGCAGATAGTTATAATCCAAAGGTTGTTCGTTCTACAATGGGAGCAATTTTTAGACTTAATATTATAACATCAGAAAATTTAGCAAAAACTCTAAAAGAAATACAAAAACATAAATTTGAAGTTATAGCAACTTCACTACAAACAAATGAGAGTATTTATGATATAAAATATAAGAAAAAAGTAATAGTAATAGGAAATGAAGCAAATGGTGTTTCAAAAGAGGTAATAGAATTAGCAGACAAAAAAGTAAAAATACCAATGTTAGGAAGAACAGAAAGTTTAAATGCTTCAGTCGCAACAGGAATTATGCTATATGAATATGTAAGACAAAAGGTAACAAAATAATAATAAAAAAGAAAGCAGAATTATTACTGCTTTCTTTTTAGATATAAGAAAATAATAAGCTTAGCTGATTAAAAAACATTTGTAAATTTATATAAATTTATTAAAATTCGCAGTTTTTTGGTGTTCTAGGGAATGGTATTACATCACGGATGTTTTGCATACCAGTTAAGTACATAAGCATTCTTTCAAATCCTAGACCAAATCCAGCGTGTGGAGCACTACCAAATCTTCTTAAATCTAGGTACCACCAATATTCTTCTTCTGGCATTCCTAGTTCTTTCATTCTGTTTTGTAGTAGTTCTAAGTTATCTTCTCTTTGGCTTCCTCCAATAATTTCTCCAATACCAGGAACTAATAGGTCAGTTGCTGCTACGGTTTTTCCATCATCATTTTGCTTCATGTAAAAAGCTTTTATATCTTTTGGATAATCTGTTACAAAAACAGGTTTTCCAAATATTTTTTCACTTAAAAATCTTTCATGTTCTGTTTGAATATCAGTACCCCAAGAAACTTTATATTCAAACTCGTCATTATGTTTTTCTAATTCCTTAATTGCATCTGTATAAGTAATTCTACCAAAGTCAGAGCTTACTATATTTTCTAATCTTTTTGTTAATTCTGTATCAATATATTTATTAAAGAATAACATTTCTTCTGGTGCATTTGCAAAAGTATCTTTAATAATATATTTTATCATATCTTCTGCTAAGGCTATATCGTCATTTAAGTCTGCAAAGCACATTTCTGGTTCTACCATCCAAAATTCTGCAGCATGTTTTACTGTATTAGAATTTTCTGCACGGAATGTTGGACCAAATGTATATACATTTCTAAAAGCAAAAGCATAGTTTTCTGCATCAAGCTGACCACTTACAGTTAAATGTGCAGGTTTTCCAAAAAAGTCTTTTGCAAAATCTACTTTTTTATCTTTATTTTTAGGAACATTTTTTAAATTAAAGTTTGTTACATTAAACATTTCGCCAGCACCTTCTGCATCAGAAGAAGTGATTATAGGTGTATGAACATATACAAATCCTCTTTCTTGAAAAAATTTGTGAATAGCAAATGCAAGCACACTTCTTGTACGAAATACTGCATTAAAAGTGTTAGTTCTTGGACGTAAATGAGAAATTGTTCGTAAATATTCAAAAGAATGTCTTTTCTTTTGAAGTGGAAAGTCTAATGAACATTGATTTAAGATTTTTATTTCTTTTGCTTTTATCTCAAATGGCTGTTTTGCTCCTTCGGTAATAACCACATTACCACAAACAACAATTGATGAGCCAATAGAAAGTTTGCAAATAGCATTAAAATTTTCTAATGTATTATCAAATACAATTTGAACATTATTAAAGAAAGATCCGTCGTTTATTTCTATAAATCCAAATGTTTTAGAATCACGAACGGTTTTTACCCAGCCAGATACTTCTACATCTTTATCAGAATATGAATCTAGCTCACGGTATAATTTTTTTACAGTTACTTTTTCCATGATAATTCCTCCCTATAGTCTAACAAGAAATATTATTTTAAATATACAAATTATTATACCCAAATATTTATGCAAAATCAATATTTTTCCAGAAAAACTTGATTATTCCTTAATTTTGAAGTAAAATAGAAACATCCTAAAAAAAAAGGGGGAAAACTTATGCACGAATATCGTACAAATAATTGCGGAGAATTAAGAAAAGAAAATATTGGTCAGGAAGTTAAACTTGCTGGATGGGTTCAAAAAATTCGTAACCTTGGTGCTATGAAATTTATTGATTTAAGAGATCAATTTGGAATTACACAAGTAGTAGTAGCAAATAACGAAGAGTTAGAAAAAATTGCAAATGAACTAGTTACTGAAACTTGTATTAGTGTACTAGGAAATGTTGTTGAAAGAGCTAACAAAAATCCAAAAGTTTTAACAGGAGATATTGAACTAGAAGCAAAAGAAATTAAAATTTTAGGAAAATGTAAAAGTGTATTACCATTTGAAATAAATTCAGATAATTCAAATGTAAGAGAAGATTTAAGATTAGAGTATAGATTTTTAGATTTGAGAAATGATAGAATTCATAAAAATATTTTATTAAGAGCTCAAATAATAAAAACAATACGTAGCCGTATGGATGAATTAGGATTTTGTGAGATACAAACACCTATACTTGCAAATTCTTCACCAGAGGGTGCAAGGGACTTTTTAGTACCAAGTAGACTTCATCCAGGAGAATTTTATGCATTACCACAAGCACCACAACAATTTAAACAATTGTTAATGGTATCTGGATTTAATGGATATTATCAAATTGCTCCATGTTTTAGAGATGAAGATCCAAGAGCAGACCGTTCACCAGGAGAATTTTATCAATTAGACTTTGAAATGAGTTTTGCAACACAAGAAGATGTGTTTAGAGTACTAGAAGATGTAATTCCATATACTTTCCGTAAACATACAAATTGGAAAATTGATGAGGGACCTTTTGAAAGAATACCATATAAAGTTGCAATGGAAAAATACGGTAGTGATAAGCCAGATTTAAGAAATCCACTTATTATTAAAGATGTAACAGACATTATGCAAGATTCAGAGTTTGAAGCATTTAAAGGAAAAATAATAAAAGCAATTGCAGTTCCAAATGGTGCAGATTCATCACGTAAATTCTTTGATGAAATGACTGAATTTGCAAAAGAAGAATTAGGAGCAAAAGGACTAGCATGGGTAAAAGTTGACAATGAAAAAGTTTTTGCAGGTGGAATTTCTAAGTATATAAAACCAGAGCTACAAAATAAACTATTAGAAAATATAGCAAATCCAGGAGATTCTATTTTCTTTATAGCAGGGGAAGAACTAGAACCAGTTCAAAAAATGTCTGGAGCAATCCGTATAGAACTTGGAAAACGTTTAGATTTATTAGAAAAAGAAACTTATCGTTTCTGTTTAATAGTAGATTTCCCAATGTATGAATTATCAGATGATGGAAAAATAGATTTCAACCATAATCCATTTTCTATGCCACAAGGTGGTATGAAGGCTTTAGAAGAAAAAAATCCTTTAGAAATATATGCTTATCAATATGATGTAGTATGTAACGGATATGAAATTGCATCTGGTGCAGTTAGAAACCATGATCCAGAATTAATGGTAAAAGCTTTTGAAATTGCAGGATACAGTGAAGAAGATGTTAAAACAAAATTTGGAGCATTATACAATGCATTCCAATATGGAACACCACCACATGCAGGAGCAGCTCCAGGATTAGATAGAATTATTATGCTAATTGCTAATGAAGATAATATTCGTGAAGTTATTGCATTCCCAAAAAATAAAAAAGCAAGAGATTTAATGATGAGAGCACCAAGTAAAGTTACAGAAGAACAATTAAGAGATGTTCACATTAAATTAGACCTTGAGAAGGAGTAAAAATGAAATATTGTTATAAACCAACAGGGGTATGTTCAAAAGAGATGATGATAGAAATAGAAAATAATATTATCCAAAAAGTAACTATTGTAGGTGGATGCGATGGAAACAGTAAGGGAATTTGTAGTTTACTTAAAGGAATGACAATAGAAGATGCAATAAAAAGACTAAAAGGAATTGACTGCAGAGGTAGAGGAACTTCATGCCCAGACCAATTAGCAATAGGTTTAGAACAAATAAGAATAAAAAAGAAAGACGTAGAATAGACTACGTCTTTTTTGGAAAAGAGGATATATGGATAATAAAAAGGTACTAGTTGGAATAAGTGGAGGTGTTGACAGTAGTGTTTCGGCATTATTGTTAAAAAATAATGGTTATGATGTAATTGGAGCTACAATGAGATTATGTGCTGACAATGAGAACAGTAACAAAACACTAGAGGATGCAAAAAATATTTGTAATATTTTAAATATTCCTTTTTATGAGCTTGATTGCGAAAAGGAATTTGAAAATTTGGTAATAGATAATTTTGAAGAAGAATATAAAGAAGCTAGAACACCAAATCCTTGTGTTAAATGCAATAAATATTTAAAATTTGGATATTTTTTAGAAATAGCAAAAAAATTAGGGTGCAGTTATGTAGCAACAGGTCATTACGTTAGAACTGGGTATAATGATAAATATGAACAGGTAGTATTAAAAAAAGCTCCAACTACAAAAGATCAAAGCTATTTTTTGTATGCCATACCAAAAGAAGTAATATCAATGCTTGTGTTTCCTTTGCAAGATTACACAAGTAAAGATGAAATTAGAAAAATAGCTGAAGAAAATAAATTACCGGTAGCTAAAAAGAAAGATAGTCAAGAAATATGTTTTATACCAGATGGAAATTATGGTGCATATTTACAAAAAAGAGGGATAAACACATTCAAAAAAGGTGAATTTGTATTAAAAGATGGTACAAAAATGGGAGAACATAAAGGACTTATATATTATACAATAGGACAAAGAAAAGGGCTTGGAATTTCGTACAAAGAACCACTTTATGTAATAGAGTTAAATAAAAAAGAAAACAAAGTAGTATTAGGTACAGAAAAGGAATTATATAAAAAAGAATTTACAATATCTGACATTAATCTTTTAGTAGAAAAAGAAAAATTCTTACAATGCGATAATATTACAGTTAAAATAAGATATAGAGCAAAAGAAGCTAAATGCAAAATAGAAATGTTATCAGATGAAGAAATAAAAGTAATATTAGATGAACCACAAAAAAGTATTACACCAGGTCAATCTGCTGTATTTTATGATGGTGATATTGTACTTGGTGGAGGAATTATTAATTAAAAAAAGAGGAACCGAATTTGGTTCCTCTCTTTTGGATGATTACCGCTCGCTAGCGGTATTGGTTACACAATTGGATAAACATCCGTCACACGCATCAATCATAAAGTATTCGCAGGACGAATACTCTAAACACTTATCATCATCGCCTTCCTTAAATGTTGTTGGTTGAATAGGGTTTGTTCTTTCTTTTTGCTGTGTGTTTTTCATCATGAATTTTCATCCTTTCAATTATATAATGTACATTACTTATAATGTATATTACATTATAGCACAAATATTATTAAAATGCAAATATTATGATAAAATTTCCAAAAACTGTAATAAAATATTGCTATAACAAGTATAAAAAATGTCTACAAAATACGAGAATTAGCATAAAATATAATATACAAGGAGGAAAAGATATGTTTTGTGGATGTAATAAATTAAGAGTTTGTAAAGCCATAATTATAGGAATAATGATATTAGTTGTGGTAATATTCTTTTTTGTAGTATGTTGTCAAAATAATAAACAAAATACTAATATTTTAACAGCAATTGCCATAAAAGGGGATAATCCAGAAGTTGGTGAAGCAATTATTAAGTTTAGTAAAAATGAAATTGTAGAAGGTACAGCAATTAGTCACCAAGAAGGTTCAAATGAAATTAATATAAATGAAACTGGATATTATCAAATATCATATCAAATATTTGGAATAAGGAAAACTGTTGGAACATTTAATTTTAATGCACTATTATTGGTTAATAATTTACCATTAGAAAATACATTTAATGAAACTCCAATATTAAAAGATAGTGCTAATCGTATGACTTTAACTAGTACAGTTATTTTAAAATTAAATCAAGGCGATATTTTACAATTAGGAGCAATATCACTAGAAGAAATTAATTACGAAACAGCAAGAATAGATATAGAAAAAATAGGATAATAGAGGAAATACCTTTAGGTATCCTATTTTTAATTCATTTAACCTTGTCAAAGTTATTAAAAAAGTGTATAATATCATAGGTATATATTATGTTAGGAGGAAGTATTATGGAAAGAAAATCAATATTTAGTGCAATTCAAGCCACTGGAAAATTAACATTAGGTAATTATCTAGGAGCAATTAATAATTGGGTAAAATTACAAGATGAATTTGATTGTACTTATTCAATTGCAGATTTGCATACTTTAACAGTAAGAAATAATCCAGAAGCAATAAGAAAAAATACAATAGATCTTCTAGCAGTATTATTGGCAGCAGGAGTAAATCCAGATAAAGCAAATTTATTTATTCAATCACATGTTGCAGCACATAGCCAAATGGCATGGGTATTAAATTGTTATACATATATGGGAGAACTTTCTCGTATGACTCAATTTAAAGATAAATCAGCAAAACATGCAGATAATATTAATGCAGGATTATTTACATATCCAGTATTAATGGCAGGTGATATTTTATTATACAAAGCAGACATGGTTCCAGTTGGAGAAGACCAAAGACAACACATAGAAATAACAAGAGATATTGCAGAAAGATTTAATAATATCTATGGTGAAACTTTTGTTATCCCAGAAGCATATATATTAGGAGTGGGAGCAAGAGTAATGGGACTTCAAAATCCTACTGCAAAGATGAGTAAAAGTAGTACAATACCAAATGATTCTATATATTTAACAGATACACCAGATGAAATTAGAAAAAAAATAAAAAAAGCAGTTACAGACTCAGAAGGAATTGTAAGGTATGATATAGATAATAAACCAGGAATTAGCAATTTAATGTCTATTTATGGTGCAGTAAAAAATAAAACAAAAGAAGAAGTTGAAAAAGAATTTGAAAATGCAAACTATGGAAGTTTTAAAAATGCAGTAGCAGAGTCAATTGTAGAAGTAATAGAACCATTACAAAAAAAATATGAAGAAATAATAAAAGATAAATCATATATAGAAAAAATATATAAAGATGGAGCAAAAAAGGCAGATGCAATTGCAAATAAAACAATGCAAGAAGTATATAACAAAATTGGTTTAGTACAATAAGTGCTAAACCACTATTTAAAAGGAGAAGAATAAAATGTTTGTAGATTATGCAAAAATAATAATTAAATCAGGAGATGGAGGAGATGGAGCTATTTCCTTTAGAAGAGAAAAATATGTAGCTGCCGGTGGACCAGATGGTGGAGATGGTGGAAAAGGTGGAGACATATATTTTAAAGTAGATAAAGATATGAATACTTTAGTTGATTTTAAATATAAAAAGAAATTTAAAGCAGAAAATGGACAAAATGGTAGTGGTTCACGTTGCTATGGAAAAAGTGGAGAAGATTTGTATATTTCTGTTCCAATAGGAACTGTTATAAAAGATGCAAATACTCTTAATGTAATTGCAGACCTTTCTAATATGGGACAAGAAGAATTAGTATTAAAAGGTGGAAAAGGTGGAAAAGGTAATTCACATTTTGCAACATCAACAAGACAAGCTCCTAGATTTGCAATTGATGGAGAAAAAGGAGAAGAAAAAGAATTAATATTAGAATTAAAATTACTTGCTGATGTAGGCTTAATAGGGTTTCCAAATGTTGGAAAATCTACATTTTTATCTATGGTAACAGCTGCTACACCTAAAATTGCAGATTATCATTTTACAACATTGGAACCAAATTTAGGTGTTGTAAAAACTAAAACAGGTAGTAGTTTTGTAATAGCTGATATTCCAGGTATTATAGAAGGAGCAAGTGAAGGAACTGGATTAGGAATTCAATTTTTACGTCATATAGAAAGAACAAGATTATTATTGCATGTAATTGATGTTTCTGGTTCAGAAGGAAGAAATCCATTAAAAGATTTTTATACTATAAATGAAGAATTAAAAAAATATAGCGAAAAATTAAGTACTAGAAAACAAATTATTGTTGCAAATAAATCAGATATTATGTCAGACGAAGAACTATATAAAGAGCTTGAAAAAGAAGCTAAAAAACAAAATATAGAAATTTACAAAATTTCTGCTGCAACAAAACAAGGAATTAATGAATTATTAGAAAGAGTAGAACAAGTATTAAAAGAATTACCAAAAGAAAATCTAATAGAAATAGAAGAAAATAAGGTTTATACTTTGGAAAATGAAGGTAAAGGATTTGAAGTAGAAAAACAAGATAAAAAATATGTTGTTACAGGAAAAACTGCAGAACGAATTATTGGTAGAATCAATATAGATGATAATGAATCTATGTATTATTTCCAAAAAATGATGGAAAGTACAGGAATTAATGCAGAACTAAAAAGAAAAGGTGTACGTGAAGGAGACATTGTACAAATAGGAGAATTAGAATTCGAATGGTATGAATAGAAAGGAAGTAAAGTTAGTGGAACTTGCAAAACATTGGAAAGATTATGAAATTTTGGACATGGCAAATGGAGAAAAGCTAGAAAGATGGGGAAAACAAATTTTAATTCGTCCAGATCCACAAATAATCTGGAAACAAAAAACTTATCCAGAACTATGGAAAAAAGCAAATGCTAAATATCTTAGAAGTAATACTGGGGGAGGAAACTGGGAGTATAAAACAAAAATCCCAGAAAGTTGGAAAGTAACATATAAAAATCTCACATTTAATATTAAACCAATGGGCTTTAAACATACTGGATTATTTCCAGAACAAGCCGTAAATTGGGATTGGATGATAGAAAAAATAAAAAATGCTAAAAGAGATATAAAAGTTTTAAATTTATTTGCATATACTGGAGGAGCTACAGTTGCTTGCTTATCAGCAGGAGCTTCCGTATGCCATGTAGATAGTTCAAAAGGAATGGTAGCATGGGCAAAAGAAAATGTTGCATCTTCAGGATTACAAGATAGACCTGTTAGATATTTGGTAGATGATGTTGTAAAATTTGTAAATAGAGAAATACGTAGAAATAATAAATATGATGCTATTATTATGGATCCACCTTCTTATGGTAGAGGAGCAAATGGAGAAGTATGGCAGTTTGAAAATAATATTTACGACTTAGTAGAGCTTTGTTCAAAAATCTTAACAGAAAAACCATTATTCTTTTTAATTAATTCATATACAACTGGGATTTCTGCAAAAGTGCTAGAAAACATACTATTTTCCACTGTTCAAACTAAAAAAAGTGGAAAACTTTCTTCAGGAGAAATTGGAATACCAATGAAAAATTCTTCTTTGGTGTTACCATGTGGAATTTATGGAAGATGGGAAGAAAAGTAAAATGGAAGATTTAAAAATTATCTATGAAGATAATCATATAATAGTTGTAGAAAAAAAGCCTAATATTCCTTCACAAGGAGATAAAACCGGAGATAAAGATATGTTAAGCATTATAAAAGAATATCTTATAAAAAGGTATAACAAAAAAGGTGATGCTTATTTAGGTTTAATACATAGATTAGATAGACCAGTAGGAGGCGTAATGGTATTTGCTAAAACATCAAAGGCTGCATCACGCTTAAGTGAACAAGTAAGAGATAAAACATTTAAAAAGACATATTTGGCTATTGTGGATGGAAAATTAGAAAAAGATAAAGATATATTAGAAAATTATATGTTAAAAAACGAAAGAACAAATACAAGTAAAATAGTATCAGAAGGAACTAAAAATGCCAAATATGCTAAACTAGATTATGAAGTATTAACATATAATAGTGAAATAGACTTATCTGTATTAAAAATAAATCTACATACAGGAAGACATCATCAAATACGTGTTCAAATGGCAAACATAGGACATAGTCTTTGTGGAGATCAAAAATATGGGACTAGAGGAAGAGGAAAACAAATTGGTTTATGGGCATATAGTTTAACAATAAAACATCCAATAACAAAAGAAGAAATGACTTTTACATCTATTCCAGAAAAAATAGGTTCATGGAAAATTATAGATGGAATAAAGTTAGTATAAGGAGGAAATATAAAAATGAAGTTATCAGATATGCAAAAAAATATAATAGAATGGGTTGTATGTATTTTTATTGCATTAATACTAGCTATTTTAATTAAGTATTTTATACGGTACTCCAACTGTAGTAAGTCGTACATCAATGTATCCTACTTTAAAATCAGGAGATAGACTTATATTAAATAGGATATCTAAAACTTTTAATAAAGTACCTAAAAGAGGGGATATAATTACTTTTGAAAAACCAATAGAAGATATAGGTGTAGAGCAATTAGATTTATCTTCACCTAAAGCTATTTATAAAGAAGAAACTAAAGGAATTTTTAATAAATTTTTATATTATGTGTTAGAGATAAATAAGATTAGTTATATTAAACGCGTAATAGGACTTCCAGGAGAAAAAGTACAAATAAAAGAAGGAAAAGTATTTATAAATGGAGAAGAATTAGAAGAAAGTTATTTGCCACAGGGAACTATTACAGAATCAAAATATTTAAATGATTTTGTAGTGCCAGAAGGATATATTTTTGCGATGGGAGATAATAGAAAAAATAGTAAAGATTGTAGAGATTTTGGATGCATACCAATAGAAAAAATAGAAGGAACAGTATTAATAAGATTTTGGCCGTTGAATAAAATAGGAAGCGTACAATAAAAAAATGAACTAGAGATTCTAGTTCATTTTTTTATTGTATGAAAATAGATAGATATTGAGCATATAATAATTGAGATATTATGTATATTTTATGAAATTATATATTAATATTGCAAAATTCAAAAATTAAATTTTTATATAAGAAAAGTGTGTTTTTGTAAAATAAATATAAAATACAAAATATTAAATGTATAATCAAAATCAGAAAAGAGGAATAAAAATGATAGATAGTATTTGTTCTTATTTAACAAATAGAATGAAGATAAAAATGCCAGAATTAAATGATGAAAAAATAGAAATTTTAGATTACGGATTGCATCTTATTATAGGAGAAATTCCTAAAGTATTTATTATGATATTATTAGCACTTTTATTAGGAGTAGGAGATTTAGCCTTATTAGCATTCTTACTAATGTTACCATATCGTAGTTATTCTGGAGGATTTCATCTTAAAACTCATATTGGATGTATATTATGTACTACATCATTTTATGCAGGAACTGCATTACTTAGTAAATATATTACTTTATCAATAGAAGCTAAATATATAGCAATTATAATGATATGGGTATTTGGAATGTTTATGATAAAGCTGTATGCCCCAGCAGATACAGAAAATGTTCCAGTCATTAGTAAAAAAGAAAGAAAAAAAAGAAAAATAGCATCATATATTATATTTTCTATAAGTTTGATTGCAGCAGCAATTATTCAAAATAGAATAATTTCAAATATACTTATATTTGGAATGCTTATACAAACATTAGCAATAACTAGATTAGCATATAAAATAACAAAAAATAAATATGGATATGAAGAATATGAAAAAGGAAATTTAAAATTAGATTAATATCAAAGTATAACCGGTGTACTTTGTATTATATAAATAGTATAAGGGGGAAAAAATTATGTTAAAATTCTTAGCAAAAATGGCAGAAAAATATGCAAAATCAACTAATACAGCTTGTTGGGTATGGGGAGTTCTTCATCAACCTAAAATGCCAGCATCTTTTATAAAAAAGGACTAATGTTGATTGATAAACGTTTAAGTTAAAATAATATAAAAATCTACATAAAAAATCTATACTAAATTTATAGTATAGATTTTTTATAAATATATTTCTAATTGTTGTGTAAAATATTTTTCACTTTTTGTAGTATATAAATTTAAATTATTTCTTTTCTTTAATATTTGCCTTATTTCCCACAATCCAAGTCCATGAGAACTTTTATTTTCTGATGTTTTTGAAGTATAACCTTTTTGAAAAATTTCATCTATATTAATATCTTTATTATTGTACGTATTCTGAATTATTATTTCTTGCATATTCTTTTTTTCATTATTACGAAAAGAAATATTTATTATTTTTTCATTACATTGAGAAGAAGCTTCAATTGCATTATCAAGTAATATTCCAAGAACTCTTGTAAACTCATAAATTTTCATATTAATTTCATTTAAATCAAGAAATACCTCTAAATTTATATTTATACCTTGTTCATTAGCAATATAATATTTGGAAGCAAGTAAGCTATATATAGCAGGATTATTGATAGTTGTAGGATTTAAAGCAGCTAGATTATTTACGCGTTGGCAATCTTCTAATAATTGTGAATAATATTTTTTTAAACCTTTAATATCCTCTGTAGTAACGTATCCTCCGATTGTTTGTACAATATTTCCAAAATCATGTTTAAAACCTCTAATGTTATCATGTAATATACCTAATGTTTTGTTATACATTCTAGATTCTTCTAAATCACGATTAGCTATTTCTAATTTAGTTGTATTTACTAAAGTATAAAAACTAATTATTGTATAAGAAATTAAAATAATCATGCTAAAAATTGCTACATATGTTGATAAATAATCTAAATAGAATACAATAACATAAAATTGTATAATAATAGTTGTAATTGCTAAAATTAAATCTATTAACAAAAAGAACTTAGATTTCTTGGATAAGTTGTCAAAAAAATCTAATATATTAGTATTAAACTTAAATCTATTTAATAAAATGTAAATTAAAAAAATTATAATGTATATGAATAGTGTTGAAAAAATTCTATTAGCAGGAATTGACGCTATATTATCATATGAAATATTAAAGAGCATGGAATAACATTTTACAACTAAAGTTTCTAGTAATGCTACAATTAAAAATTGAGTAATTGCTACTATTATTGATTTGGAAATAGAAGTTTTTAGTATTAAAAATATAGTAATTGGCATGATTAGCATATTTAAGATAGTAGAATATGGAGTTGGAACTATAAAACGATTAACTAATCCACATAAAGAAAATACAAAAACATAAATTAATCTTGTTTTTCTTGTTGTTTCAATATTAAAAACAGAAGTAAACAAAAGCATAGTAACATATGCTTCCACAAAAATAAGTGGAGCAGCAATATAATTAGCCATTTGCATATTTGGTGTTGTTAACACTGACCATATAGTTTGTAATAGATTCATGATTTTCAAAAACCTCCATAAATTCATTTTTGTATTTAGGACCAATATAGCAAATACTGTTGTCCTTTAAAATAATTTTGTTATTATTAATTTCTACTTTTGAAATATTATTTAAATTTACCATATAAGATTTATGGCATCGTACAAAATCATTTGATAATTTATCTTGAAGTTTATTAAAAGAAGTATAAGAATCATATTGTCTTGAATTAGTACAAAATGTTAATTTCATTCCATTTCTTTTAATATAGTTAATGTCTTCTTTGTTGATTACTAATTTACCGTTATCTAATTTTAAGTAATTAGCTGGTTTGAAGAATATATCATTAAATAATCTCTGGACTGTTTCTTCTAATCTTTCTAATGTAAGTGGCTTAGCAATATAGTCAAATGTTTTAACTTTATATGCAAGCATTACGTATTCTAAATGTGCAGTTGTAAAAATAATATAAACATTTTTATTGTTTTTTCTGATTTTTTCTGCAACTTCTAAACCGTGACATTTTGTCTTTTAAATGAATATCCAGAAATAAAGCATCTACAGGGTTGTTTTCAGCATAGTGTAATAAATCTTCGGCATTTGTAGTTGTGTATTTAACTTCTGCATTAAAGTTATCTTGTAATATAATAGATTCTAACATGACTTTAAATTTTTCAAGGATATGTGGATTGTCGTCACATAGAACGAAATTTAACATATTTTAATCCTCCTCGAATAGATATTAAGTAAACTGTTGAAATTTATTATAGTAAGTTAATTTAAAAGTAAAAATAATTACATATTTTGACAAAACAATATATTATTCCCTAAAAATTTCCAATAACAGTACAATAATAATCTAAAAATTGACTAATGTCAATAGTAATTTTTTAGTTTTTTTACTTAGGTTAAAAAGATATTAGAAATTTACACAGCTTACAATTTTTACCTTTTGAAAATAATTAATATAAAATTTTATGTGATGTTTAATGTAAAAGTGATATTACAAAGAATTTTATTAAAATTGAATAAATAACGATTTTATAAAATAAATTGAAGACCAATTTAATTGTTTTTTACATAAAATATAGTAATTTTAGTGATTTCATGTTATACTAATAATATCATATAAAAGAAATGAAGCTAAAATTAGATAACTAATATAAATAAATTAACGATAAAAATTATAAGGAGAGTGACTGCAAATGATGCACGAATTTGTTACTTATGCAGATGGAACTTTGGTAGTGTCTTCTGATATACGTAAAAAGGAAAATGGTGAAGAATATCTTATTGTTTGTTTTGAAAGACCAATGGAATATGGGTTTGATACAGTAATATTTGAATTACCAAGTTATAATATAGTAAAACAAGACGGACATTTTACTGAACATGAGATTGAAATATTTAAAACTGTAGTTGAAAGAGGAGCTGGATATTTCTTTGATGTTGCTAGAAAAGGGGGAATACAAAGTGCCTAATCTTTTTAGATACTTAGGTTATACAATATTCTTTTGGGCAAATGAAAATCTTGAACCGATACATGTTCATATTTGCAAAGGAAATCCTATAGCAAATTCAACTAAAGTATGGATTACTAAAGGTGGAGACTGTATTTTAGAAAATAATAATAGCAAAATACCAAAACAGGATTTAAATAAATTGTTTAAAGCAATACAATATAACTATTTTTATATTATATCTGAATGGAAGAGTTTTTATGGTGTAGATAATATTAAATTTTATTGTTAATATCTATATTAAACGTAATCATAAACAAAAAGAGATACTAAAAAAATTAGTATTTCTTTTTTTTATGATAAAAAGATATTAGAAATTATCTTCTTCTATATTGTATAAGTGTAATAAAATAGAAAAAAGTTCATAAAATTAAAAAAGAAAATAAATCAAGAGGTGCTTGTATGAATATATCTAAAAAAATTAAATTTATAGCTATTATTTTATTTAGTATAGGGTTATTTTCTATTGGCATTATTTCTACAACAAAAGAAACAAAATTAGTAAGTGCAAAAGAAGTAAGTAATAGAACAATAGCGTGGGGAATAAAAAGAGAAAAAAATCATAAACAGCCAGATGTGGGAATACAAAATAAAAAGGTGTTAGATGAAAACAGTGGAATATGTTTAGGAAATAATCAAGAAAAAATAGTTTATTTAACTTTTGATGAAGGATATGAAGCTGGATATACAGAAAAAATTTTAGCTGTTTTAAAACAAAATAATGTAAAAGCAACATTTTTTATAACAGCACATTATCTTAATTCAAAGCCGGAACTAGTTAAAAAGATGATAGATGAGGGACATATAGTAGGAAATCATACTGTAAATCATAAAAGTATGCCAACATTAACTAATGAACAAATAAAAAATGAAGTAATGAATTTACATACAGCTATTTATGAAAAGTTTGGATATGAGATGAAATATATAAGACCACCTAAAGGAGA
Organism: uncultured Clostridia bacterium; assembly: GCA_963558405.1. Taxonomy (GTDB): domain Bacteria; phylum Bacillota; class Clostridia; order TANB77; family CAG-508; genus CAKNOI01. The sequence goes on from CAUWGC010000016.1 coordinate 20,865, forward strand.
ATTTAGTCAAAGAACAATTCAAGAGACCAATAAACTTGGCTATACTACAGTAATGTGGAGTTTAGCCTATGATGATTTTGATGAAAAACATCAAAAAGGAGAAGAATATGCAAAAAGTAAAATAATAGATAATATCCATCCAGGAGCAGTTATTTTATTACATGGAAATTCAAAGGATAATGCAAATGTATTAGATATGTGTATTAAAGAAATAAAAAATATGGGATATAGTTTTAAAAGTTTAGATGAATTTTTAAGATAACTTTTGATAAAAAGGAGAATGTAAATGTTTAAAAGAAAAAAGCAAGAAATTAATGAAGGTGTAAATAAAAGAAAAAGTTTAGAAGAAATATTTGAATTACCTAAAGAAGTTATTTCAGATAAACCTAAGATAACAATTGTAGGATTTGAACAAATGTTAATAGAAAATTATAAAGGTGTTTTAGAATATGAAGAATTTTTTATTAAAATAAGTACTCATATAGGAACTATTAATATTAATGGTTTTAATTTAAAATTGGAACAGTTAACTTCAGATGATATTATGATTACAGGAAAAATAGAAAGCATGGACTTAGAAAGTATTACATAAAAGAACGGGGGAAATAAAATGTTTTTTAAAATACTTATAGCTTATTTAGTAGGGTATATGAATATTATTGTAGAAGGATATTTTATTGAACGTTTTATAAATATTTGTACTAGTAAAAAAATTTTATTATGGAATATTAAAAGAGAAAAAAATAGTATATTACATGCAAATATTAGAATAAAAGATTTTAAAAAATTAAAGCAAGTGGTAAGAACTACAAAATGTAAAGTAAAAATAAAACAAAAAAGAGGATTACCCTTTTTAATGCAAAGATATAAAAAAAGAAAAATTTTTGTTGTTTTATTAGTTACTATATTTTTAGCTATTTTTACATTGTCTAATTTTATATGGAATATTGAAGTAACAGGAAATCAAAAAATAGAAAAAACAGAAATATTAGAACTATTAGAAAAGCAAGGATTTAAAATAGGAAGTTTAAAAGGAAAAATAGATACAAAACAAGTAATACAAAAAATAAGATTAGAAAGAGGCGATATTGCATGGATTGGAATAAAAATAAATGGAACAAATGCAATTGTAGAAGTTGTAGAAGCACAAGAAAAACCAAATATAATAAATCCAGAAGAATACTGTAATATTGTTTCTGATGTAGAAGGAATTATAACTAAAGTAAAAGCATTAAATGGAATTCCAGAAGCTAAACCTGGTGATATAGTAAAAAAAGGAGATATTTTAATTAAAGGAACTATTGAAGGAAAATATACAGGAGTAAGCTATGTACATAGTGAAGGAGAAGTAGAAGCAAAAGTTTGGTATAGTGAAAAGATACAAATACCATATCAAGAAAATAAAATAGAAAGAACAGGACTTGAGGAAACAAAGTATGAAATAAAGTTAAATAATTTTAAAATAAATTTATATAAAACTCTTTCAAATTTTGAAAAGTATGATACAATAGAAGAGAATAAAAAATTAAAACTTTTTTCTGATTTTTATTTACCTATAACCTTTGTTACAAAGAAAAACTACGAGACAAAAACAGTTGAAATTAAGCACTCAAAAGAAGAAGCCATTAACATAGGCATAAAAGAACTGGAAAATAAACTAAAGGAAAAAATAGGTGAAGAAAAGCAAGTAGTAGATAAACATGTAAATATTTTTGAAAAAGGACAATTTGTAGAAGTAGAACTTGTTTATGAAGTACTTGAAAAAATTGGAACCAAAGAAAAAATAGAAGTTTGAAAGGAATGGTATTGTAATGGAAGAAAGAAGTCTTAAAATATATGCTCAAGATAAAACATTTTTTACCAAAATAACAAATACAATAACAAAATTATTAATCCCAACAAGAGTTGGATTAAATAATATGCTTATAACAATAAAAAGAAATAATCTTTTAAAAGCCTATGAAAATTATGTAGAAGCAGAAAAAGAAGAACCAGAAAAAAAGAAAGTATCAATAAAAAAATATGAAGATACATTTGCTTTATATTTAGAATCATTAGACAAATATGTTATGGATTCTATATATAAAAAAGTTAAAAATGAAACAGCAACAGATTTTGAAAAAAATGCATTGTCTAATTATTATTTAGTAATTCATTTAAAAGAAACTGAATATATAGAATATAAATATAGAAAACAAAAATTTTTACTAGAATTAGATTTTGAAGATTTAAAAAACACAGAAAAACAAAAAACACTAGAACGTTACTATTCATTTTATATTTCAAAAATGGACTCTTTATATAAGGGAATTTTAAAAAATTATTCTATAAAATTAGCAGATAATTTAACACCTAAAAATAAACAAGAAATATACGAGAAAATTTTTGCTTTATTACAAGAATACATAGTGGCAATTTTACCTCTAAAGATGAAAACAGAAAACAAAGAAACTTATAAAAATATATTAGATGAATATGAAAAACTAGAAAACTATCAGGTTGGAAAACTAGATCAAAGAGATTACATAGAAAAAAATATGTTATTACTAGGAATTAGTAGAAATTTATTTACTCATAGTCTTCCACTAGTAGTTGCAGAACAGTGTTATATTAAATTATTAAAGGATATTAGAAGTTTAATTGTAGATACAAAAATATTAAAAAAACAGGAAAGAGCTTATGAGCTATTAATCGATTTAATAGAAGATTACAATATAAAGCTTCTTTCTACAAAAATTTATTGGGACAAACCAGAAGAAAGAACATGGTATAAAAAATTCTGGGAAGAATATCAAAAAATAAATACTTTAAAAGAAAGTAATCCTAAAGAATATAAAAAACAAAAAGAAGTTCTTTTTATACGTAGTGATTTAAAAATGGTATACAAAAATGAAAATCGTTACTATAAAATAATAAAATTCTACAAAAACAAATTAGTAGAATTAGGAGCAATGCGAAATTTAGCAAATAATTATAATTCTTCAGGAATTTATACTAAGAAAAAAATTAAAGCAAGCTAAAAATAGGAGATGTAAAATGTCTGATATTTTAGAGTTAACATGGAAAGATGTTCCAGAAGATGTTGAAATGAAAAAAATTATAGAGGATGTAGTTCAAGAATGTTTTTTTACAGAAAATATTAAAGATAAAAAATTTATTCTTAGTGTTACTTTAACTACTCCTCAAGTAATAAAAGAATTAAATAAAGAATACAGAAATATTGATAAAGAAACCGATGTACTTTCTTTTCCAATGTTTGAAAAACAAGAAATAGAAGAAAGAAAAAATCCAATAGTAGTAGAAGTGTTAGGTGATATAGTAATTTCTATTCCAAGAGTTGAAGAACAGGCAAAAGAATATGGACATAGTTTTGAAAGAGAACTAGCGTATATGGTAGTTCATGGGTTTTATCATTTGATGGGATATGACCATATGGAAGAAGATGATAAAAAAATAATGAGAGAAAAAGAAGAAAATGTTTTACAAAAACTAAAAATAGAAAGATAGACTAAATAAAGGGGAAACTAAATTGAAAAAAGAAAAACCAGAAATACATAAACTCCATAATAGTAATTTTATAGAAGCTTGTCACAATGCAATAAATGGAATTATTTATGCAACTACAACACAAGGTAATATAAAAAAACAATTAGTAATTGCAGTAGCTGTAATGATTATTAGCTTGTTTTTTGAATTGTCTAGAGCAGAATTTTTGTGCTTAACATTTTCAGTTGTTTTAATTATAGTATCAGAAATGTTTAATACAGCAATAGAAACTGTTGTAGACCTATATACAGATATGTATCATCCAAAGGCAAAAATAGCAAAGGATGTTGGAGCAGGAGCGGTTGTTATTGCTTCACTTAATGCATTAATAGTAGCATACTTTTTGTTTTTTGATAAAATTAGTAGCGTGGGAACATCGGTACTAGAATCTGTTGTAAGATCACCTGCACATTTAGCATTTGTGGCAATTGTATTAACTATAATAGCAGTTGTAGCATTTAAAGCTGCAAGTAGTACAAATAAGCATAAAAGAATAAATAATAAATTTTGCCCAAGTGGACAATCAACAATTGCATTTGCAGCAATGACAGCTATTTGGTTAAATACAAAAGATATTGTTACTTTTACGTTATCTTTAGTATTATCATTATTAATTATAGAAAACAGAATAGATACTAAAAAAAGAACAATGTCAGAAGTGATTTTTGGAGCTTGTATGGGTGTGCTAATTGTTTTATTGGTATATAGTTTAACTATATTTAAACAAGTATAAGAAAAGAGGTAATTATGAAAGTAAAAGAGGAAAAAGGTGGAGTAAAAATTCTAGTAACAATTCTTATTATTTTAATACTATTAGCAGGTGTACTATTAGCAATCAAATTTTTAAACTCTAAAAAAGAAAAACAAGAAAATCAAAACAATATGAATTCTGTGATAGAAGAACCAATAGAGGAAGAACCTAAAGAACCAGAAAAGCAAGTCCAAATATATTCTGGAAATGAAAGACCGGTTGCTGTAATGATAGATAATCACACAGGAGCATGGCCACAAGCTGGATTAAATGATGCTTTTGTTGTATATGAGATAATAGTAGAAGGTGGAGAATCTAGATTAATGCCAATTTTTAAAGAAAAAGATTTAGATAAAATTGGTCCAATTAGAAGTGCAAGACATTATTTTATAGATTATGCATTAGAAAATGATGCTATTTATGTTCATTTTGGACAAAGTCCACAGGCAGGAAATGATATTAAAAAATATTCTGTAAGCGATATAAATGGTTTAGTAGAGAGTGAAAAGAATTTTTGGAGAGTAAAAGATAAATATGCTCCACATAATGTTGTAACTACTACAGATAAAATAATGGAATTAGCAAAAAAGAAAGGTTACAGAACAATATCAACACAATCTTCTGTTTTACATTATGTACCAGATGAGTTTGAGCTAGTTTCTGATATACCAGCAACAAGAATTACAATACCATATTGTAGTTGGAATGTAGTAGAATATAAATATGATGAAGTAAATAAAAGATATGTTCGTTATTCAAAAGGTGAAAAACAAAAAGATTGGGTAACAGATATGGATATTACTACTAAAAATATTATAATTACATTTGCTAAAAATTCTGTATTAAATGATGGGGAAAATAAAGACAGACAAACTTTAAGTAATGTAGGAACATTAGAAGGATATTATATTACAAACGGAAAAGCTATTCGCATAACATGCGAGAAAAAGTCTAGAACAGATAAAACAATTTATAAAGATGAAGATGGAAACGAGATAAACGTAAATGATGGTAATACATTTATACAAATATGTCCAATTGATGCAAAGGTTGTAATTGAGTAAGGTATTAGGGGAAAAGAAAATATATTTCTTTTCCTTTTTTTAACAAAACTTTTGTTTACTTATTATAAAATACATGATATAATACGATAAAAATAAAATTGTCAAGAAAAATTTGTCGAAAATATCTAAAAATTCTATACCTTGATATGACAAAATAATTATATAAATAAATGTATAATAAAATTAATTAGAGAGGAAATAATGATGGAAGAATTTAAATCAGGTTTTGTTACACTTATTGGAAGAACTAATGTGGGAAAATCTACTTTATTAAATTTATTAGTAGGAGAAAAGGTTGCAATTACAGCAAATAAAGCTCAGACAACAAGAACTGCAATTAGAGCAATTGTAAATAGAGAGAATTCACAAATAATATTTATGGATACACCTGGTATTCACAAACCTAAAAATAAATTAGGTGAAACTATGTTAGAAACAGCATATGGTTCTATAAAAGATGTAGATGTAGTTTTGTTTTTAATTGATGCATCAAAAAATGAGATTACAAAAGGTGATTCTATTTTATTAGAAAAAATAAAAGATGCTAAAAAGCCTACTATTCTAGTAATGAATAAAATAGATTTAATAAAAAGAGAGGATTTATTACCATTAATACAAAAATACCAAAAAGAATACAACTTTGAGGCAGTAATACCTATTTCTGCTGTTAAAAATAGTAAAAAAGAAACAGAAACAATTTTATCAGAAATAGAAAAGAACTTAAAACCAGGACCTGCATATTATGATATAGAAGAATATACTGATCAAACACTAAGAGATTTAGTAGAAGAAGTAATAAGAGAAAAAGCGTTAAGAATTTTACAAGATGAAGTACCTCATGAAATTTATGTTGAATGTGATAAAATGAAAAAAAGAAAAACACAAAATAAAGAACCTATATATGATGTAGATACAACGATTTATTGTAACAGAAATTCACATAAAGGAATTATTATAGGAAAAAATGGTACAATGTTAAAAAGAATAGGAAGTTATGCAAGAGCAGATTTAGAAAAGATAATTGGTACAAAAGTAAATTTAAAAATATGGGTTAAAGTAAAAGAAGATTGGCAAGATAATGATAACATTATAAAAAGATTTAAAAAACAAGATTAGATATGTATAAAAAGGCAAAAATTGCAAAAGATAAAAGTAAAGAAAATTAAAAATATAATAGTTTTAATTTTACTTTAACTTAAGGAGGCTGATAAAAATGATTAAACAAATTGCGTGGAATACTTTTAAAAAAACCGGAAATATAGATACTTTTATAGAACTAACAAAAGTAGAAAATATAAACAAAAATATAGAGGCGGAAAAAGATGGCATTAATCAAAACAAAGGGGATAATATTATCGGAAAATAAAATGGGGGATTATGACAAAATGCTTACAATGCTTACCCCTGGATATGGTAAAATTAGGTGCATTGCTAAAGGTGCTAGAAAACCAAAAAGTTTATTAATGGCAAGCACCCAATTTTTATGCTTTGGAGAATATTTATTATACAAAGGAGCTGAAACATATCATATAAATTCAGCAGAAACAATAGAAATATTTTATCCTATAAGAACAGATTTAGATAAACTAAAATATTCAGCACATATAACAAAAATAATGTTAGATGTAACGACCGAAAATGAAAATAGTTATAAATTATTACAATTGTTTTTAAATACACTCTACATGATTTCGGAAACAAAAAAAGATTTAGATTTTATATTATCGGTATTTAAATTAAGAATTTGTTGTATATTGGGCTTTACTCCTAATATTAAAGAATGTACACAATGTAATCAAAAAGATGATATAAAATATTTTAGTTTAAAAAGAGATGGTTTTTTATGCTCAATATGTGGAAAAATAGATAAATCTTGTATAGAAATTTCACCGTCAACAGTAGATGCTATTCGTTATATTATATTAGCACCACCCAAAAAAATTTTTTCTTTTGAACTTCCAGAGGAAGCACAAAAAGAATTAAATTTATTAACAAAACTATACATAAATTATAAATTAGAAAAAGAGTATCCTTTAGAAGAATTATTTTAATAAAAATATATAAAATTAATTCAAATTAGTTGTATTCCAAGTTTCTTTATGGTATAGTTACTTTGTAAAAATGAATCTTTGGACAAGGAGGCAAAGTAAACCTTATGTGGGGAGATATTGCAATTGCTTTTTTACTAGCATTTATTACATCTTTTGTAGTTACACCATATACTATAAAACTTGCAAAAAAAGTTGGTGGAGTAGATATTCCAAAAGATAACAGAAGAATGCATAATAAACCAATACCAAGACTGGGAGGTATTGCAGTTATTACTGGATTTATTATTTCAGTAGTATATTTATTAATAACTTCATCTTGGGAAGGAACAGTTAAATTATTTGGTGAAGAAAACTATGGAATAAAATTAACAGGTTTTTTTATAGGTATAGTTATTTTGGGAATAATTTGTTATATAGATGATACAAAAACTATAAAGCCATTAACAAAGCTTGCTGTACAAACATTAGTAGCTATTATTGTAGTTGCATTTGGAATAAAAATTGATAATATAACAATACCATTTTTTGAAAAAGTTGGATTAAGTACAGTAGTATCAAACATTATTACAGTTTTTTGGATTGTGGGTGTTACAAATGCTATTAATTTAATAGATGGACTAGATGGATTATCATCAGGAATTTCACTAATATCATGTATTTCGTTATTAATTATTTTTGCTTTAAATGCTTCACCATATATAGCAATTATATTGGTAACTGCACTTGCAGGAGCTTTAGTTGGATTTTTACCATTTAACTTTAATCCAGCTAAAACATTTATAGGAGATACAGGTTCAAATTTTTTAGGTTTTACATTATCTGTTGTATCAATTTTAGGGATAGCTAAAACATATACAGCTGTTATTATTATATTGCCAGTAATAGTGTTAGGATTACCGTTATTTGATACTGTATTTGCAATTATCAGAAGAATAGTAAAAGCAAAATCACTAAAAGCAGTATTTAAGGCAGATAAGGGACATTTACATCATAAAATAGTTGCTAAAGGATTTACACAAAAACAAGCTGTTTTTATTTTATATGGTATTAGTGCTTGTTGTGGAATGTTTGCAATTGTTCTTTTTGAAAGTGGAATTTGGAAAGCTTTATCTTTTGCTTTAATGGTAGTTGCAGTTATTAGTATAGGATATAAAGAATTATTTAAGTTAAAGGAGGGGGATGTAGAAGTGTATAGATGTATGGCTTGTGGATATATTTATGATCCAAAAATAGGTGATCCAGATAGTGGAATAGCACCTGGAACAGAATTTGAAGACATACCAGCAGATTGGGTTTGCCCACTATGTGGAGTAGGAAAAGATATGTTTGAAAAAGTAGAAGAATAAAAAAGAGGCTTATAAAAGCTTCTTTTTTTTGTCTTAAGAATTAAAAATTTTAATATTGGAATATTTTAAAAGATATGGTATAATTAGCTAATTAAAATAAAGAAATTGGAGAAAAAATATGTGTAATCAAGATAAAATAACAAGATTTTTAGCATATAATGGTAAAATTAGTATCGTTTGTGCTAAAACAACTAATTTAGTAGAAAATGCAAGAATGATACAAGACACAAGTCCAGTAGCTACAGCAGCGTTAGGAAGATTACTTACAATTACTGCAATACTTGGAAATAATTTAAAAAATGAAAAAGATAAAATAACTATACAAATAAAAGGAAATGGTCCAATAAAAGGTATGGTTTCTGTATCAAATAAAAAAGCAGAAGTAAAAGGATATGCTTTTGAACCTATAGTAGATGTACCTTTAAAAGAAGAAGGTAAATTAGATGTGGGAAAGGCAGTTGGAAATGTAGGTTTTTTAAATGTTATAAAAGATATTGGATTAAAAGAACCATATATAGGAATGGTTCCTCTTGTATCAGGTGAAATTGCAGAAGATTTTGCAAGATATTTTGCAGAATCAGAACAAACAGGAACAGCTGTTGCACTTGGGGTTTTAGTTGATAAAAATGGAGTTAAATCCGCAGGAGGATATCTAATAACAGTAATGCCAGAAACAGATGATGAGACTATTTCAAAAATAGAATCAAATTTAAGTAAAATAGAGCCAATAAGTAAAATGCTAGAAAAAAATTTATCATTAGAACAAATAGCTAAAACTGTTTCTGGAGATGAAAATATTCAAATTGTAGAAGATAATATTATACCTAGATATTGCTGTGATTGCAGTAAAGAAAGAATAAAAAAGGTTTTAGTTTCTTTAGGTAAAGAAGAATTAAATAAAATTATAGAAGAAGATAAAAAAGCAGAAATAGTTTGTCACTTTTGTAATAAAAAATATGATTTTGATGAGAAGAATTTAAAAGAAATTATAGAATCAATAAATAAATAATAAAATTTAATTGAAAGGTGATAAAAATGCCAAGAGGAATGAGAAGAAATCCAAGATTAAGAGGAATTTTGGAAAAGAGAATAGAGAAAAAAACATTTGTATTTATAGTAACGTTTTTAACTATTGTAATTGCTATTTGTGGAGTAGGAATTGTTTTTCAAACATATAAAACAAGAGAAGAAATTGCTAAAAGAGAAGAAGAAAGAACAAAAAAATTAAGAGAAATATTTGTTGCAGAGGATGAACCAGATGATTCAGACATATCTAATCAAGTAGATGGTATAAAGCAAGAAGATTCTTATGTAACAATGGCTGTTGCAGGAGATATCTTATGTGAAAAACCTCTTTATGATGATGCATATCAAAAAGAAACTGGAACATTCGACTTTTTGCCAATGTTTAAAAATATCTTAAAATATACAACAAATACTGATTTAACTTTGGGAACAATGGAAACTAACTTTACAGAAGATAATATTTCAGGTTACAAAGTATATAATAGTCCAAAAGAATTGGGAAATGCGTTAAAAATGGCTGGCGTTGATATTTTAAGCACAGCACATAATCATAGCTTAGATTATGGAACAGAAGGAATAAAAGCTACAAAAGAGTATTTTAATAAATTAAAAATAGATACAGTAGGAACTAGAACAAACTTAGATGAAGATACTATTTTAATAAAGGAAGTAAATCAAATAAAAATGGCATTTTTATCTTATACATATGGAATTAATAATCAAGAACAAAAATCAAAAGAAGAACTTTCTTATGTAAATATAACTGATAAAGATAAAATATCAGAAGATATAAAAAAGGCAAAAGAACAGGGTGCAGAATATATTTGTGTAATGATGCACTGGGGTGATTTAACATCTAATAAAACAAATTCTGAACAAGAAGAGTTAGCAAATTATCTATTACAAAATGGTGTTGATTTAATATTAGGTAGTCATCCAGCTACTATTCAACCAATGGAAATATGTAAAAATAGTGATGGAGAAAATGCTTTTGTTTCATATAGTGTAGGAAATTATATATCAGCAAGTGAATATCAAAATTCTAACATTGAAATGATTTTAGAAATAAAGATAAAAAAGGATAGTAAAACAGGAAAAGTAACACTTAATAAAGTTACATATACTCCAGTATATTTATTAGATAATGGTAAAAATGCAGAAAATCGTTACGAATTGTATGATATTAAAGATGTTATATCTAAATACGAAAGTGGACAAACTGATGTTGTAGATAAGAAATTATATGATAAATTAAAACAAGCATTAAAAGAAATAGAAAAATTAGTTGGAAAAGAAGAATAGGAGAAAAAATGAAAGTAGGATTTATATCATTAGGATGTAGTAAAAATTTGATAGATACAGAAATAGCAATAGGTCTTTTTAAAGAACATGGACATTCAATTGTAAATAAGGAAGATGAAGCGGACGTTATTGTTATAAATACTTGTGGATTTATAGAGTCTGCAAAAGAAGAAGCTATTAATACTATTTTAGAAATGGCTGAATATAAGAAAAAAAATTGTAAAAAAATAATAGTAATGGGTTGTTTAGTAGAAAGATATAAAGAAGAATTACAAAAAGCTATTCCAGAAGTAGATTTATTTATTAGAATAAAAGAATATGATAAAATTTGGGAGCAGATTGATAATTGCTTAAAAAATATTAAAGAAGAAAAAATATTTAAAAAATCTAAAATAATACCACAAAATGTATACAAAATGGAACCTATGCCAATGTTTTCAGAGGAAGAATATAAGAATCGCGTTATTACAACAGGAAAAAACTATGCATATTTAAAAATTGGAGAAGGATGTAGTAACCGCTGTACTTATTGTGCAATTCCTGGAATACGTGGACCATTTGTTAGTAGAAAAATGGAAGATATATTAGAGGAAGCAACAAAAATAGCCAATAGTGGAATTGAGGAAATAATTGTTATTGCACAAGATACAACTAAATATGGTATAGATTTATATGGTGAACCAAAACTTGCTGAACTTCTACAAAAACTATGTAAAATAGAAAATATAAAATGGATAAGATTTTTGTATAGTTACCCAGAAACAATAACAGAAGATTTAATTCAAGTAGTAAAACAAAATAAAAAAATATGTAGCTATTTTGATATTCCAATACAACATATTTCAAATTCAGTATTAAAAAGAATGAATAGACATAGTGATGGTGAAAGTATTAGAAAGGTTATAAATTATATTAGACAGGAAATTCCAGATGTAGTATTAAGAACAACAGTAATGGTAGGATTTCCAGGAGAAACAGAAGAAGATTATAAAGAATTATATCAATTTATACAAGAAGCAGAATTTGATAAATTAGGAGCATTTACATATTCAAAAGAAGATAATACGCCAGCTGCTAGAATGAAAGAACAAATTCATCATATGACTAAAAAAAGTAGATATGGTAAATTAATGGAAATGCAACAAAAAATATCAGAAAAAAAATTACGCGAAAAAATAGGAAAAAAAGTTGATGTTCTAATAGAAGGAATAGAACAAGGAGGAAAATACTACATAGGAAGAACATATATGGATGTTCCAGATATTGACGGAGTTATTTATGTAGAAAAAAATAAAGATATAAAAGATAATGAAAAGTGGATAAAATGCGAAATTATAGATGTACGAGAATATGATTTAATAGGAAAAATAATACAATAAAAAAATTACCCTTTAAAGGGTAATTTTTTAATAATTTTCAGCTTTTACTTCAAAGAAACTTTGTGGGTGTTTACAAACAGGGCATATTTCAGGAGCTTTTGTTCCTACTACAATATGACCACAGTTTCTACATTTCCAAATAACAATACTTCCTTTTTGGAAAACTTCACCTTTTTCAACGTTTTCTAATAATTTTCTATATCTTTCTTCGTGATGTTTTTCAACTTCTGCAATTCCTCTAAAAGTAGCAGCAATATCTTTAAATCCTTCTTCTTCTGCTTCTTTAGCAAAAGTAGCATACATATCTGTCCATTCATAATTTTCACCAGCTGCTGCAGCTGCTAAATTTTGTTTTGTATCTCCAATACCATTTAAATATTTAAAATGTAATTTAGCGTGTTCTTTTTCGTTTTCAGCTGTTTCTAAAAATAAAGCAGCTATTTGTTCATATCCTTCTTTTTTTGCAACACTTGCAAAATAAGTGTATTTATTTCTTGCCTCTGATTCACCAGCAAAGGCAGCTTTTAAATTAGCTTCTGTTTTTGATCCTTTTAATTCCATATTTTATACCTCCTAAATTAAAATGAGAATGTATCTCATTTTTAAACATATTATATCAAAAAATGCAAAATGTCAATATTTAAGAGATAAATAATTTTATATAGCTAAACTAAATAAATTCCACAACAATGTTGTACACATACAAATAACAATTCCACATACAGTAGGAAGTGAAAAGGCAAGTATGCTCCATTTATAGCTACCAGTTTCTTTTTTTATAGTCATTAATGTAGTAGCACATGGAAAATGTAAAAGTGTAAAAATCATAACGTTAATAGCAGTAAGTAAAGTCCATCCATTATCTAGTAAAATTTGACCAATACTAAAAGTGTCTTCTAAATCTACTAAAATACCTTTTTGTAAATATGCCATCAAAATAATTGGTAAAACTATTTCATTAGCTGGTAAACCAAGTAAAAATGCGGTTAAAATATATCCATCTAACCCAAGAATGTTTGCAAAAGGATCTAAAAAGTCTGCAACATAAGTTAAAATACTTGTATTTCCAATAAAGACATTAGAAAAAATCCATATAACTAATCCAGTAGGAGCTGCAACACTAACAGCTCTACCTAGTACAAAAAGAGTTCTATCAAAAATACTTCTTATTAAAACTTTACTAAATTGAGGCTTTCTGTAAGGTGGAAGCTCTAATATAAATGTAGAAGGAAGATTTTTTAAAACTGTTTTAGAAAGAAATTTGGAAGTTAAAAGTGTCATAAAAATTCCAAGTAATATAATTCCTAAAACAACTAAAGTAGAAATTACAGAAGAAAAATTTGCAAAAAAGCTTCCTACAAAAATACTTGCGATGGTAATAAGAAAAGGAAATCTTCCGATTACAAGGAACAAAAGCATTTGTGAGCATTGCAATTAATTTTTCTTTAGGAGAATTTATAATTCTACAACCAACAACGCCAGCTGCGTTACAGCCAAACCCCATACACATAGTTAATGCTTGCTTTCCAGATGTACAAGCTTTTTTAAAAAGGGAATCTAAGTTAAAAGCAATTCTAGGTAAAAAACCTAAATCTTCTAAAATGGTAAACAAAGGAAAGAAAATTGCCATAGGAGGAAGCATTACTGCAATTACCCAAGTTACGGTACTGTAAATCCCATCATATAAAATACCATGAAGCCAAGATGGTAAATTAAGCAAAATAAATAAGTTGTTTATTTTGTCACCTAACCATCCAAAAAAACCGTGTAAGTAAACTAGATGGATAATTTGCTCCAACAATAGTAATCCAAAGTATAACCCCTAAAAAAATTAACATTATTGGAATTCCAAATTTTTTAGAAGTTAAAATTTTATCTATTTTTCTTTGCTTTAAAGAGTAATTTTCATTATCATAAGAACATACATCTTTAGCAATGGTTTCTGCTCTAAAAACAATATGGGATATAATGGTATCCTTGATATTATAAGTATTAATATTATTGTTTTCTAACATATTTTGAATTTGAATACGTTTTCTAATAATGTTATCTGAATCTAAATTTATATTAAATTTAGATTGAATAGATTTTAAAATTTTTTCGTCTCCATCAAGTATTTTTAAAGCAATCCAACGAGATATGTAATCTTCTTTTAATTCTGGAATTAATAAATTAATAGAATCTTCTATTATAGGTGAATATTTTACTTGTTTAGGAAATACTTTTATTTCTCCTGTACATACATCGTGAATTGTTTTAAGTAATTTTTGTAATGTTTTAGGTTTTCTTGCAATTGTTCCAACAACAGGAACACCTAATAAATTTTGTAATGCGTCTAAATCAATTTTTATACCCTTCTTTTTGGCTTCATCTAGCAAATTTATACATACAATAACGTTTGGAGTAATTTCCATAATTTGAAATACTAAATTTAAATTACGTTCTAAACAGGTAGCATCTAAAATAACAACAGTAGCATCAGGCTTATCAAAGCATATGTAGTCTCTTGCAATTTCTTCTTCTTCTGAATGAGACATAATTGAATAAGTTCCAGGAATATCTACAAGAAGAAAATTTTTTTTATTAAAATTACAAAGTCCTTTTGCATTTGCAACAGTTTTACCAGGCCAATTTCCAGTATGTTGATGTAAACCAGTTAAAGAATTAAAAATTGTAGATTTTCCAACATTAGGATTTCCTGCAATAGCAACAGTATAATCAAAATTAACTTTATTATTATTTTTTTCTAAAAGTTTAGTTCCCATTGAAGTATTAGTAAGTCCCATCATTATCACCTCCATGTAGTAAATAATATATGAGAAAATAAAAAAATAGTGAAATAAAATGAATAAATAAATAGAAAAAATAAAGAATAATAAATAGGTGATGTAATTTGAAAATTTCATGGGTAAAATATAAAAAAGACCAAGAGAGCTTTAGAATACCTAAAAATTTGGGAATGGATGTACTAGAACTAGATGATTTAGAAAAAACTGATGATGTTTTAAAAAACTTGATAAAAGACAATTATCAGACTATTATTGTTTCAAATGAAGTTGCTTCTTTTTCCGAAGATATGATAAAAAAATATGCTTTTTCCGAAAATGTAACTATTTTAATTAGTCCAATCAAAAAAAATACTAAATAAATTAAAAAGTGAATATAATGAAATAAAAAGTATAGTAGGAGGAAGAAAAATGATAAACAATACAGGAAGAGAGTATCAAACTTTTATAAGCGAATTTTGTAACCAATTATATACAATAAAAGATAATTATACAGATATAATTTTTTTAGGAATTGGTACTGATCGTATTACAGGAGATTCATATGGACCATTAGTAGGTCAAAAATTATCAGAAATGTTTAAAAACTGTGGATTATGTGACAGTGTATCTGTTGTAGGAACTTTAGAAAGCCCTGTATCATACACAAATATAGAAAAAACTGTAGAAAAAATAAAAAAATTATATGAAAAACCATGTATTATTGCAATAGACTCAGCAGTAGGAAGAAGTCAAGATGTTGGAAAAGTATTAATAAGTTTAGGAAGTATGTGCTTTGGAACAGGCGTTAATAAAAAAATGATAGAAGTAGGGGATATTAGTATAAAAGGTGTAGTTACAAAAAATACTAATGATCCAAAAAATAATTTAGAATGTTTACAAAACACTCCTTTAAATAGAGTTATGCAAATGGCTGATTTTACTGCTAGTGGAATTTATGATGTTATTCGTTATATTTAGTGCATAAACTTCCTCAAAATGGAAAAAATCTATATATAAAACTTTCATAGGAGGTTAAATATATGGAACAAGAAAAAATGAGGAATATTATAGTACTTAAAAATCTTCCATCAAATTTAATAGAAGAAGCTTTTGTAATTGTAAAAAATAATAAAATGGCTAAACAGTTACAAAATGTAAAAGGTAAAAAACAAGAAAATGAAAATGTTAATAGTACAAAAAAATATATGATAAAAGAAGCAGAAATGATTATATCAAATTATATAAAGGAAGTAGAAAGTGTAAAAAAAGAAACTTCTTATAAAAAGTTAAAAAAGAGATATAAAAATTTAAAAATTACTAATATAGTATTAATTTGTACTACTATTTTAGCAATTATATTATAGAAATTAAAAAGTATTTTCTTTAAAGGAAAGTACTTTTTTCTTGTCCAAAACAGTAATAAAGAAAAAATTTATAACATATAAATGAAACAGAAACTACAAAGGAAGAGGTGTTGTTTTTGGAAAGAATATTAACCCCAGAAGAAAGAATAAAAAGAGCAGAAGAAATATACAAAAGCAGAAAAGAAAATGGAATAAAACTAAAAAGTTCTTCTATTAATATAGAAGCAAAACCTAAAATTAAATTATTTAAAAGAATGATATTACAAATTTTAATTTGCTTAATGATTTATTTTGTATTTTATTTAATTCAAAATGGACAGTATTTATTTTCGGAAGAAGTTATAAATAAAACAAAAGAGATATTATCACAGGATATGAATATAGAATTAATTATAAATAAAGTACAAGAAATATTTAAAAAAGAGGAACAAAAATTAACAGATGATGCTATAGGCGGCGCAAATGAAGAAATAAATAATATAGAGCAAAATACAGTTAATTTAGAAAACAAAGAAAATACAGAAAATACAGAAGAAACAGAAAAAAAAGAATATTTACAAGATGCAAGTACTATTAATCAAATGGATGAAGATGCAAAATTTGTTAAAGAAAATTTTAGTTTAATAAAACCTCTTTCTGGAACAATAACATCAAGGTTTGGGTTAAGAAATCCAACAACTCCAACTGTTCCTAAATATCATACAGGATTAGATATTGCAGCAAATTCTGGAACTGTAATTATAGCAGCAATGGATGGAAAAGTAGAGTTAGCCTCTTCAGAAGGAGATTATGGTAATCATCTAAAAATTACAAATGGAGAAGTGATGACTTTATATGCACATTGCAAAACATTGTATGTAAAAGAAGGGGAAGAAATAAAACAAGGTCAACAAATAGCAGAAGTAGGTGCAACCGGCAATGTTACTGGAGCTCATTTGCATTTTGAAATAAGAAGGAATAATAGATATGTTAATCCAGAATATGTATTAAATTTTTAAAGATGGGAGAAAACATGAGTATAAGAATTCATTTAAAAATATTTTTATTTATTCTTCTTTTTTATATAACAAAACAAATTGAAATATATGGATTTCTAATGTTATTTGCTATTTTGCATGAATTAGGACATTTGGGGATGGGGGTATTACTAGGACTTAAACCAGAAACAATAAATATTATGCCACTAGGAGTATCTATTTCTTTTAAAACAAGTCCTAAAGACTATAATGAAAAAATAAAAAAAGGAACAAATTTAGCATTAAAGAAAATGTTAATTGCAATGGCTGGACCAATTATGAATTTTGTTATTGTATTGCTATTTATAATAGTACCAGTACATATAAAAGAAATTACAAAATTAAATATTATATATGCCAATATATTAATAGGAACTTTTAATCTGTTACCAATTTATCCATTGGATGGAGGACGTATTTTAAAAAATTTATTACATATACTATATGGGTTAAAAAACTCTAATGAATTAATAAATAAAATTTCTAATGTTAGTATTATTATTTTAACAGCAGTTAGTAGTATTACTATTTTGTATTTTGAAAATATAGCCATTTTATTAATTATAATATATTTGTGGGGGCTAGTAATAAAACAAAATAAAAATTATGAAGTGAAAAAGAAAGTATATGATTTAATAGAAAAATCTGTTTAAGATATTGAAATATTGTAAAAATAATAGTAAGATATAGAAAAACACATAAGAGGTGGAATTATGCAAAAGAAAAAAGAAGAAGGTATAACATTAGTAATACTAACAATTACAGTTTTGGTAATGATAATTTTATCAGTTAATATTGTAGTGAATACAAAAAAACATTCAGATGCAAAAGCACTTACAAATTTACAAAATGACTTAGAAGTATTAACGCAAAGGGTAAATATATATGAATCTAAAAATGATAAACTTCCAATATTAAAAGAATACCCTGGAAGTCTTAACCATATACAAAGTATAAGAAATATAAACGATAATGATGTTTACTATATAATTGATTTAAGATTACTTTCAAATATAACTTTAAATTATGGAAGAGGATTCTATGACTATGTTGATGGAGGTACATCAATAGATGTATATGTTATAAATGAAAAGTCACATGAGATATACTATGTACAAGGAGTAATAGTAGAGGATAAGAGATATTACGGAAATCTAGATGGTAGTGAAAAAGTAGAAGAAATATCAAAAATAGAAACAGATGGATCGTGGAATGAAGACAAAGAAATAAATAGTCCTAATTTGGATGATACAGGATTAGAAGATATAATAATAGATGAAAATGGAAATATAAAAGAAGATGAAGAATATGATTATGACTATAAAGAAGATAAAAAAAATTGGGCAAATGTTATAACCGCTGATGGAAGTATGTGGGTATGGATACCAAGATTTGCATATAAGATAACGTATAATAGTACCAATAAATCACAAGGTGGAAAAATAGATATTGTATTTCTTAAAGATACTACAAATTTTGATAAAAACGGAGAAGATGTTACATTACCAACATACAAAGATGAAAATGGAATAATAGGAGCATATACAGTTCATCCAGCATTTAGGGATGGAACAAGTAATCAATTTAGTAATGGAGAATGGGATCGAGAGATAGAAGGATTTTGGGTATCAAAATTCGAAGCAGGATATGCAGGTGGAAACAATAATGCAAATAAGGTTAGCACAGGAATTACTTATGGATATAATAATTCAAGTTCTAATTTTTATGGAAATATAACACCAAATGTAACGCCAATGTACTATCCAGTTTTTATGCCTAAAACATATTCTTATAGTGATATAATTATAAGTGACATGTATAGACTTTGCAAAACTCTATCCAAAGAAGGCAATCCATATAAATTATCAACAAATAATGTAGATAGTCATATGATGAAAAATAGTGAATGGGGAGCAATTGCCTATTTAACACAAAGTAAATATGGAAGAGGTACAGAAGAAGTAACTATAAATAATGTAAATTTAAACAATCAAATACCAAGAGTAAATGCAGTAACTGGAATGGCTGGAGAAACTGTAAGTGCAGCACAAAATATAACAACAATAGAAAAAATAAATGATGGGACTAGTGGGAGTTATAGCTGGGATACAGAAAAAGGAAAAAAAGCAAGCACTACTAATAATACAACTGGTGTATATGATTTGGTTGGAGGAATGTACGAATATACAGCAGGATATATAAATAACAATAATGCAAGCTTAGAAAATTATGGAACAAATTTAATAAATGATGGTGAAAAAGGAAAAAGTACAAAATATAAAAGTGTATATGAGTATAATGCTTCAAGTGATATTCATACTAATAACTATAATAAAGCTCCAAATCCATCAAGAATTGGAGAAGCAATATGGGAGACAAGTTCTGACGGAAGAGGCTATACATCATGGAATCAAGACCTTTCAACTTTTCCTAATAGTGTATATCCTTTTTTTAGAAGAGGAGGATATTATAGCCAAGGAGCAGGAGCAGGATTATATTTCTTTGATGGAAGCGGAGGAGGCTCCGGATTTCGCCCTATTTTAATAGTTGGAAAATAAGAAAAATAATACTTGCAATTTTAGGCATTTTATGTTACTATCTCGAGTTTGACAGTTTGAAAATAAAAAAATCTTGAAACTGATTGATATTAG
>CAUWGC010000017.1:0-38581 GCA_963558405.1 uncultured Clostridia bacterium
TATTAGGGGGTATTTTGTTGTCAAAGTTCATTTTTCATTTATTACAGGATGCTTAAATTTCTTTTGATTTTATATTTATTTTTTTGCTATTTGTTTTTTATTCTTTTTATGTTTTAATTTTTCATTTCTTTTTTCTTCTATAGCTTTTCTATTTTCTATTTTTTTATCTTCAGTATGTCTAATTGATTGTATTCTTTCTTCATATTTTGATTGAAATTTGCTTTTCTTTTTGTTGTTTTCTTTTTTATTATTTTTATGTAATACTGGTTTTTCCTTCTTTATTTTCTTTTTCTTTTCTTTTAATATAGAATTTAATTTTAAAAACTCTGGTGCATTTTGTCTATCTTCAAATTTTAAATCATCACAAATTAATTCTATAATACTAGCTGCAATAGCATCTGGATTATGTCTAATAAATTCACCTTCTACAAAAGCCATATTACGTTGCATTAAATTTACACCTTTCCCTTTAGCTTTTGTAATATCTTGTTCTACTAAATCTGCACCTTGTCTATTATATCTTTTTATAAATTCTGGTACTATTTCTCCTGTATCATATATACAATAATCAACAATTCCTTTTCCTGCGTGATCTATAATCGCCTGTAAATGATCCGAAACTCCATAATTATCTGTTTGTCCTGGTTCTGTCATTATATTACTTACATAAATTTTAATTGCTTTACTTTCTCTAATTGTTTTTGAAACATTTTTTATTAATAAATTTGGAATTACATTTGTATATAAACTTCCTGGTCCTAGTACTATAGCATCTGCTTCTACAATAGCTTCTAAAACTCCTGGTGCTGGTCTACAATTTGTTGGTCTTAAATATATTCTAGATATTTTACTTACTTTTTCATATACCTTTTGAGGAATTTTTTCTTTTTCTTCTACTATTGTACCATCTTCTAACTCGGCACATATAGTCATTTCATCCAATGTTACAGGCAATACTTTACCTACCATATTTAAAATATCTTTACTTTGTTTTATTGACTCTGTAAAATCACCATATAGTTTATTCATTCCAGAAAAATAAATATCTCCAAATGATATATTTCTTAACATTCCCTCTGTAAACTTTGTATTTAGTAATCCTTCCATTGCAACGTCATTTTTTGAAAGAGCTATTATACTTTCTTTAATGTCTTGTATTGGCAAAGAATTTAATTCCATTTCTGAGTTGCTTCTATTTTTTCCATAATTTGAAACAGTTACAATTGCTGTAATATTATTTGTATAATGTTTTAATCCTTTTAATACTGTATTTAAACCTGTTCCTCCACCTATTACTACTACTTTAGGTCCTTCATTATATACCTTTTTATTAAAAATTAATGAATTTATATCTTTTTTATTTTGAAGTCTAGAATCACTTGCTTCTACTAGCAATTCTAAAGTTCTTTTTTGCATAAATACAATTCCCAATACAATACAAGAAAATCCTAAAACAAATATTATAATTATTTTAAATACTTCTAAAAATTCTAATTCTTTTGAAACTAGTATAGATGACATTCCATATCCTGCTAGCAAAACTCCTATTAATATTAATAACATCCATCTTTTCATTTTTGTTCCCTTTTTGAACCATTCTAAAAAGCCTTTCATTTTAATCCTCTCCTATTACTATTATTTCTAATTCAATTTCTTTTTCAAATTCTTTTTTTATCACTTTTTTTACATGTTCTACAATTTTTAATACATTTTCTGCAGTAGCATTTTTAGTATTAACTATAAAACCTGCATGCTTTGTAGATATTTGTGCACCACCAACTTGATATCCTTTTAATCCGTGCTTTATCAATAAGTGCTGCAGTAATAAAACCATCTCCTCTTTTAAAAACACTTCCAGCACTTGGATATTCTAGTGGTTGTTTTTGTTTTCTAGAAGATAAATTTTCATTCATCTTTTTTTCTATTTCTTCTTTTTTTCCATATAAAAGCTGTAATTTGCTTTCTATTATTATCCCTATGTTTTTTTCAAATACACTAGTTCTATAAGAAAAATTATGTTCCTCATTTGAAATTGTATGTAAATTTCCATCATAATCCATATAAGTAGTACTAATAAGAATATCTTTTATTTCAGAACCATATGCTCCTCCATTCATACGTATTAATCCACCTATTGTACCAGGAATACCATAAAAATTTTCTAATCCAGATAAAGAATAATTTGCTACTTTGTTAGCTAAATATGGAATTTTTACACCTGCACCCACTGTAATAGTTGAATTTTCTATTTCTAGTTTTTGAAAATTAACTTTAAGTACAATTCCTCTTATTCCTTTATCTTTTACTAAAATGTTACTTCCATTTCCTATAATATATATTGGAATATTATATTTTTTATTTAACTCTAAAACATATTTTAGTGTTTCTATATTTGTAACATTTATAAAAATATCTGCATTTCCGCCTATGTGAAAGCTTGTATGTTTACTCATTGGTTCATTAAGTAAAATGTCATCTTTACTTATCTTTTTTGTTATTTCTTGATAAAATTCTTTTATCAAACAATCACCTCATTATTAGTTCTTAGTAAATTTTATTTTTATATTTTTATTTAAGAACTTCTTTAACGATTTTATCATTTTTTACTTATCTTTACAAGCTTTCATTTTGATAATTTTAAAATATATTTATAAAGTCTAATGCTTGTTTTTGTTTTATATGATTTAAAATATAAATTCCTTTTTCCAATTCTTCTATTGCACAATTATAGTCATCAACTTCAATGTTTGCTTTTACCCCAGTTAAATCTGTTTCTACTTTTTCTAATTCATCATGTTCTATATAATATGCTAAAATTTTATTTAATCTATTCCATTCTTTCATTATATATTCAATTTTTTCTTCTATTTGTTTATCATCTTTATTGTTTAATAAATCTATTTTTAACTCTGTTAATTCTTTCGTCATTATTTCAACACTTTTTACTGTATTTTTTTGTGTTATATAATTTCCTATAAATATTAATAAAAGAATGACTATTATAATAGTTATTTCTCTATACATTATTTTTTCCTTTCCTTTTCTTGGCAAAATATTTGATTTCTTCCATCTATTGTAGCTATTAATACATTTTTTGGTTCCACTTTAAATTTTGTTATTTCTTTTCTTAGCCATTGATAATCTTTTCCTATTGCTTTAAGATTATCATACATTATCTTTCCATCAATTATTAAATCATATGGTACACCTTCGTATTCTGGAGTAATATTAAAATCTTCTGGTATTGTAGTTCTTTTATTTGGTTTTTGAATTACTGTTACTTGTCCACTTGTTTCTAAAATAGCATATTCTACATCTCCAATATTAATAACATTGCTTCCTCTTAGCCTTTCCTGCAATTCGTTAATTGTAAATCTTTCTTTTCTCATCACTTTTTCGTCGATTTTTCCTCTATATATCAAAATCGCCGGTTTTCCACAAATTATTTTTCTTATTTTTATACTTTTTATATTAATAATTGAAATCAAAAGATGCATTACAAGTAGTCCTAAAATTGGAATAATTCCATTTGAAATTGGAATTCCAGTATCTGCCATAGGAATTGTAGCTAAATCTGCTATCATAATAGAAATTGCAAGTTCAAAAGGCTGTAATTGTCCAATTTCTCTTTTTCCCATTAATCTCATTACAAATAATACTAAAATATATAATGCAATTGTCCTTATAAATGTAATTACCATATTTTACAATCCTTTTCTTTTAATATTGTTTTAGTTTATTTTTTGCAATATCAAAAAAATTATACTTTATTTTTTGTATAATATTATTTTTTTTGCGAATAATAGATTTATAAGAAAAGTTTATTAAATAAAAACTTTTTTAATTTTAAGGGGGTTTTAACATGGCAGATAATAATGAGCAAAGTAAATCTACAACTAGTAGTGTTGGTCAAATTATAGGTAGATTAATTGCTTCTGCAATTGTACTTGCTATTACAGCATTTTT
This sequence comes from uncultured Clostridia bacterium, assembly GCA_963558405.1. GTDB lineage: Bacteria > Bacillota > Clostridia > TANB77 > CAG-508 > CAKNOI01. Next base: position 3,967 of record CAUWGC010000017.1, read on the forward strand.
TACTCCAGGTTTTAGTATTAATAATATATGGACTTTAGCTTTAGCTGCTATTGTTCTTACAGCAATGGATTACTTAATTGTAAAATTTACTGGATTACATGCAAGTGCTTTTGGGAAGGGATTTGTTGGATTTGCACTAGCTGCTGTTGTTTTATATTTAACACAGTTTTTAGTAGCAGGATATACAATTTCTTGGGTTGCAGCAATTGTAGGTGCTTTAATTTACGGTGTTGTAGATTATTTTATACCAGGAAATCAAAGTTTATAGTAATTTAAACTAATACAAAAGTAATCCTCATAAAAATAGAGGCATATTTTGCCTCTATTTTTATTCTTTATATTTTGTAATAATATCATCTATTGCTTTGTTTAAATCTATATTTTCTATTATTTCATCTGCAATTTTGTTTACTTCTCTAAATTTTTCTTTATCAATTATTAATCTATTTTGAATTTTTTCTATAGAATCTCCTCTTTTTAACATCCTCTTGGTTCTTTCTTCTGCTGGAACATGAATATAAAATACCTTAATTTTAACATTTTCTTTTCCTATTCTTTTTAATCCCTCTTTTATATCATTTATAGACTCTACTATTTGAATACAACAAGAGTTTTCATCTATATTTTCTGCGCTCAATCCATAAAACTCTCCATTATATTCTGCTCTTTGCAATAATTTTTTATTATCCCATAATTTTTCAAATTTTTCTTTTGTTACAAATATATATTCTTGCTCATCTTCTCCTTCTCTTTTTTCTCTAGTTGTATAATCTTTTATTCTATTATATCCTATTTTTTCTAATTCTTTTAATATTGTTGTCTTTCCAGAACCACTTTCTCCTATTAATATAATCATATTGTTTCCTCCTTTGATAATTATATTACTTTTCTTTTTTCAAAACAATAACAATTATATTAAGTTTATATTACTATTAATAATAGCTTAACTTTATTAATTTAAATAGTCAAATTCTTCGGTTTTGCTATACAATAAAAAAAATGTGAAATTTTAATACTTCACAGTTTTATATTTTGGCTGGGCTGGGTAGATTCGAACTACCGAAATGCTAGAGTCAAAGTCTAGTGCCTTACCGCTTGGCTACAGCCCAATATATGGGGTGGAAGATGGGATTCGAACCCACGACCTCTAGTGCCACAAACTAGCGCTCTAACCAACTGCGCTACATCCACCATTTGCGTGTTTGTCACACGCATTTATTATTTTAAACTATATTATATTCTTTGTCAATAGAATTTTGTTTTTTTTATGATTTTATTTTAAATTTTAGTCTGCTGAAGCAAAAATAAGTAATCTTTTGTTTGTATAATCTGTACATGTAAGAAGAACTATTTCTCTTTTTCCTCCAGTATCTCTTTCCAAGTATGATGCATCTTCTGGTGTAGTTTCATATTTATTATATATTGTATATGTTACTTTATTACCACTTTCATCTGTAATATATATTTTATCTCCTTTTTCTAATTTTTTATTATTAGAAAAGAATAAACCATTACGATAATTATGACCTTCTATTACAGTGTTTCCTGGCTTATTTAACCCTCCAGCATTAGTATGTAATATAGCAACTCCTTTTTCAATTGATGTTTTTGTTGCTCTATTATAAATTGGATATTTACAATCAGTTTTTGGAATTTCTATTTTACCTACAGTATAATATGGCTTTTTAGAACTACTTCCTGAATTAGAACTTCCACCATTATTAGTATTTCCTCCTGTAGTTGTATTAGTTACTGTATTAGTTGTTGGAATTGTTATATTTCCATCTGAATTTGTAACTTCATTTTGTACAACATTAGTTTCAACTTTATTTTGTATATTTTTTTCAAATTCATTTAAAGCACTCTCAGCTTCTTTAGTTACATAGAATTTTCTAATAATATCATATGCTAAAAATCCTAACAATCCTATTATTAGCACTATAGCAACTATCAAAAGAATTGTTAAAAATTTACTATATTGACCACCAAATTTATCTTTAAACATATTCCTCCACCTCTTTTGTTACAAAGTTATATTTATTATATCATATTTATTTTTATATTACTACATTTTTTTTGATTTTTTATTAGTTTATCATATATTTTTTATATTACAATAGTAGTTGAACTTTACATAATAATATTGTATAATATATACAATATTATTATTAGAAAGGAGCATAATTATGCTTATTCAAGAAATTGATAGCATTATCGAGTCAATTGTTGAACCTAATTATTTTTTAACGTCCCAAAATACAGTTGTCCCTTTAAGTAAAAAAGCAACTCAAAGTTTAAATTGTTATGCTTATGCTTTAGGAATTACTTTTAGTGGCAACAGCAAACAACATTATTTCCCTGGTTTCACAATTCAAAAATTTCCTTTAATAACTCCTAAATTTTTATGCAAATTTTTTACCATTGATTTAAAAAATTTAGGAATACAGTATCGGAAAATTGGATTAGATGAATCAACGGATATTATGGAAAATGAATATCTTATAAAGTTGTTTTATTCTTCTCCAAATAGTTACCTTCCAGATGGGGATTTTCATTTTGTTAGACAAGATCCAAAAAGCAAACTGTGGTTCCATAAATTGGGATGGAAAAATCAACCTGAATTAGTTCAATCCTGTGTTCCAAAGAATAATACTCTTTTAGGAACAGAACCTATTGAATTTGATTTTGTTGATTCAAATAACAATTTAGCATATAAATTAGAACCTATATGTTATTTTGCTATCAGTTATAAAAACTAATAATTTTTATAATTAGAAAATCAATAGTTGAGTTAGAAATTTTCTAACTCAACTATTGATTTTCAATTAATTTTCTTTTAATTTCTTCAAATTCGTTTGTATCTTTAATATATTAAAATAAATGTATGTCGAAGATACTCCACTATAACTTTATATTGCTTAAATTTTACATATAATAAAAAACTGTTAACAAAATTTTATTTTTTGCTAACAGTTCCTAGAAGATTTAATTTTAATCTTCAATAGATTTTAGTCAAGTAATTTTATTCTTTTATTTACCTCTCCTGGATTCCATTCACTCAGTTCCTCTTTAAGATGTCCTACTTTCAATATTTTTATATCGTTGCCTCCCATTATTTCTATTTTTTCAATAGTACTAGGATTTACTTTGTATATGATATCTTTTTTATTTAAGCTACAATCAGTACCTATAACCATTATTCTATCGCCTTTTATTTTTTTACAATAAACAGGGAATTGATATCTCTCAATCATATAGTCCCATCTTCTAAATCTTCTATAATCCAAATTTTCTATTTTATCTGTTTCTTCTATTGAATCATAGTAATCCTTTTCAAAAGATAGCCTTTCATCTTCAATTCCTTCTTCATTAAGATATTCAAAGTCTAATCCTAGATTTTTGACCATAGCTGCAAACCCCATATCTGCTGTATATACTTTGATATATCTATTATGGTTAAAAAGGTTCATTGCAACATTTATAATCTGTGTATCTTTGTTTTCAATTCTCCAACCTGGCAACTTTGATTCACCGCTATTTGAGATTATAACACTGCAATCCTCAATTGATAGTTTTAATAATTGGGATATATTATATCTCTGTAGAGGCGATATCTGATTATCAATCTTTATACCAAGTAATTCTTCTATAACTAGAACAGAAAAGATGAATAAAACATTTTTCATCTTTAGAAATCTATCCATAACATTTTTAATTCTAATAATGGACGTATCTAATAGAATTAACTCTTTATCTTGATTTAATTTCATCCTTTCAATCAAATGTGTTTCTAGATTTCTCAAAGTTTCATCTAACATTGAATCTGATAGATTTAATTTAAGTTTTATGTCGCTTTCTGAGTAACCTTCTTCGATTAGTCTCCGAACTTTGCTTTGGTAAAATTTTGTATCTGTCATTTTTTATCCTCCTTTTAATCACTTGACTACAATTAATTAATTGTTTGTTTTAAAGTTACATAATCTACATTATATATATTAACATAATTTTAAGTATTTTTCAATATTAATTATTGTCTTATATTGTAATTTTTTGTGTATAAATAAACTTTAATTCAAGTAAAAAGGCATTATCTCAAAAATGATAATGTCTTTTTGATTAATTAAATATCAAATATTCAAGAAGAATAAAATCTCTAAATTGGATAATATTTATTCATAAATTAATCCTTTTTTGTATTTTTCTATGCACTTTCGACTTGGTTCATATAGGTTGTTTGGTAACTCATCTAAATCAAACCATTCCCATTTTAATATAGTTTCTGGTTCCATAGTTTTTATTTGTTTCTTCTAATTCTCTTTTTGCAGCATTAACTAATGTTTCCATAAACTCTACTTTACCACCAGGCATTGTCCAAGTTCCTTGTCCTTGTATATAATAATTATATTTATTTTCTTCAATACAAGCTAATTAAATTGTTGAAAATTACTCAAAATTGTTCAAAACCTTTCAAAATAATAATAAAAAGCTGATTTTTCAGTACTTTCAAACCATTCAAAATGTTGAAAACAATTAAAAATCAGCCTTTAGTGGAGCGATTACGAAACAGGTATGCGAAAAAATAGCACACTTTGTTTCAAGCTCTTATATAACCCGATTTATTGTTTATACTTTAACATAAGATTTTAAATTTATCAATACTTTTAATTTCTTTCTCAGCCTTAGATTTATCCATACCATAATATGTAGTTGCTCTGTTAATTTTATCTTCCATATCACTATAAACAAAAACGTTTATGACATTTCCTCTACCAGATAAAATGAAATCAGCACATCTACCAACAATAACACAAGATTCTTTGTCAGCTACTTCTTTTATTAATTCAGATTCTTTGATGAATAGCTCATCACTATTATTTAATCCTGAATAATATCCATTGTTTAAACTTGCTAAAGCATCTCTTTTTTGTTCGTTGTTTTCAATATATTCTTCAGATAAGCCTGTTTCTTCTGCTACTTTTGAAATAAATTCATTATCGTATAATTTTATTCCTAATTTATCAGCAACTAATTTTCCAATATATCTTCCACCTGATGCATATTCCCTTGCTATTGTTATAACAACATGTTTTGAAAGTTTACTTTCTGTATTTGTTGTAGTCTCTTTGTTTACCACTTTTTCATTTCCTTGTTTTAGATTTCTTATTTCTCTTATCAAGAATATTGTTGCTAATATGAATGCTAATCCATCAGCAAATGGTCCTGCGAATAAAACTCCATGTATTCCAAACATCTTTCCTAAAACTATCATTGCTGGTATTAAGAAAGCAATTTGTCTTGATATTGAAAGTATTGCACTTATTATGCTCTTTCCAATTGCTTGGAAGAATATTCCTGATGGAATTTGGATTCCGTTACAAATGCAAAGCATTAAGTATGTTCTAAATGCTAAACATGCAAATTCCATGTAATTTGCGTCTCCACTACCAAATATTGATATTAATTTATCTGGTATTGTTTGGAATAATATAAATGCTGTTGTACTAATTATAACACTTGATCCTAATACTATTTTTAATGTTGTTTTTACTCTGTCAAATTTTCTAGCACCATAGTTGTATCCAAATATTGGTTGTGCTCCTGCTGCAATTCCTATTATAATACTGTTTAATATTTGGCTTATTTTCATTACAATTCCTAGAACTGTAATTGGTATTTCTGCTCCAAATTTTGATTCTGCTCCATATTTTCCAAGTGTATTATTTTCAGTAGCCATTACAAATACTATACTCATTTGATTTATAAAACTGCTTATTCCTAAAATTGAAACTTTTTTTGCTACACTTGATTTTACTTTAAATGATTCTTTACTTAATTTGATTGATTTGAATTTTTTAACATATAATGCGTTTAGTATAAATACTAAGATTTGGCTTATTACAGTTGCAATTGCTGCTCCTTCAACTCCCATTTTAAGTACAAATATAAATATTGGGTCTAATATTGTGTTTAATACTGCACCTACAAGCATTGTTGTCATTGAATATTTTGGACTTCCATCTGACCTTATTATTGAGTTTAATGTTGTTCCTATCATTGAGAATGGTAATCCTATTGCTATTACATAACCATATTTTAATGCATATTCTTTTAATGTTTCTGTACATCCAAACATTGTTAATAATTGTGGTAAAAATATTAATGTTATTGCACAAAATAATACTGATACTATTGTTGAAATTGCTAGTGCATTTCCTACACCTTTTGCGGCTTCGTCTTTTTTCTTTTCTCCTAGTTTTAGACTTAAGTATGCTGATGCTCCATCTCCAAACATTAGTGAAAATGCTAAGCCTATCATTGTTAATGGGAATACTACGTTTGTTGCTCCATTTCCTAGGTATCCTACTCCCCACCCTATAAAGATTTGGTCTACTATGTTATATAGTGAGTTTACTAATAGGGATATTATGCATGGGATTGAAAATTTTCTTATTAATTTTCCTATTTTTTCTGTTCCCAGTATGTTTTCTTCTTTTTCCAATTTTCTCTCCTTCTTTCTATTGATATTTTTGTCTTTGGGCATAAAAAGCCGTAAGTCCTTGTCTGGACTTACGTTTTACCTGCGCGACTTATCTATTATATCATATTTTTGTTTTTTATGTAAGTGTTTTTAAAAATTTTTTATATTAATTTCTTCCAATTATATCCTTTATAATCTCCCCTGCAATAATCAAACCTGCAACAGAAGGCACAAAAGAAATGCTTCCAGGAACTTGATTACGAATACTACACTTTCTTTTAGTACCCGGAGGGCAAATACAATTTGTCTTACAACTATTTTCAATATTTTCATATGGACGTATTGGCTCTTCTTTTGAATAAACAACTTTAAGTTTTTTTATTCCTCTACTTCTAAGTTCTTTTCTCATAACCTTTGCCAATGGACACACTGAAGTTTTATAAATATCTGTTACTTCAAATCTTGTTGGTTCAAGTTTGTTTCCTGTTCCCATACTTGAAATAATAGGGATATTTAATTTATTAGCCCTTACAACCAACTCAACTTTAGCAGTTACAGTGTCCACACTATCTACTATGTAATCAACTGTATCATCTAAAATTTCTTTGCTATCTGGCATAAAAAATTCTTGATATACTTCTACATTTGCATTTGGGTTTATTTCTAAAATTCTTTCCTTTGCAACTTCAACTTTTGGCTTTCCAATTGTTTTTCTAGTTGCAATTATTTGTCTATTCAAATTTGTTAAGCAAATCTTGTCATCATCTACTAATATAAACTTGCAAACTCCTGCTCTTACAAGTCCTTCTACTACAAACGAACCAACTCCACCAATTCCAAATATGGCAACTTTTGCATTTTGTAATTTTTCTATTCCTTCTTTTCCTATCAATAATTCTGTTCTTGAAAATTGATTTAACATTTTATTTTTCCTCCTCCAAGAACTATGTCTCCAGCATAAAATACAGCAGATTGACCTGGTGTTATTGCTCTTTGTGGTTCGTCAAATATCACTTTGATATTTTCTCCGTCTTGCTCAATTTTTGCTTTTGCAACTTTTGATGAATATCTAGTTTTTACATCAACTTCCATTGTTTCTTCTATTTTATCAACTAATAATAAGTTGATATCTGTAACTGTAATTTCTTTTTTGTATAGTTCTTTTTCTTCTCCTACTATTACTTCATTTTTTGCTTTGTTAAATCCTAAAACAAATAATGGTACTTTATATGATATTCCAAGTCCTTTTCTTTGACCTATTGTATAATTATATAGACCTGTATGTTTTCCTAATATTTCACCTTTTGAATTTACTATGTTTCCTTTTTTAGGTTTTATATCAGAATTAGTTTCAAGGAATTTTTTGTAATTTCCATCTGGCACAAAACAGATATCTTCACTATCTGGTTTATTTGCAACTTTTAAGTCGTTTTCTCTTGCTATTTCACGTATTTGCTCTTTGTCTGTGAAATCTGCTAATGGGAATAATACATGTTCTATTAATTCTTTTGGAATATTCCATAATACATAACTTTGGTCTTTTTTACCTGCCTGTGATTTTTTTAGTACCCATCTTCCATATTCTTCGCTATATTCTGTTTTTGCATAATGTCCTGTAGCTATGTAATTACATCCTAGTTCTTTTGCTTTTTCCCACATAATTCCAAACTTCATATATTTGTTACATTCTATACATGGATTTGGTGTTCTGCAATTTGCATAGCAGTCTATAAAATCATTTATTACATAGTCTTTGAATTGTTCTTTGCAATTATATGTAAAGTGTGGAATTCCTATTGTTTTGCAAACATTTTTTGCGTCTATATATGTGTTTATGTTACAACAACTGCTTCCTGCAAACAGTTCTAGTGTTATTCCTAATGGCTCATATCCTTCTTTTTTTAGTAGTAGTGCTGATACTGAGCTGTCAACTCCTCCACTCATTCCTAATAATACTTTTTTGTTTTCCATTTTTACCTCCGGTTGTCAAAAAGGGGCGTCCCTATTGACAGGCTGTCAATAGGGACGCCCCTTTTTGACAACTTTTATTTATTTGATTTTTATTGACAACAATTTATATTTCCAGTTCCTGTGCTATCATTTTTATTTAGCATATCTTCAATAGTATGCCAAGCCAAAAGAGCACATTTTACTCTTGCCGGCATATTAGACACATTTCTAAACGCAATTGCATCTTCCAATTTTTTAAGTTCTTCCTCATCAGTTGTCTCTCTTTTTATCATTTCTATAAATGTTTTTATAATCTCTTTTGCTTCTTCAACTGTTTTTCCTTTTAATGTATCTATCATTATTGATGTTGATGCTTGTGAAATTGCACATCCATGTCCTGAAAATGCCATATCTTCTATTTTATTTCCATTTAATTTTAATTGTAGTGTTATCTCATCTCCACAATTTGGGTTGTGCCCTACTTCACAGTAGTCTGCATTTTCTAGTTTCTTTTTGTTGTATGAATTCATACTGTGTTCCATTATTAATTCATTGTAAACATCTGTTAACTCGTCCATTTTTTCAACTTTCCTTATCTTATATAATTTTTAAACATATTATAAGCCTTATCAAGTGCTTTAACCAATTTATCTACATCCTCTTTTGTATTGTAGATGTAAAAACTTGCTCTACAAGTAGAATCAATACCTAAGAATCTCATAAGTGGTTGAGCACAATGATTTCCAGAGCGCACGCATACACCTTCTGAATCTAAAATACTTGCAACATCATGTGGATGTACCCCTTTAATGTTGAATGAAATTACACTTGAATGATTTTCTTCATTTGGTGTTGTGTATAGTGCTAGATAATCTAGTTTTGATAATTCTTGTCTTGCATATGATATTACTTCATGTTCAATTTCTTGTATTTTATCATATCCTAGATTTTCAATGTAATCAATTGCTGCTCCTAAACCAATTACGCCTTCAACATTTTGTGTACCAGCCTCAAATTTATTTGGAAGTGGTGCAAATGTTGTATCTTGTTCATAAACGTATTCTATCATATCTCCACCCATTAAAAATGGAGTCATTTTGTTTAGTATTTCTCTTTTTCCATATAATACGCCTATTCCAAGTGGTGCAAGCATTTTATGTCCTGAAAATACTAGAAAATCAGCATCCAAATCTTGAACATCAATTTTCATATGTGGTATGCTTTGTGATGCGTCAACTATTACTATTGCACCTTTTTTGTGTGCATATTTAATTATTTTTTTCACATTATTTATTGTTCCTAAAACATTTGAAACATGTGTAATTCCAACGATTTTTGTTTTGTCTGTAATTTTGCTTTCTATCTCTTCATCTGTAATTTGATAATTTTCGTTGATGTACATATATTTTAATTTGCTACCTGTTTGCTTTGTCATTTTTTGCCAAGGAACTAAATTTGAATGATGTTCCATTATTGAAATTACTACTTCATCATCTTTTTTTAGGTTGTCCAAACCATATGAATATGCAATTAAGTTTAAACTTTCTGTTGCATTTTTTGAGAATATTATTTCTTCTCTGTGTTTTGCATTTATGAATTTTGCTATTTTTGTTCTTGTATTTTCATATTGTTCAGTTGCTTCTACACTTAATGAATATGCTCCCCTGTGTGGGTTTGCGTTGTATTTTTGGTAGAATTCTTCTACTGCTTTTATTACTTGTATTGGTTTTTGTGTTGTTGCTCCACTATCTAAATATGTTATGTTTTCATTTTCTAGTAGTGGAAAATCTTTTTTTATATTATTCATTTTATATCACCTTTTCTTGACTTTTTGTTAAATATATAATATAATTCATCTAACTTATTCATCTAAAGTATAGTTTTATATACTTGTCACATTATAAGGAGGTTATTATGTTTTTCAAAAAGAAAAAATATCACTACTTTGTATCAGGTATCTGTCGTAATGAACCTTTTATGACCGAAATTATTCTCTTAAAAAAAGTTGTGTCTTATGATGAGATTTATCGGTTAACTGATGAACTTGCTAAAAAGTATAATGTTTATTTTGATGAAATCATAATTTATAATTACAATTTGCTTAGCAAAAGCTTTTAAGATTAGAAAGCCTCTTTGGAGGCTTTCTAATCTAACCTCTTATCAATTTCTTGTAAAATTTCTTCTCTCAATTCTTCATTTTCAATTTTCTCTAAAATTTGATTAAATCTAGCTCTAACCATCAGCTTCATAGCCTCTTTAAGTTCAAAACCTCTACTCATAATATAGAACAATTCTTTTTCTCCAATTTTTCCAGCTGAACTTGAATGGTTACCTTCAACCTCTTCTTCAGAACAAAGTAACATCGGCAAAGCAATTGATTTTGCTGTATCTGATAATAACATACAAGCTTCGTTTTCATTTCCTGTAGCCTTTTTACATCCTTTTCTAAAATCAATTGTTCCTTTAAAATGTTTTTTAGATGTATCTTTTAAAGCTCCTTGAACTTCTATATCAATATTAGATTTTTTACCTCTTAATTCACCTATATAATTTAAGTCAAAAACTTGATTTTCTTTTCCTAAATAAATTGTGTTTAGTTGATTATCACAATTATCCCCTTGTAAATTAGAATAATAATTTGTAATGCTATGCTTTCCGCCAAAATCAACAATTGTATAATTAATTTTTGCATTTCCTTCAAACTCATTTTCAATTGCTAAAAAGTTATTTGATTTTATATTCATTAAATTAACCAATACAATATTTAATTCTGCATTTTTTTCAGCTTTTGCTTTTATTATTCCATTGTGATAATTTTCATTTTCTTGGTTTGAAGTGTATTTTATTATTATTGTTGATTTTGTGTTTTCGTTTGCAATTATTTCTATGTTGTCTATTAATACAGAATTTTCATTATCAAAATTAAAATCTATTTCCGCTTCTATTTTTTCTTCTCTTATATCAGAACATTCACATAATTTTGGCATAACTTCTTCATTTTGATTACTATTTATGTTTAATCTTATTTTTTGATTTGCTCCGAGTTTTTACTTGATTTGTAAGTTCTTCACTTAGACCATAAATTAAATCTGTATGTGTATTATTTATATTTTGTTCTATATTTATTTTTGATGTATCACCAATTACTGTTACATTTTCAAATGATGGTATAACTTCTGGAATTTCAATATTTTCTAGTTTTATATTATTTATTCTGAAGTTTTTCGCAGTTCTAACTGGTGTCTCATTTAATTTAATATTTTTCATTATAAATATTGATCCTTTCATTGATTTTATTATATTTTTATGTTATAATATCGTTCACCAAAATATAAGGAGGTAGCATATCTCATATGAAAAAATTTTTTAAATTTTTCCAATTTGTAGGGATTACAGTTGGAATCATTGTCGCAATTCCTTTCGCAATTACATTAGCAATAACTTTTTTTGCATTTATCATTTAGTAATACGATAGGAATTGCCAAAAATTTTTTAGAATGTCTGGAGATTTATTTCTGGACATTCTTTTTTTATCCAATGTAATAATTCTAACTACTTTATCCTATAGCTCCTTCTAATTCTAAGTTAATAAGATTGTTCATTTCAACTGCATATTCTACTGGTAATTCCTTTGCTATTGGATGTGCAAAACCTCTTACTATCATAGCCTTTGCATCTTCTTCTGATAGTCCCCTGCTCATCAAATAGAATATTGTTTTATCACTTATTTTACCTATTTTAGCTTCGTGTGAAAATTCAACTTCATCTGTTCTTATGTCATTTGTTGGTATTGTATCTGAAATTGATATGTCGTCTAACATAAGTGATTCACATGATACTGATGATTTTGAATTTTTTGCATTTTCATTTATTCTTACCAAACTTCTATATGTGCATTTTCCACCGTTTTTTGATATTGATTTTGCATTTACTACACTTGATGTGTTTGGTGCATTATGAATTACTTTGAATCCATTGTCTAGGTTTTGTCCACCACCTGCAAATGATATTCCTGTAAACTCTGTTTTTGCACCTTCTCCATTTAATATGCTCATTGGATATAGCATTGATATTTTTGACCCAAATGAACCTGATACCCAGTCCATTTTTGCATTTTTTCCTACTATTGCTTTTTTTGTATTTAAGTTAAGCATATTTTTTGACCAGTTTTCTATTGTTGAATATCTTAAATAAGCATTGTCTGCTACATATAATTCAACACATCCAGCGTGTAAGTTTACTTTATTGTATTTTGGTGCTGAACATCCTTCTATAAAGTGTAAACTTGCTCCTTCTTCTACAATTATCAATGTGTGTTCAAATTGTCCTGATTCTGGTGAGTTTAGTCTGAAGTATGATTGCAATGGAACATCTACTTTTACTCCTTTTGGCACATATACAAATGAACCGCCTGACCATACTGCTCCATGTAATGCTACAAATTTATGGTCATTTACTGGTACACATTTCATAAAGTGTGATTTTACTAGTTCTGGATATTCTCTTACCGCCGTTTCCATATCTGTATAAATTACACCTTGTTTTATCAATTCTTCTTTCATACTATGGTAAACAACTTCTGAATCGTATTGTGCTCCAACACCTGCAAGGGATGTCTTTTCTGCTTCTGGTATTCCCAATTTGTCAAATGTATCTTTAATGTCTTCTGGAACGTCATCCCAAGAGCTATTTAATTTTGACTTTGGTCTTACATATGTTGCAATCTCGTCCATATTTAATTCTGATAAATCTGGTCCCCATGTCGGCATTTCTAAATTGTTATATACTTCTAATGCTTTTAGTCTAAATTCTCTCATCCAGTCTGGGTCGTTTTTTTGTTTTGATATTTCTTCTATTATTTCTGGTGTTAAACCTTTTTTTATTTTAAAATCGTATTCGTCTTTGTTTTTTATATCATAAATATTTCTATTTATTTCTTCAACTTGAGTTTTCATTTTTTAGTTGCTCCTTTGAAAGTTGTCAAAAGGGACGCCCTTTTTTGACAACTTTTTATTTTTTATTCCTTTTTGTCAAAAAAGGGCGTCCCTTTTGACAACTTTCATTTATATTGTGCATATCCATTTTCTTCAATTTCTGAAGCTAATTCCTGTCCACCTGTTTTAACAATTTTTCCATTAACTAAAACATGAACATAATCAACCTTTAAACTATGCAAAATTTTAGTATTATGAGTAATAATTAAAACAGCATTATTCTCATTTTTAAACATCTCAATTCCTTTTGAAACAGTCTTTATTGCATCAACATCAAGGCCCGAATCTGTTTCATCAAGAATAGCAAGTTTTGGATTTAATACAAGCATTTGTAAAATCTCATTTTTCTTTTTCTCTCCACCTGAAAATCCAACATTTAAACTTCTTTCCATATTTTTAGGATTCATATTTAATTCTTCCATATATTTTTTCAATTCATCTTTAAATTGAAATATTTTTACTGGTTCTCCTGTTATTTTATTTTTTGCATATTTCAAGAAGTTTGTAACTGAAACCCCGGGAATTTCTTCTGGTAATTGGAATGACATAAATATTCCTTTTCTTGCAATTTCATCTGTTCTTGATTTTGTAATATCTTCACCATCAAATGTTATTGTTCCATTTGTTTTTGTATATTCTGGGTTATTTAATATTGCATTTGCTGTTGTTGTTTTACCTGAACCATTTGGTCCCATTATTACATGAATTTCTCCTTTTTTTATATCTAAGTCTATTCCTTTTAATATTTCTTTTTCTCCTGCGTTTACATGTAAATCTTTTATTTCTAATAAATTACTCATTTTTTTAATCCTTTCTTTCTGTCAATAGGGACGCCCCTTTTTGACATTTTTTATTTATTATCTGTCAAAAAGGCCCGTCCCTATTGACATTGTTCTTCTTGCACAACATCTGCATTTTTCTTTATTGATATCATAATCACAGTCTAAGTTTGTTAGGTCTAGTTCTTTATGCACATATTTTGCCAATTTGTTTATTGTTTTATCCGTTATTGCTAATTTTATTTTTTCTGCTTCGCTTTCAGCTTCTTCTTTGTCTAGATTAAGTACGTCTTTTAAGAATACATAAACTATGTCATATGCTTCTAAAATTTTTTTTGCTAAGTCTTCTCCTTTTTCTGTTAGTTCTATTGTTCCATATGATTCATAGTTTAGCAGTCCGTTGTCTTTTAAGTTGTATATTGCTTTGTTTACACTTGGTTTTGTACAGTTCATTTTTTTTGCAATGTCTGTTACTCTTATGTTTCCATTTTGTTGCTTTAATATGTACATTGTTTTCAGGTATTCTTCTGATGCTTTTGATATCATTTTTTATCCTCTTTCTTTATATTTTAGCATTACAATCTTAAAAAAAATTGTAACTATTTTTAAAGTTTGTTAACTACGGTTAACATTATACTCTCTTATAAATTGTTTGTCAAGGTTAACAACAAAAAAAGGCCCCTTATGGAGCCTTAATATGCCTTTTTAATGCAAACGATTATTGCTACAATCATTCCAAAAAATAGTACTAATATTACAATCCGATACCATTTTACCTCTTGTTTATCAATAGTGTAAAATGGTTTCGGAATATACAAAAAGAAAGTCCTTTGATATAATAATTAAAACCAAAACAAATATCAAAGAAAGGAATTTCTTATGAAACCTATTATATCACAAAAATTAATAAATGTCTTAAAAAATAAAATATTTAAAGTAATCTCTTTAAATTTATTTAATAATATTGAATTTTTACTAAATTATCTTCTATGCAATGATGACCCTAATAAATATTTCAACATTATATATAAAGCACAACAAACTGCTAGAGATATTGTTAAATCAATTGTTATATCTACTTTTGAAGAACTTGATAATGAATTTAAAGAATCTGCTTATAGAAAATCTCGTTACTATATTAATAAATCCAATGTTCCTAGAACTCTTATTACTATTGTTGGGGAAATAACTTTTTATAGAACTTATTATATTTCGAAAAATTCTAATAAGAAATTTTTTTATATAGATAAAATTTTTGATTTACCTAAAAATGACCATTACGATCCTATCGTTAAGGCTATCTCTATATCTAAAGCTATATCTACTTCTCAAGCCCAAGCTGTTCGTGATACTTCTGCTTTTATTAATGATATTTCTTATTTTGAGACTAATTCTATAATAAAAGATATTCCACGTCAGTCTGTTTATAATTGGATTAAAAACTGGCATGTTCCTAATATTATTCCAAAATCTGTAGATACTCCTGAAACTCTTTACGTTATGGCTGATGAGAAATATATTGGTGCACAAAATATTAATAAAGATATTATGGTTAAATGTTTCGTTACTTTTGAAGATATAAAAGATATTTGTAAAAATGGACGTCAATTAGTGAATCGCTCTGTGTTTTCTTGTTACTCTTCTAAAGCTTGGCCTAAGTTTATGGATTTTATTGCTATGAAATATGATTTTTCTAAAATAAAAAATATTTGTCTTTTGGCTGATGGTGGCTCTTGGATTAAATCTGGTATTTCTGAATTAAAACTTGATACTAATAATTCTGTTAAATTTTATTTATGTGAATTTCACTTTAAACAAGCTATTCATCATATTACTACTGATTCAGATGAAAGATTTTATCTATTACATATTTTCAATACAAAGCCTAAACATTATTTTATTGACGCTGTTAATACCATTATAAATAATAATCCAAAACGTAAAGATATTATTAATAAAAAACTTAAATATATAATTAATAATTATTCAAATATTAAATCTATGCTGAATTTAAATATTGGTTCATCTATGGAAAGTCATATATCACACCTTATTGCTTCTTTCTTTTCTTCAAGACCTAAAGGCTTTTCTACAAAAAGAATTAAGCAGTATTTAAAACTTAATGACTACAAAAATAACAACATTAATATTTTTAAATTATATATGCAATCATATAAAAACACTGAAATAAAAAAAATAAATGAAGAAATAATAAATAACTATACTTTTGATAATAATTCTAATGGCAATATACCTGTATTAAATGATGGCTTAATCACACCTACATATGAAATATTAAATGAACTTGCACATTAAGATAAAACAAAACTTAGAGAAAAATCTCTAAGTTTTGAATAACGATTTATTGTATCAATAATAATTTTTAAAATTTTCATCCGAAACTTCTTGACACTAATAGGCTATTATTTACTTTTATTTCCAAAAAGCAAAAAATAAGCCGACTAAATCGACTTATATATTGTGAAATGATATTCACTTTTTTGTTTTCTTTAAAGTCACTTGTTGTAATACTTTCAAGTGGTTCGACGGAAATGCATTATGGAGCGGGTAGCGAGAATCGAACTCGCGCTATCAGGTCGGAAGCATGACATTCTACCACTAAATTATACCCGCGTTATAAAAAAAACACTTTAGAAAAACTAAAGTGCTTGAAATTTGGAGCAGGTAGCGGGAATCGAACCCGCATAGCCAGCTTGGAAGGCTGGAATTCTACCATTGAACTACACCTGCAGTTTATCTATATTGCTAAAAAATATTGGAGCAGGTAGCGGGAATCGAACCCGCATAGCCAGCTTGGAAGGCTGGAATTCTACCATTGAACTACACCTGCAACTCAAATCTCTAGCACGTTATTTATTATAACTAGTAATTTGATTTTTGTCAATACATATTTATAATTTTTATTCAAAAATTTCTCCAATATTTATTTCATTTCCTCTTAAAAATTCTCTAATAGGCATTTTCTTGCTATTTTCAGCCTGTAACTCTATTACTTCTATTATAGAATCTTTAGCTTTAATATATAATCCATTTTTATCTCCCGAAAACATAACAGTACCAGGTTGGATATCTTTTAATTTATATGAGTATTCTGCCAAATCTGTAAACAAATCAAAAAGCTTTTCATAATTAATAACATTTACTTTCCAAAATTTAATCTTTTTATTTCTAAAAAAAGTATATGCTCCCATTATTGGGTTTAATCCTCTTACTAAATTTTTTATTTCTTGACCTGTTTTATTATTCCAATCTATTTTTGCCATTTCTTTTGTTAACATTGGTGCTAATGTAAATTCATCACCTTGAGGAATTCTTTCAATTTCTCCTTTTTCCAATTTTTCAATTGTTTTTACCAATAATTCTGCTCCTATGTTTTTTAGCCTATCCCACAACTCTCCAGTTGTTTCATCTTCTCCAATTTTTACTTCTTCTTTTAAAATCATATCACCAGTATCCATTCCTACATCCATATACATTGTTGTTATACCTGTTACTTTTTCTCCATTTATAACTGACCATTGTATTGGAGCAGCTCCTCTATATTTTGGTAATAACGAACCATGAACATTAATGCAACCTAATTTGGGAATTTCTAATACTTCTTTTGGAAGTATTTTTCCATATGCTACAACACAAATTAAGTCTGGATTTATATTTTTTAATTCGTTTATAAATTCCTCATTCTTTCTAATTTTTTCTGGTTGATAAATGTTTAATCCTTTTTTTATTGCATATTCTTTTACTGGAGAAGGAGTAAGAATCATTTTTCTACCTTTTGGTTTGTCTGGATTTGTTACAACTCCTACTATATTTTGTCCTGATTCATATAATTTTTCTAAAGAAGCTTCTGCAAAATCTGGAGTTCCCATAAATACTATTCTTAACATTTTTCTCCTCCTTTTTGTTTAGTCATTTTGTTCCACTATTTCCATTGTTCCTGGAAGCATAAGATCTACAAATAAAATTCCATTTAAATGATCTATTTCATGCATTAATGCTTGAGCAAGTAAATCTTTTCCTTCTACCCTAATTTTATCACCATTTTCATTCATCGCTTCTACAATTACTTCTTTAGGTCTTACTACTTTTGCATATTGATTTGGAAAACTTAAACATCCCTCTTCTACTGTTTGTTCACCTTTAGTTTTAATTATTTTTGGATTAATTAGAATTAAAACATCATTTCCATCATATGTATCTATAACTATTACTCTTTTTAAAATTCCTACCTGTGGTGCTGCTAACCCAACACCATTATATTTATGCAAAGTTTCTATCATATCTTCTATAAGTATTTGAATTTTTTCATCAACTTTTTCCACTTCTTTTGCAGTTTTTCTTAAAATAGGATCTCCATTTTCTATTATTTTTCTAATTGCCACTTTTTTCCCCTCTCTTTCTTACATCATATTATTTGGATTTCTGTAAATTGCAATTTGAGCTTTAGAACTTTTATTTTTTTCCAAACATTCCGTTAATATATCAATGATAGTATCTCCAAAATTACATTTTATAATCATTCTATAACGATATTTATTTTTTATTCTATCTATTGGAGCTGGCATTGATTGATATATATTTGTATTTTCTACATTTTTTAACTTTTGAAATAAATCTTTTTCTATATTTTTTATTGTTTGTTCTGCTACCTCTTTTTTTTCAGCACTTACTACCAGTATTATTATATCGCAAAAAGGTGGATATTTCAAGTTTTGTCTTATGCTTTGCTCTATTTCATAAAATGGCATATATTCTTGTTTTTTAGCATACAAAATACTATAACTATCTGTATTATATGTTTGTATAATTACTTTTCCAGGAACATTTCCTTCTCTTCCAGCCCTTCCAGCAACTTGAACTAATAAATCATAAGTCCTTTCATTGGCTCTATAATCTTCCATATGTAAACTACTATCAGCTGCCATTACGCCTACTAATGTTACATTTGGAAAATGATGTCCTTTTACTACCATTTGTGTTCCTATTAAAATATCTATATTTTCTTTCTGAAAAGTATCTAGTATTTTCTCATGTGAATTTTTTTTAGTAACTGTATCAACATCCATTCTTATTGTTGTAGCTTCTGGAAATAATTTATGGACCTCTTCTTCTAATTTTTGTGTTCCTGTACCAAAATATCTAACATTTTTACTTCCACATTCTGGACATATTTTTATAATATCTGTTTCATACCCACAATAATGACATTTTAACCTGTTAGCTTTAGCATGATATGTTAAACTTATATTGCAATTTTTACACTTTGCAACATACCCACAATCTCTACACATTATAAAAGTAGAAAAACCTCTTCTATTTAAAAATAAAATTGTTTGCTTTTTTTGTTTTAAATTTTTTTCTATTTCGTCCTTTAGTTTAGTACTAAACATAGAACGATTTCCTTTGGCTAACTCTTCTCTTAAATCTACAATTTCTACATCAGGTAAAGGAGCATTGTTAGCTCTTTTTGTTAAAACTATAAGCTCTTTTTCTTTATTTTGTGTTTGATAAAAACTATTAATACTAGGAGTAGCACTACCTAATACCAAAGGTATGTTATTTTCTTTTGCTATATATTCTGCAATTTCTTTTGTATCATATCTTGGTGTCATTTCAGATTGATATGAAGAATCATGTTCTTCATCTATTATAATTAATCCTAAATTTGAAACAGGTGCAAAAATAGCAGACCTAGCTCCTATTACTATACTTGCTTCTCCTTTTTTTATTCTTTTCCATTCGTCATATCTTTCACCTATTGACAACTTGCTATGAAGAATTGCAATTTTTTCTTTACCAAACCTTGCAATAAAACGGTTAATCATCTGAGGAGTTAGTGAAATTTCTGGTACTAATAAAATTGAAGTTTCACCTTTTTTTAATACTTTTTGAATTAATTGTAAATAAACTTCTGTTTTTCCAGAACCTGTAACTCCCATTAATAAAAATGATGCATATATTTTTTCATCTATTGTTTCTTCTATTCTTTTATATGCCTCATTTTGTTCATCTGTTAACACTAAATTTTCTGTTTTAGCAACTTCTTTTTCTAAAATAGGATTTCTATCTATTACTTTTTCTATAATTTCTACAAATCCATTTTTTTCTAATGTTTTTATAATAGCTCTACTTGCGTCTGCGTATATTTCTAAGTCAGATGTTGTAACACCTTCATTTTCCAATAAAAAATTTAATATACGTATTTGCTTTTCTGACTTTATTTGCTTATTTTCTATTGCTTCTTCTATTTCTTCTGATGATTTATTTAAAAATACACATTGTATATTTTTTTCTTTAATACGATTTTCTATTTTTTTAGTTATTTTTCCTGGAGGTAAAAAAAGCTTTATTGCATCTGATATATTACAAAAATATCTCCTTGCTATCCATTTAGCTAAAGTTATTCTTTTTTCATCTATATAATGTTCATCTTCTACTTGAACTATTTCTTTTACTTTAAAAAGCGAATCCTTCTTTATTCCAATAATAAATCCCTCTTCTAAAGTTTTTGAATTACCAAATGGAACTAAAACACGACTACCAATTTTAATTTTTTCTAATAGTTCTTGTGGAATTTTATAATCAAATGTTTTATTTAAGTTACGTACATTACTATTTATAATAATTTCAGCTATCATATTTACTCCCTTTATATCCAAAAAAGCTTACAAACAAATTCAGTTTGTAAGCTTTTATATATGGTGCCCGGACGTGGAATCGAACCACGGACACAGGGATTTTCAGTCCCTTGCTCTACCAACTGAGCTATCGGGGCAAATAAAAAAAATGGCGACCTGGAACGGGCTCGAACCGTCGACCTCTAGCGTGACAGGCTAGCGTTCTAACCAACTGAACTACCAGGCCAAATGAAATTTTTATAAAAATGGTGGGCGCAATAGGGCTCGAACCTATGACCTCCTGCTTGTAAGGCAGATGCTCTCCCAGCTGAGCTATGCGCCCGTTTCCTTCAACGATTATTAGTATACTAAATTTTATTTAATCTGTCAATACATATTTTAAAAAATTTTTACTTTTTTATCTTAATTTTAAAAATCACAATAAATGTTGTTGACATAATTTAATTAATATTCCTATATTTATTGTATTATGTCACAATTTATGATATACTAGTCTAGTATATTTTATTAATTTTTAAAGGAGAAATTTTTATGGAATTTTCACAAAACAATAATCTTGCAAATAATAAATTTCATTATGAAGCATCTTTTTTCAATGCTTTTATCAAACGGATTTCAGAAACTCTAAATCTATATTATCTTGACAAAAAAAGCTTTGATAAAGATATACATATGTTTATTTCTGATTTGCAAAATATGAGCTTTGACTACTTGTCTGATTTAAAACAAATCTTATTAAATTTTTTAAAGAATTTGTTTGTTGAAGACATACCATATAAGATTATTATTTTTGAATTCAAAAAAATAATAAAAATTTCAATTGAAAAATTTAATATTATTTAAAACTCAAAGAAGACTGAAATTCAGTCTTCTTTGAGTTTATTTTAATTCTTCAATTGCTTTTTGTAATTGTGTATCCTTTTCTCTTTCTACTGATAACTTATCTTGTTCTTCTTCTGGTAATTCAACCTCTATATCTGGAGCAATTCCTTCTTTGTTTATTTTGTTTCTTTTGGGTGTATAATATTCATTAACAGTCATCTTTATACCGCTTCCATCAGTAAATTGTTTTAGTACTTGTATAACACCTTTTCCATATGTATTTTCACCTATAATCTTTGCTCTCTGGTAATCTTTTAGTGCTCCTGCCAAAATTTCTGAAGCACTAGCAGTATATTCATTTACTAATACAACAACTTTAACATCATCTTTTACTATTGGGTCATGTTCTGATTTTGTTATCTCTTCTTTTCCATTTTTATCTACTGTAATTAATATATCTTCTCCTTTAGGTAATAAATAATCTGCTATATCTGTTGCTTCTCCTACAATTCCACCACCATTATTTCTAAGGTCAATAATTAATGATTTCATTCCTTTTTGATTTAATTCTTCTATTTTACTTTTAAACTCGTCAGCGCATCCTTCATCAAAAGTAGAAATTTTTACATAACCTATATTATTTTCTAACATTTCAGATTTTATATGGTTTACTTTAACTTCTTCTCTTTTAACTTCAATTTCTAATGTTTTATTATCTCTTAAAATTTCTAGTTTTACTGTAGTTCCACTTTCTCCTGCTTTAATTTTGTTAGAAGCTTCATTTATTTGTTCCCCTGTATAAGCTGTTCCATCTACTTTTGTAATAATATCTCCTGGTAATAATCCAGCAGCTTCTGCTGGTCCTCCCTCAATTGGAGCTAAAACCATTATTGCATTTTTTTTAGTATCATTTATCATATATATTCCAATTCCACAATAATGACCTAATGCTCCTTCAGTATATTCTTCCATTTCTTCCTTTGGAAAATATTCTGTATAAGGATCTCCTAATCCTTCTACATAACCTTTTATTGCCCCTTCAATTAATTTTTCTTCATCAATATCTCCTAAATAATATTTGTCAATCATACTACGAATTATATTTATTGAACTAGTTAATTCTGAATTTGAACCTCCAAATGTAGCATACTTAACACCCGAACTATTTTGTAAAAAGTTATACATAAAAACTGCTGTTACCATACAAGTAACAAACATTGTAATAACTACTAACATTATGGTTTTGTAAATTCTTTGTTTTTTTTCTGAATCCATTAATTTCCTCCTAATATATAAGTATATTTTTTATCTTACTTATTATACTACAAATTTAAATTATTTCCATACTTTTTTAAAATTTATTCTATCAAAAAAAGAATCAATTAATGATTCTTTTTTATATAATATTTATTTTAAATATATATTAGGATCTACACTTTCTCCATCTTTTAATATTTCAAAATGTAGATGACTTTCTTCTGAGATTTCAAATGTTGCAGTATTTCCAACAGTACCTATTGTCTGTCCTTTTTCTACTTTTTCTCCTTCTTTTACAAACTCTGCAGTTAGTAGATTAGAATATACTGAACTATATCCATTGTCATGTTCTAGTATAACTGTTAATCCATATCTAGGATCATTTTTTATTGCTTTTACTTTGCCTGCCTCTGCTGATTTTACTACAGTAGTTTTTTCTGCTTTTATATCAATTCCTAAATGTACAACCCATTCTTGTAATGTGTCAGAGTAAACTAAACTATCTTTAGCATAATTTTTAGATATTTCACCTTCTACTGGCATAGAGAACTCTAATTCTTTTTTCTCTTGTGTCTTATTTTCTTCTGATTTTTCTACATCCTTTTGTGTACTTTTATTTTCTTTTTCACTAACACTTTCTTTTGTTTCTTCCTTTACAGAATTATTTGTTACATTTTCTTGAACATTATTTTGTTTGTTAGTATTTGTTTCTACAACGTTATTTTCTTTTACTTCATTTTGTGATTCTTCTACTGTTTTACCAAATTTGCTATTTACTTCTGAAATATCTTCTGAAATTTTATCATCTTCTTCGTTTGGTACTAAACCTACAATTTTTTCACTGTTTAATTTACTCATTTTAGCTTCTTCATTTAACTTATTACTGTACAAAACAAAAGTAATAACAAAAGCAATTATTGCAACACCTAAAATACTTCCAGCTAAATATAAAATATTTTTAAAATTGTTACCATCTTGTAAATTTCTCATATTTCTATTTTCTCGTCTCATAAAGACCTCCTTCATTTTTTTCTTTAGTTTAATTATTTCCCATTTTTGTTAATTTATACAAATTACCAATTAATAATTTCTACATTTTGATAAAAATGATGGATAATCTCTTCACAATTTTTGCCTTCTTTTGCCAAAGCATCGGCTCCAGTTTGACTCATCCCAACTCCATGACCATATCCTTTTACTTTGAAAGTAACATTTTCTCCATTTATAGTTACTTCAAAATTAGCAGAACGTAATCCAAAAATTGTTCTTGCCTCTACACCGGATAGTTCTACATTTCCTATTCTTATTGTTTTTACTCTGTTTCCATCTGTATAATCTAAAATTTTAATACAACCTTCTTCATCCCAATTAATCTGAAAATCAGAATGTTTTTCTTTTACTTTTTGTTCCACTTCTTTTCTATCTAGTGTTACCTCTGATGAATATTGTGAATAATTTTCTTCCCCAGATGTTTGTACAGCCTGTAAATATGGATATCCTGTTCCTCCCCATACATTTACTGGTGGTTCTGTAGTTCCTCCACTATTTGAATGAAAAAAGGCATTTATAGGTTTTCCTTCATACACAATTACTTTTCCTTTTGTACTATTTACTGCATCTACAATTTTATTCCAATTTTCATTTTGTTTAGCCTCTTCCCATTTTGCTAATCTATCCTCCTTTGATATCCATGCCTGACAGCAGGCAGAATTATCACATATATCTGCTCCTTCATGTTTTCCAGATGAATTTGCTATTTTATATATAGTATATGTTCTTGCAACTATTGCTTGCGCTTTTAATGCTTCTAGTTCAAAATCCACTGGCATTTCTGCAGATACTACACCGTATAAATAATTATCCATTGGAATAGTTTCTACTGTATTTTGTTTTGCATGATATAGTTTTATTTCTGAATAAGAAGAATATTTATATGGTTCTTCTTTTTTTTCTTCAGTATTTTCATTATTCATTTTGGTTTCTCCTACTACTTCCTTTTCTTTAAATGGTATTGTAAAAAAAATAGGAATAGCAAAAGAAAAAAGTACTAGAACAAGAATCAAAAGTAATAATTTTTTCATAAATTCCTCCTAACTTTTCATTTTTATTCTTACTTTATCTAATACTTTTCTTTCTAGTCTAGATACTTGTACTTGTGTTAAACCTAATATTTTTGCTACTTGAGATTGTGTTTTTTCACGATAATATCTAAGCATAATAATTTCTTGTTCTTCTTTTTCTAATCCTCTTATAGCTTCTTTTAGTGATAGTTGATTAATTATTTGAGTTGCTTCATCATTTTTTGAAGATAATCTATCTAATATACTAATACTTCCTTCGCCATCAGAATAACTATCTTCATAAATAGATTCTACTGGTTTTAAAGAATCTAATGCTAATGCAATTTCTTCTTTTGGTACTTTTAATATTTTAGAAATCTCTAATATTCCAATTTCTTCACCTGTTTTTCTCATGTGTTCTTTTTGTATTTCTAATATTTTTATTCCTAACTCTTTTGTACTTCTACTTACTTTTACAATTCCATCATCACGTATGTATCTTTTTATTTCTCCTAATATATATGGTACTGCATATGTTGAAAGTTTTACTTCAAAATTTGTATCAAATCTTTTTATTGCTTTTATAAATCCCATTGCTCCAATTTGATATAGATCCTCTAATTCATAACCGTCTCCCAGAAAATCTTTTGACAATACTCCATATTAAACCAATATTTTCTTCTAAGAGCTTTGTCATTATCTCTTCATTTCCTTGTTTTGCCTGTTCTATCTCGGCTATTTTTTCTTCACACATATGTATTTTCCCTTTCACAGTATCTTTTTATTTAATTTTTAAAAATACATTCCTCCTTTTTATTTGCTTCGTCTTTTTTTATTTCTTTTTTCATTGTAACTTTTGTTCCAAGTCCTACAACTGATTCAATTTTCATTTCATCCATAAAACTTTCTATAATAGTAAATCCCATACCAGAACGTTCTAAATTAGGTTTAGAAGTATATAATGGTTGTTTTGCAAGTTCTATATCTTCAATTCCTTTTCCTGTGTCAGATACTTCTATAAGTACTGTTTCTCCTAGAATTTTACATGTTACTTTAACCATTCCATCTTTATCTTCATAACCGTGAATTATGGAATTGGTAACAGCCTCTGATACAGCTGTTTTTATATCTGCTAATTCTTCTATTGTTGGATCTAATTGTGATACAAACGCAGCTACTGCAATACGTGCAAATGCTTCATTATTTGATTTACTTAAAAATTCTAATTTCATTTCATTTTTATACATATTTCTCATATTCTCCCCCTTTTTTATCCAATCTTTTCTTCTAAAATAGGAATTAATCTTAGTATTCCACACATTTCAAATATTTTTTTTACACTTTTTCGTACATTAGTCATACTAACACTTGCTCCAAACATTTTGGCTAATTTATATCTTCCAATAACCATTCCTATTCCTGCACTATCCATGAAAGAGACACTACCAAAATCAAATATAACTTTTCTAGGCATACATCTTTCAATTTCATCATCCATCTTCCTCCTTAATTCTTCTGTAGTATGGTGGTCAATTTCTTCTGTTATTTCTAATACTAATAACTTGTCCTCTTCTATAAATTTAATTTTCAAAATACTTTCTTCCCCCTTTTATTTTTCTTGATACATTATACTATAATTGGAAATTTTTTCCTATAGCAAAACATAGGAAGTTTTGCCGAAATATGAGAACTTTTCGACAGCATTTGACTTTTAAATTTTATAAATATTAGATGTTGTATACTCAAAATCTTTAATTTTTCCTATACAACAAAAGACCTCTAGAACTTATTTTTCTAAAGGTCTTTTATTATCTTTTATTTTTCCATTTGACTTATTCTTGATTCTACAGCTTTTAACATTTCTTCATATTTTTCTTTTTTACTTATTTCTGCATCTATTTTTTCTTTTGGAGCTTTTGCCATAAATCCTGAATTTGAAAGCATTTTATTAACTCTTTCTACTTCAAACTCTAATTTCTTTTTCTCTTCTTGTAATCTAATCTTCTCCGCTTCTATATCAACTAACTCTTCAAATGGAATATATACTTCTAATCCATCTGATACAATAGACATAGCGTTTGGTGCTATATTTTCTTTGTTCTCTTGTACAGTTATTTTTTCTGCAAAACCTAATTTAAATAAAAATTCTTGTGAACAATTAATTAAATCACTTTCTTCTTTTGTAACAAATATCAATTCTGCTTTTTTAGATGGATGTACATTTAAGTTAGTTCTTATATTTCTTATACCTATAATAATTTGTTTTAATTTTTCTATTTTCTCTTCTTCTGCTTCAAAACTAAACTTATCTTCTGCATCTGGCCATTTTGATAGCATAATACTTTCTTTTTCATGATATAGTTTTTGATAAATTTCCTCTGTAATAAATGGCATAAATGGATGTAATATTTTTAAAGAATCACATAAAACTTTATTTAAAGTATATTGAGCTACTTTTCTTGTTTTACATTCTAAATTATATAATCTTGGTTTTACCATTTCTATATACCAATCACAAAATTCATTCCATACAAAATCATATATTTTTTGTATTGCAACACCTAATTCAAAACTATTTAAGTTATTTGTTACTTCTTTCTTTAAATTATTTAGTTTTGATAAAATCCATCTATCCTCATAAGTAGCTTCTTTTAATAAGTTTTCTTCTTCAAAATTTTCTTCTAAAAATTTAGCATCTTCTAAATTCATTAATACAAACTTAGAAGCATTCCATAATTTATTTGCAAAATTAGCTGCTGATTCTAACTTTTCTGGCATATATCTAATATCATTTCCAGCAGAAATTCCTAATATTAATGAAAATCTTAAACTATCTGTACCATATTTATCTATAATCTCTAATGGGTCAATTCCATTGCCTAAACTCTTAGACATTTTTCTTCCTTGACTATCACGTACAATTCCATGTATAAATATGTTCTTAAATGGTGCTTTGCCCATATGCTCTATTCCAGAAAAAATCATTCTAGCTACCCAGAAGAATATAATGTCATATCCTGTTACTAAAGTAGAAGTTGGATAAAATGTTTTTAAATCCTCTGTATTATCTGGCCATCCCAATGTAGAAAAAGGCCATAAAGCACTACTAAACCATGTATCCAAAGTATCTTCATCTTGATGTAAATTTTTACTTCCACATGAAGGACATTTTTCTGGTTTTTTATCTGATACTATTACTTCATCACAATCATCACAATAATATGCAGGAATACGATGTCCCCACCATAGTTGTCTAGAAATACACCAATCTTGTATATTTTCCATCCAATTAAAATATGTTTTATCAAAACGTTCTGGAATAAATTTAACTTCACCATTTTTTACAACATCAATTGCAGGTTTTGCTAATTGTTCCATTTTTACAAACCATTGTGCAGAAATTTTAGGTTCTATTGTATGATGACAACGATAACATTTTCCTACATTATGTGTATAGTCTTCAATTTTAACTAAATTTCCTAATTCTTTTAGTTTTTCTACTATTTTTTCTCTTGCCTCTAATAATCCTAATCCTTCATACTCTGGAACTAAATCACCCATTAACCAATTTTCATCAAATACTTCTATTATTTCTAAATTATGTCTTAAACCTGCCATATAATCATTTGGATCATGTGCAGGTGTTATTTTAACACAACCTGTTCCAAATTCTTTTTCTACAAATTCATCTGCAATAATTGGAATTTCTTTATTCATTATTGGTAAAATACAAGTCTTACCAACTAAATCTTTATATCTCTCATCATCTGGATTTACTGCAACTGCTGTATCTCCTAACATTGTCTCAGGTCTTGTTGTAGCAACAGTAATATATCTATCTTCACCTTTAACCTTATATTTAATATGCCATAATTTAGTTGGTTCTTCCTCATATTCTACTTCTGCATCAGAAATAGAAGTATTACAGTAAGGACACCAATTAATCATTTTTTTACCTTTATATATAAGTCCTTTTTCGTATAGATTAATAAATACCTTTGTTACTGCTTTTGAAAGACCTTCATCCATAGTAAATCTTTCACGAGACCAATCACAAGAACATCCTAATTTTTTTATTTGATTTATAATAGTAGAACCATACTCTTTTTTCCAATCCCATGCTCTTTCTAAAAATCCATCTCTTCCAATATCTTCTTTTGTAACACCCTCTTCTTTCATTTTTGCTACAATTTTAGCCTCTGTTGCAATAGCAGCATGGTCTGTTCCAGGAACCCATAGAGTATTATATCCTTGCATTCTTTTAAACCTAATCAAAATATCTTGTATAGTTTCATCTAATGCATGACCCATATGCAACTTTCCTGTAATATTTGGAGGTGGAATAACTATTGTATAACTTTCTTTTGTTTTATCCATACTTGGCTTAAAATATCCATTATCCTCCCAAGTTTTATAAATCTTTTCTTCAAAATCTTTTGGCTCAAATTTGTTTTCTAATTTGTGATTTTCACACATAAAAATTCCTCCTTATCTTTATTTACTGTGGTAAATCTTGTAATGTTTTATATTACTTATACAAATAAAAACTCACCCTTGTTATAAGGGCGAGTTTTTGCTCACGGTACCACCTTAATTTATTAATACAAACATTAATTTCTTAAGTTTGATGTTAACGTTATCAAAACGAGTTTATTTACTATTATTTCAATAAACCAACTCCAAAGCTACCTTCTGCTTATTTTTTCTAAAGAAGCTCTCAGCCAATGACTTCTATTCTCTTTATAGAAAATATATAAACATACTCCTCTTTTTCTTTGTTTTTACTATGTTATTAATCTTAACATAATTTTGCCTAGATTTCAAGGCTTGTATAAAATTTTATATGTACTAAATTTATAATTCAATGACATATTTCTTTATTGTTTTTAGTATATTTGATATACTTTGTCCTGTCCAATTATCATTATTAGATAAATTATTAATAAATATGTTATCATTTAAAACTAAATTTATTATGTTTGAAACATCTTCTTTATTATTAATTTCAATATCTGTATCAAATATTAAAATCTTCATATAATCACAAATCAACTTTTTATCTAATTTTCCTTCTGTAACTAACCAATATAAATCAAATATATCTCTATATCTAGTAGAAAGTGGACCAAATTTTAATAATGGTATTAACTTTTCTACAAATATTTGCTCTTTCGGATTAACTAAAAATCTAATATTATCATTTATTATTTTTGTATCCAGTAACAATGTATCTTGTAAAATATCAATATGTTTATGTACTCCAATATCTAATTTTATATGATAACTTTTATTATCCTTATCAAATATTGTAACTGTTAATCTTTTTCCATGATAATCTTGATGTGATAACTCTTCAATTTTATTTTTATCAATTTCTAATTTAAATCCATCAATAGCCTCTAACTTTCCTAATTCAACAAATATATTTACTATATTATCTGTGGCAATAGACATATTTATTAAATCCATATCAACATCTATTGTTGCTCTTCTAATATTTTTTGTCAAGTGGAACATTACAACTCCACCTTTTATTGTTATTTTATCACTATATTTTGAATTATAAATTCTATTTATAATAATGTCTTGACATACTTTTGAAATAGCATAGTTTCTAGAATATCCCTCTTTTATGTATACACTTACACATTCTTGGAAACTATTCATTACATAACCTCCGTTTCGATGGTTTTTATTATATATGAATTATTAAAATTTTGTGCATACTTATATATTTTAATAAAATTTAATTTATCTTTTATTCTTCTATAATTATTTATAACATCTTTATATAACTCATAAGGTAACTTTGATTTGTATCTTATCAATTCAATCAACATTCTTTCTTTATCATAAATATTTACATCTACGTCTTCTATTGTCATTTTTGTTAATCCAATACTTAATAATTCTTTTTTTGTAAAAATTTGCTTTACAGAATCATTTTTTATACTTCTAGATTTTTTATCTGTTGCTAAATAATAATAATTTGGTATTTTATCTGTTAATCCATAATAGAAAAATGCACTATTTAAAGTTATTATTGCTTTAGGATATTTTTTTGTTATTACTGATAATTCACTAGGAAATTTTTCATTAGAATATATCCCCTTTTCAATTTTAAATAATTCTCCATTACTAACTTTTTTTTCTATTTGATACCTATTAAATCCATTTTCTAATAATTCTTTATAATAATATACCATTTTTTTACCCCTCTTTTATTATAACCACAGTTGTCGGCTTTTGTCAAGCAGAAGCCGACATATATGTTTTAAGATATTTCTATATATTCATTTAATCTATTTTTATCTTTAAAATTTCTCAAAATTTAATTATTTTTTAGTATAACCTTTTTTTTATTTTAATACTAAATTAAGTACATAATACTTAATTAATTCAAAAATTATATAATTAAAAAAGATGAATTTTCATTTAATTTTACAATTCATCTTTTAAATTTCTAATTTATTACTTTTACTACATTATTTATATAAGAAAACGTTGTTTTTAATATATATTATCTAAAAAAACTCTATACTATATTTACAAGAAAACTCTTTTTTAGGTTCTAGTTGTATTATTCTTTCTTTATTTCTAAATACTCCATCTGCATTTACTCTATCTGCTGTTGTTTGCCATGGTTCTATACATAAAAATGGTGCATTTGGTTTAGACCATAATGCTAAATATGGAAAACCTGAAAAATCAAATGTTAAAATCTTTTTGTTATCTCTTTTAGTTTTTAAACTTATATTGTGCGATGTTAACCCCTTCATAATAATTGCATCATTTTTAAAGCTTTCTTTTTCTAATACTATTGCTTTATCTTTGTATAAGATATTTTTTCCATAATCTGTTCCAATTAATCCATCAATTAAATATAAAAAATGTATCTTTTTTTCCTCTTGCTCAAATTCTAAATAATAATTTTCGTATGGCATATCTAATTTAAAAGCAGGATGACCTCCAATACCAAATGGCATTACAGAATCTCCATCATTCATAACTCTATATTGAACAGTTAACTTATTTTCCTCTACTGTATATGTAACAAATAGAGAAAAAGTAAAAGGATATTTATCATGTGTTGTATTGTTACTTCTTAAAACATAAGAATGGAAATTTTCCATTTTAGTAATTGGTTCAAACTCTAAATCCCTTGCAAATCCATGTTGCATCATCTCATAAATTCTTCCGTCTATCATAGTTTGATTTTTCTTTAGTTTGCCTACAATAGGAAAAAGTATTGGGCTTCTTCTTTTCCAATAAACTTTCCCACTTTTATCGGTACAGTCAGCTCCCTGGTGTAACATCTCTTTACCATTCCACTTAATACTAACAAGCTCTGCACCAGTTCTTACAGATTGTATCTCTAAACTCATGTATTTAAAACCTCCCTATGCTTTATTACATATTAAAAAAGAAAATAAGGGCTCCTATTATAGAAATAATAAATCCTAACATTTTTAAGCCCATTGAAGCATCATTTTGATCACCAAAACTAAATAGTTTTTTAGTAATCACTCTTGCATCAAAAACCATTACAACACCAAGTAATGCTATTAAAGAACTTATAATTAATATAATTATTTTCCCAATCTCCATTTTTATTTCATCCTTTTTATATTATTATACCTATATTATGTTATTTTTATTAAAATGTCAAGATTTATCGCGGGAATTGTTGAATTTTGTCAGTGAAGTTAGATTGAAGTTGTAAATTTTTATCACTTCTACTTCCATATTTTCATTTAACTTTCCCTCTATAAATATTACTACTATTCTTTTATTTTTTGATAATTATAATTCTTTATATATACAAAAACTGTATAACTCAAATTTAATTT
Organism: uncultured Clostridia bacterium; assembly: GCA_963558405.1. GTDB lineage: Bacteria > Bacillota > Clostridia > TANB77 > CAG-508 > CAKNOI01. The sequence goes on from CAUWGC010000017.1 coordinate 36,816, forward strand.
TGAGTTATACAGTTATATTTTAACGATTAAAAATTTCCCCTTGTACCTTTTGCTCATACTTACGTATGCTCAAAAGCTCCAATGTTAAATTTTCCACATTAGCGTACTTTGTTCGCTAATGTAATATGCGACTTATTCAATTATTCTATTAACTTGAACACGAGTTCGTTCTATTGTATCGCTACCAGCTTTTACAGCGTTACATAAAGTGCTGGGCGACTGGAATAGTTGCCATCGGTACCGGTCGGAGAGCTGACGCCACAATGGGACGCTGGGTACCAAATGCTACTGCTTGCACTGCGGTAAAAGCCTCCACGAATAGAACGATTGGAAGTGCTGTACGCTTCTTGTGTCCATTCCCAAAAATTACCTTCTAGGTCATAGATATTTTTCATTACGTCTGTTGTGTTTCCTGATTGCTTTTCTGATGTAGGCTGTCTATCTTGATGAGCAATCTGAGCTTCATCTCCTAAAAACTTGATAACTTGGTCATACTGGCTTCCGCCATATCATATCTTTATTTACAACTTCATCTTCTGTTGCCTTATGTCTTATTGTCTTATATAATCCATACCACATATTTCCTGATGAAGAACTTGCATTTAATACAGTTTGCTCTCTTTTAGTAGTTCCTCCTGCACCTACCTCATATCTACCTAAATAAAAACCACCATAAGTATATACGCTTTTAACCATTTCTATAAAATCGCTATTCATTTGTGTTAATAGGTTTTGAGCCGTTCCTAATTCATGGTAATTACTACTTGAATTATCATATTCATTTCCATCACCACTACTATTTCCTGTTACTACTGCTGGCTCTCTTCTACCTGAATTAGTGCTATACCTTTGATTTGTTTGCGAAAAATATGTTGTACTAGAATATACTCCTCCACCTGTATCTTTTCGAGTTGTATCATATATCTTTCCTGCAAGTTCTTCTGAATTATGTGTTGCACATTTTAATTTTAATTCATTTGGTGATTCTGAATCTTCTACCTTTATTATATTACACTGGGTATCAGCTGTCTTACTTTTACACATCACCATATCATTTATTTCATCTACTGGAATCCATACATATTGATTTCTTGTTTTCTGTGCTTCATTTACATTTGCATTTGTTACTTCTTCTGTTCCTTCATATATTACCAAACCACCCTCTATTGTATTTTCTCCATCAGCCTTTGACACAACATATCCTTTTGGAATTGGCGCATGTCTCTCTCCTTCTGTTACAACCTCTGGCACTTTTTCCTTATCCCAATTTTCTGGGTCTGTTGGGTCTTTTGGTCCTGGTGGGTTTGGTGGGTCTATTTCTCCTCCTCCAATACCACTCTCTATTTCATTCATCTCATTTAACATATTTTGCATCAATTCTTTTTCCTCTGCTGATGCATTTGTCATATTCTGCTTTGCTTCTTTTGCCTTTGTGATAATACCATTATCACCTACTACCAAGCTTATTGTTACACCTGCTAATATTATTAGCACTATTACTGTTATTACTAATGCTATTAGTGTTATACCAAAATTACCCTTTTTTATTTTCATCTTCTTCACTTTATTTCTCCTCCTTTGTATTTTTAGTATTTGCCTTTATTTGGCTTTTATTCTTTGGGTTTACTTTTATTTATTTTTGTTTTTATTTTTTCTTTTTAATTTATATTTTCCTTTGAAATCACTTCTATTTAAGAAGATTTCTCTCACTATCTGTAAATGTTAAAATAAAACTGATAGAAAAATTCAAAATAAAATTGATAGAA
>CAUWGC010000018.1:0-34114 GCA_963558405.1 uncultured Clostridia bacterium
AGCATTCATAATGCTTTCAAAGATTTTTTGGATTCAAAACTGTCAAACTCCCGGGTATGCTAAATTAGACATCATATGATGTCTAATTTTTTTAAAATATGGTTATAAAATCTTTTTTTTACTTGACAAATATTTAAAATATTAGTATAATTCTATAGTATCAATATTAGTTAGAAATAATAAATTCTATAGAGAACTAAATACAAGAGGGGGGAACAAAAATGGCACAACCAAAAAGAAGATGGTCAAAAGCTAGAACTGGTTTAAAAAGATCTACATGGAAATTAGAAAATCAAAACTTGGCTACATGCGCTCACTGTCACGAACCAGTAATGCAACACAGAGTATGTCCAAATTGCGGATACTATAACGGTAAGGAAGTTATTGCAAAAAAAGAAGAAAATTAGAAACCAAAATTTTATACAATTAAAAAAATTAAGAAACAGCAAAGAGGTTGCTGTTTTTTTGTTGCTTTTTTTTATTAAAATTGATATAATTTGAAAAAAATAGGAGAAAAACATGGAAAAAAGAATAGATAAAATTAATTATTATTTAGATATTGCAAAAACTGTTGCAGCAAGAAGCACCTGTTTAAGGAAAAAGTCTGGAGCAGTAATAGTAAATTACGACGAAATTGTTGCTACACGGATATAGTGGAGCTCCTAGAGGAAGAGAAAATTGTATAGACTTAGGATTTTGTTCAAAGAAAAAATTTTTTCCAGATGTAAGACATGCAGGTTATGATGCGTGTCGTTCTGTTCATGCTGAACAAAATGCTATTATAAGTTGTTCTAGAAAAGAAATGATGGGAAGTACATTATATTTGGTTCAATACAGAACAGATTCTAAAGAATATGAAGAAGGTTCTGGATGTTGTCAAATGTGTAGAAAAATGATTATTAATGCTGGAATAGAAAAAGTTATAATAAGACAAACAAATACAAAATATGATGTTATTTCAGTATCTGACTGGATTAAGCAAGATGATTTATTACAAGGAAAAATTACATATTAAAATATGAAGAAATAGAGGGAGAAACAAATGAAAAATAAAATTATTTTTGCAATGAAAGAATCAAAAATACTACACTATACAATTATTTTTTTAATTAGTTTAATACTTTTTTACCCATTATTACATATGAATTTAGCAACATCTCATGATGGCTTTTTACATATTGCTAGAATTATAGGAGTAGATAAAATTATAAATGAAGATTTTTATTTTCCACCAATGATATCATCACTTTTTTGTGAAGGATTTGGATACGCTATAAATTTATTTTATCCACCAATTGTAACTTTTGTACCATTATTATTTAAGTTTTTGACCAATACATATTCATCAGCTTTAAAAGTTTTTACATTAATTACAATATTCTTGTCTGGTGCATTTATGTATCAGTTTACATGTAAAATAACAAAAAATAAAATGATGGGATTAATATCAGCTGTTTTATATATAACTGCACCATATCACATAACTGATATATATATTCGTTTTGCTATTGGCGAATTTACAGCTTTTGTGTTTATTCCTATTGTCTTTTTAGGATTATATGACTTGTTTGAAGAACAAGGTAAGAAACATTATTATATTGCAATAGGAGTTATTGGACTAGTTTTAACGCATAGTATTACTCTTGTATATACAGCAGTTTTCTCGTTTATATATATATTATTTTATGCATATAAATTAAAAGAAAAGAATGTAATATTGAAATGTTTTGCAAATGCTATAATAATCCTACTTGCTACAGCTTTTTTTACTGTTCCAATATTAGAAAATAAAATGGCATGTGATTATATAATTTTTAATCCAAAATATATGTCAACTACTATAGAAATTGTTTATTCAAATACTATAAATCCTATACAATTTTTTGTAAATGATGAAGATTCAGAATTAATATTTAAAATAGGAATACCAAGTATAGTTTCTATACTTTTTACAATACTAACATATAAGAATATAGATGAAAAGTATAAAAAAATTTATACAATATTTTTATTTTTTGGAATATTAAGTTTAATAATGTGTACAAAATATTTTCCTTGGCTAATATTACCAAATATATTTGGTAATATACAATTTGCATGGAGAATGCTAGGATTTGCAACATTCTTTTTAAGTTTGGTAGGTGCAATAAATATTTACATTATAATAGACAAAATATTTAAAAATGATAATGTGACAAAAGTAAATTATTCATATATTGTACTACTAATTATGTTATTATATATTTATCCAATGGCAAGAACATATATATATACAGATTCAATACCAGATATGAAAATAGAAAATAAGGTTATTAATAACGAAACTACACACGTTTTTAATATAAATAGAGAATATCTACCTTCAAAATCTTTTATAAATAATTCTGACTACATTACAAATAGACCAAAAGACACATCAATAATATTAAAGGGCAACCTAAATATAATAGAAGAAAATAAAAATAAGTTAAATTACAATTTAAAATTTGAAAAGAAAAACAAAAGTGTTTCATTAGAACTTCCATATCTTTTTTATGTGGGATATAAAGTAGAGTATAAAACAGATGATGGAAATATATCTAATTTACCATATACAGAATCGGAACATGGTTTTATACAAATAGAATTACCAGAAGATATTACTGAAGGTAGTATATATGTAACTTTTACAGGAACAACTCTTACTAAAATAGCTTATTTAGTGTCAGCTATTACATTGCTTAGTTTTACTATATGGATAATATATTTTAAATTTTATAAAGTAAGGAAAAAATATGAAAAAGACGGAAATAATTAAAAAAATAATACCATATGTTTTTCTTGTTATACTTGCTATTATAATTTGCTTGCCACTAATTAAAAAAGATTTAGATATAACTAGAGACGATGGAATACAACATATTTGTAGATTAATAGGAACCCATGATTCTATAAAAGAAGGACAAATTTTTCCTGTAATTATGTCCTCTTTTTGTAATGGATTTGGATACAATTGGAATACTTTTTATAGCCCGTTTACAGCTATAGTACCACTTATTTTTGGAATAATAACAACTGACTATGTTATTATTCTTAAATTATTTTTATTTTGTAGTATATTATTTTCTGGAATAACAATGTTTTGGTTTGCAAAAGATTTTTGTAAAAATGAAAAAGCAGGAATATTAATTTCAAGCATATATATGCTTGCACCATACCATTTAACGGATATGTATTTAAGAGTAGCAGTAGCAGAATTTACTTCGTTTATTTTTATTCCACTTGTTTTTTTAGGGCTTTATAATATATTTAATCAAAATTACAAAAAAAGTTCTTATCTTATAATAGGCGCAGTTGGTTTAATACTTACTCATACACTATCATGTTTATTGGTAGCAATTTTTGGATTTATATATGTACTAATAAATATAAAAAAGTTAAAAGATAAGAAAATTTTGCAAAGTTTAATATACTGTACAGTTCTTATTATATTATGTAGTAGTATATTTATTTTACCATTGTTAGAATATAAAAACTCTGCTACATATGAAGTGTTTGTTCCAGGTAGAATGGAGCGAGGAGATGTACTAGTAAATAATAAACTATCTTTTTATCAATTATTTTATACTTCAAATAATGATACTTTAGTTTTTGAAATAGGTTTGATTACAATAATAGGTTTATTGCTAACTCCAATTGTAATAGATAAAAAAGTTTTAGAAAAAAAACAAAAAAATACTTATTACTTCTTCTATGTATCAGGAATAATAGCTTGTTTAATAACATTAAAGTTTTTTCCATTTGAAAAATTACCAGATTTTATTAAAATGCTTCAATTTCCATGGAGAATGTTAGAAATTGCAGTATTCTTTTTCAGTATTGTTGCTGGATTTAACTTTTCTTTATTAATAAAAAATTTCAGTTGGAAAGATGTAGGAGTTATTATTGCCATAAATGTAATATTGACAGGTGTTTCAATTATTCCTAAGTTAGAATATAAAAAAATTGATATTTCACAATATATACCTGCATTACCACTAACTTCTAATACTGGAAGAGTTCATGGAGGTATGGCAAGCTTGGAATATATGCCAACAAAAGCTTTTAAAAATAGAAGTTATATAGAAACAAGAGATCAAAAAGTGCATGTGATTACAGGAGAAGCAAATATTAAAGAAGAGAAAAAACAAAATACCACATTATATTTTAAATTAAATACAAAAAAAGGAACAAAATTAGAATTACCATATCTTTTTTATCCAGGATATACAGTTTTAATTAAAGAAGATTCTAATAATTATTATCCACCATTATTTGAAACAGAAAATGGAATGATTGGAGTTCAAATAGATAAAGATATAGAAAATGCAGAAGTATTTGTTAAGTTTACAGGAACTAGAATTATGATGATTTCTTATATATTAACAGCAATAGGATTGATTCTTACCATTATATATTTTAAAAAAATAAAATAAAGATAAATTTTTATTGCTATTTTAATAGAGATAGTATACAATATTAAACATAAAGAGGTGAAAAAAATGTCAAAACCCGTAGTAGCAATTATTGGTAGACCTAATGTAGGAAAATCTACATTTTTTAATTATTTAGCTGGAAAAAGAATTTCTATAGTAGAAGATATTCCAGGTGTTACAAGAGATAGAGTATATGCAGAAACAAATTGGAGAGGAAGAAATTTTACATTAATAGATACAGGAGGAATTGAACCCAAATCTGAAGACGTTATTTTATCAGGAATGCGTGAACAAGCTAATATTGCAATTAGTGTTGCAGATGTAATTATTTTTGTTACAGATATAAAACAAGGGGTAGTAGAAGCTGATAAAGAAATAGCTTTAATGCTTAAAAAAGTAGGAAAACCAATTGTATTAGTATGCAATAAAGTAGATACTTTTGGCAAAGTTCCAGATGAAATATATGAATTTTATAATTTAGGAATTGGAGATCCTTATCCATTATCTGCAGTTAATGCAATGGGAATAGGAGATATATTGGACGCTATATATGAAAAGCTACCTCCAAAACAAGAAGATGAGAATATAGAAGATGCTATTAAAGTAGCAGTAATAGGAAAACCAAATGTAGGAAAATCTTCTTTAATTAATAAAATATTAGGTGAAAATAGAGTTATAGTAAGTAATATTGCAGGAACAACAAGAGATGCTATTGATTCGGAATTTCAAAATGAATTTGGAAAATATGTTTTTATAGATACTGCAGGAATTAGAAGAAAAAATAAAGTTACAGAGAATTTAGAAAAATATAGTGTAATGAGAACTTTGTTAGCAATAGAAAGAGCAGATGTGTGTCTTCTTATGATTGATGCAACAGAAGGAGTTACAGAACAAGATACAAAAATTGCAGGTGAAGCGCATGAAGCAGGAAAAGCAATTATAATTGTTGTCAATAAATGGGATGAATATCAAAAAGAAACTGGCAGTTTAGAAAAATATCAAAAACAAGTCTATGAAAAATTATCATATTTATCTTATGCACCAATTTTATTTATTTCTGCAAAAACAGGACAAAGAGTACATAAATTATTTGAAATGATTAATGAAGTAAATAGACAAAATAGTCTTCATGTATCAACATCAGTATTAAACGATGTTATCAATGAGGCAATAGCATTAGTACAACCACCTACAGATAAAGGAAAACGTTTAAAAATATTATATGGAACACAAGCTTCTACTAAACCGCCAACATTTGTTATTTTTGTAAATGATAAAAAATTATTTCATTTTTCTTATGAGAGATATTTAATAAATCAAATAAGAAAAGAATTTGGACTTACAGGTACTCCAGTAAGAGTAATTGTAAGAGAAAAAATAGAAAAAGAATAAAAGGAGGAAATAATATGTTAATATACATTATTATTGGGATTATTGCATATCTTATAGGAAGTGTTAATTTTTCTGTTATTATTAGTAAAAGAGTAGCAGGCTTTGATGTAAGAGAAAAAGGAAGTGGAAACGCAGGAACTACAAATATGCTTCGTTCTGTTGGAAAAGGTGCTGCTGCCATTACTCTTATTTGCGACATATTAAAAGGTGTTGTAGCAATTGGAATTGCAATATTATTAGGAAATATTTTAAAAGAAGCTGATAAAGCATTATTAGTTCAAATAGCAGGAATATTTGTGGTTATAGGACATACATTTCCAATTTTCTTTAAATTTAAAGGAGGAAAAGGTATTGCTACTTCTTTAGGAATTTTACTAATGATAAATTGGCAAATTGGGCTTATTTGTTTAGTATTTGCTCTAGTACTAATGGCTCTTACTAGAATGGTTTCATTAGGATCTGTGGCAGCTGCAATTTTATATCCAGTTCTTACACTGTTCATTACAGAGCATTATGTAGTACCAGGAAAATATTTAATTTTTAGTATTATTGTAGCAGTTATAGTTCTATTTAATCATAGAAGTAATATAAAAAGAATATTATCAGGAACTGAAAATAGACTCAGTTTAAAAAAATAAAACAAAAGGAAAAGGATGAAAAAATGAAAACAATTACTGTAATAGGAAGTGGAAGTTGGGGAACAGCCTTAGCTGTTCACTTAGCTAAACTAAAAAATAATGTAAAAGTATGGTCTTTTTCACAAGAAGAAGCAGACCTTATAAATAAAGAAAAAAAGTGTAAATTCTTACCATTAGTTAACATACCAGACAATTTGTATTGTACAACTAATATGGAAGAAGCAATAGATGGTAGTGATGTTATACTACATGTAACACCTTCAAAATTTACAAGAGAAATTATAAAACAGTATAAAGGATATATTACAAAACAACAAGTTATTATGTGTTCAAAAGGATTTGAAAAAGACACATTACTAACATTAGATGAAGTCTTAAGACAAGAGTTACCAAACACTCCAATTGGAGTGTTATCTGGACCAAGTCATGCAGAGGAAGTTTCTATAGGAGTTCCAACAGCAATGGTAATTGCATCAGAAGACATAAATGTTAGAAATAATATACAAGATTTATTTATGTCAGAAACTATGAGAGTATATACTTCTGAAGATGTTAAAGGTGTAGAATTAGGAGCTGCTTTAAAAAATATTATTGCTTTTTGCGCTGGAATAGCAAAAGAATTAAATCTTGGAGACAATTCGTTTGCTGCTCTTTTAACAAGAGGACTAGCAGAAATATCTAATTTAGGAGTAAAAATGGGAGGAAGACAATCTACATTTTATGGTTTAACCGGTTTAGGTGATTTAGTGGTTACTTGCTTAAGTGAACATAGTAGAAATCGTAAAGCAGGAATTTTAATTGGTAGAGGACTTTCAATAGAAGAAACTAAAAAAGAAGTTGGTATGACAATTGAGAGTATTGACAATATTGAAGTTGCTTATGAACTTTCTAAGATATACAAAGTAGAAATGCCAATAGTAAATGCAGTGTATGATATATTATATAATAAATTAAATCCTAGAGAAGCTGTTAAAATATTAATGACAAGAGAGAAAAAAAGTGAATAAAAAAATTCACTTTTTTCTTTAATAAAAATTAACATAAATTTATTTTTTCCATAAAATAGTTTATAGAAGTATAATAATCTTTTAAATGAGCAATACTAATATTAGTGTAATAAAAAAAGACGGAGGTTAATTATGGATTTTATAAATGAAATTGGAAAAAAGACTTCGAAAGTGTGTAATTTTACAGTAAATAAAACAAATGAAATAGCAAAAGAAGCAAAATACAAAATGAAAATGATGTCATACAAATCAAAAGTAGAAGAACTATATGAAGATATAGGAAAAAAAGTTTATCAAAATTATGTTTATAATAAAAAAGAAGACATAGAAGAACTAACACTAGAAGAATGCATAGAAATTGATAAAATTGCATCTCAAATAGAAGATTATAGAAAAGAGATATTAAAATTAAAAAATAAAAAACAATGTCCAAATTGTTTTTTTGAAATAAAATCATATTATAAATTTTGTCCCAATTGTGGTCATGTTCAACAAGAAAATAATTCAAAAGTTGAAAATGAAAAACAAAATTCAGACGTAGTAATTGTAGAAAACAGTGAAAAAGGTATGGAATCAAATGGAAAATAAAATGAACATATAAAAATAGGAGGAAAAATGAAATTAGTTATACAAAGAGTAAAAGAATCAAGTGTATCAGTAGATGGAAAAATAGTAGGTAGCATAAATAAAGGATTTTTAGTATTAGTTGGTGTTGGACCTGATGATACAGAACAAACAGCTTATTACTTAGTAAAAAAATTATTAAACTTAAGAATTTTTAGAGATGAGAATGATAAAATGAATTTATCAATAAAAGACATTAATGGAGAATTACTTCTTATATCTCAATTTACATTATATGCTGATTGCAGTTCGGGAAATAGACCAAGTTTTATAGGAGCAGCAAAACCAGAATTAGGAAATAAGATGTATGAATATTTTATTCAGAAATGTAAAACAGAATCTGGATTAAAAGTAGAAAAAGGAATCTTTGGTGCAGATATGAAGGTTAGTTTAATTAATGACGGACCTGTAACTATTTTATTAGAAAAATAATGTATAAAAATATAAATACAATCAAATAATGATAAAAAGGCAGATATCATGCTTTTTTATCATTATTTTACCAAGGATATCTTTCATAAAGATATCTAATTATTTCATCTGAATTATAATCTGTAACGTTTAAAAATACACCTTCATCTAAGCTAATCCACATATTAATATTATATTTATCATTGTTATCTATAAAACTGCCTATAATATCTGCAATTTCTATAGGATTTTTATATGTTTTTTCCCATTCTAAATCATTTTCTAAAAAAATTTCTTCTTCAAAAAAGTCACTTAAAAAATGAGAAATAGCATTTTTATCATTACTATACAATCTTACAATAGTACTCATTTTTAAACTCCTTATATTATATAGTATATATTATATTTTATTAACTATGCAAAAGAATAAAAGGTAATTTTTTGAACATACTAATATAAATTAATATAAAGAGGTAAATATGATAAAATTTTTTTTGGAAAACAAAACTATAAGATTAGTATTAATAATGATGTTTTTGACGTTTCTCTTGTTAACTTTAACAGGATGTGGAAGAGATAATCAAGAAATAGAAGAACTAAACGAAAAAATAACAGAAGAAATTAAATATTTAGATAATAGACTAATTTATATGTTAAATTCATTAAATAATATTTCTTATGATAATTATACAGTTCTTCCTATTGAAATAGAAGAAGGAAAAATACCAGATGCAGAAAAAAGTAGTTCTACTGCTTCTAAAAGTGAACAAAAAAAGGAAAGTGAAGAGGATAAGAACCAAGAAGAACAGAAGGAAGAAAAGAAAGAACAAACAAAAGTAATATCAGGAGGTATTTTAAATAATACTAATAATCAAATTGATTGGGGAAATATAAAAAAAGATATTGAAAATCTACATGACATTTGGTCCACAATTATATTAGATTTATATAAATCTAATGCGGATTCTACTTTAATTTTAGATTTTGGTAAACAACTTGATGTGGTTACTAGTAATATAGAAAAAGAAGATAAAGTAAATACCATTATATCACTTGCAGAATTATATCAATTTATACCACAATATTCTTCTTCTTGCTTGGACGATTTTTTAACTAATGTGTATAAAACAAAAGCTAACATTATTTTAAGTTATTCAGCAGTAGAAACTGATAATTGGGAAAATGTAACAAAAAATTTAAAAAATGCAGAAGAGAGTTTTAGTAATATAATGAATAACATAGAATATAAAAAAGAAAAAGAATATGCTATTAATAAAACATATATTCTTTTAAAAGAATTACAAAATTCAATTTCAATGCAGGATAAAAATATATATTATATTAAATATAAAAATCTTATTTATGAAATTAACATGATTAGTGCTTGATTTATCGTTAAAAATTATGTATAATAAAACATGAGTATATTGGATAATCGCGGATGTAGTATCGAAAGGTCGCATATGAGGAAAGTCCGGGCTCCATAGAGCAAAGATGCTGGTTAACGGCCAGTGAGGGTAACCTTAAGGAAAGTGCAACAGAAAATAACCGCCTAAGAAATTAGGTAAGGGTGAAAAGGGGAGGTAAGAGCTCACCGCTAATATGGTGACATATTAGGCAATGTAAACCCCATCTGGAGCAACACCTAAAAAGAAGGACAAGGCTGCTCGCCGTCTTCTACTAGCGTGGCTTGAGATATATAGCAATATATATCCTAGATAAATGATTATCTGAAAAACAGAACCCGGCTTATAGGTATACTTAAAATAAAAAAAGATTTATTAATCCTAATAAATCTTTTTTATTTTGCTTCTTTTTACTTATTTAGTAAATTTTCCATATCATCTGGTAACGAACAAAAGTATTCTAAAGTTTGTTTGGTGACAGGATGAATTGCTTTTATATGATAGCTATGCAAGGCTTGTCTGTCAATTAAAGGAGATTCATTCCCATACAAAAAATCTCCAACTACAGGGTGTCCAATAGCTTTCATATGTACTCTAATTTGATGAGTTCTTCCTGTTTTTAACCTACATAATATTAAAGACATATTATTTTTTTCTTCTTGAACTTTGTATTCTGTAATAGCTGTTTCACCAGAACTAGAAACTATTCTTTCTATTATACTGTTTTCCTTTCTTGAAATAGGCATATTAATTGTACCAGATTTTTTTTCTAAAATTCCATTAACAATGGTTAAATATTCTTTTACAAAGTCACCGGATTGCATTTGTTGTACAAAATTATTCTGAATATATTCATTTTTAGCAAATAAAATTAACCCAGAAGTGTTTTTGTCTAATCTATTTATGGGTCTTATTTTTTTGTGTAATCCAATACTATCAAAATAATAGCGGACTCCATTTGAAAGACTGTCTGTGTAATGTAAAATAGATGGATGAGTACTAATTCCTGCTGGTTTATTAATAACTAGGAAACAGTTATCTTCATATATAATATCTAAATCCATTTTTGTAGGAACAATATTAGAATTTTCCTCATCATTATCAATTAATATAGAAATGGTATCACCAATATTAATTAAAACGTATGGATATGTTTGATTCCTATTTAAAAAAATTTTAGATGTTCTTTTTAATTTCAATAATAAACGATCCGATATTTTAAATTCACATTTTAATACTTCTTTAACTGTTTTATACAAATCGCTTTCTTTTATAGTATATTTTAATTCCATTTTTTCTCCTTATCTAAATATATAATATAAGATATTTTAGAATTGTTGTCTAGTATAAAAATCAATTTTTAATATAAATATTGTAAAAAATAATAAGAACAATTATAATAAAAACATAAAAGGGGAGAAGAGAGCATGAATATTTTAAAGCCAATTATAAAAATTGAGCAAGAAGAATATAGCATACAAAAATTTATAAACTCAAACATAGAAGAAATTAGAGAAATAGAATTTAAAAAAATACAAGAAACAAATATAAAGGCTGAAAAGTTAGATATTTACTCATGTAAATTTACTAATTGCCAGTTTTTAAATGGAGATTTTTATAACAGCTCATTTAAGGATGTAATTTTTGAAAATTGTGATTTTTCAAATTGTAATATAAGTAATTCTACATTTATAAGAGTTAAATTTTCAAATTGTAAATTGGTAGGAAGCAATTTTTCAGAAAATACATGGAATCATGTGTATATAGATGAAACATTTGGAAAATATAGTAATATAAATTTAGCACATATAAAAAATTCCATAATTAAGCAAAGCGATTTTTCAGGAAGTAGTATGCAAGAAATAAAATTTAAAGAATTTTATTTAAAAGATACTAATTTAACAGGAACATCCTTATTTAGAACAAAATTACAAGGAATTGATTTATCAACTTGTATGATAGAAGGGATTGTAGTAAAAATTGAAGATTTAAAAGGATGCATAGTTACTGCAATACAAGCTCTTTCATTAGCAAAATTGATGGGGATTATTATTAAATGAAATGGTGCAAGTAATGGGACTTGAACCCATACGCATAAAATGCACACGCCCCTCAAACGTGCCTGTCTGCCAATTCCAGCATACTTGCATGTAAATCATTTGTATTATAGCAAAAATCAATTTAAATTACAAGTGTGAATCCGTAGGTTGAATATAAGTTAAATTTATGATACAATTAAGTATACATAAGTTATATTATTATTTGTAAATATTTTTACAATATAACTTGTCATTACATTAAATTTAAACATAAGGAGAGAGTAATATGACAAAAGAAAAGTTGAAATTAGCATTGGTGTTAGCAGTAGAAATAATATTATTGACATTATCGGTAGTATTTATGTTGGAATTACTAATCAGTGGTAATTTTCAAAAGTTTATTAATCAGATTTATTATAAGATTGTAAATTTCTATATTGGAAAAGATGCTTTACGGAATTTCTTAATACTTCTGATAATATCATTACTATTCACTTTTGTCCACAAGAAGCCTTAATAAGGCTTTTTGTGTTTCTATAAGTAAATAAGTTAAGTTGATAATTTTGAAACAATACTGTATAATAAAAACACTAAATATTTAGGAGGAGTAAAAATGAGAATACGATGTAAGAAATGGGCCAAGCCAGAATTGATGGAATGTCCTTTCTATATAAAAAATCCAATAGAACATATAGGAAAGTGGAAAGAATTATATAAAAAAGAACAGCCTTTTTATTTAGAATTAGGTTGCGGAAAAGGAAGCTTTATAGCTGAGATGGCAAGTAGACATCCAGATATTAATTATTTAGCTATAGATGTAGTTGACTCAATGTTAGGATTAGCAAAACGAAATATAGAAAGAGTATATGAAGATAAAAAAATACCTATCGACAATGTATATATTACTAAACATGATATACAAAGAATTTTGCTAATAATGAACGAAAAAGATGTAGTAGATAGAATTTATATCAACTTTTGTAATCCATGGCCTAAAAATACACATAAAAAAAGAAGATTAACATATACTAGACAGTTAGAGCATTACAAGGTGTTTTTAAAACAAGACGGAGAAATTTATTTTAAAACAGATGATGATGAATTGTTTGAAGATAGCATTAACTATTTAATTGAACAAGGATTTGAAATAATATGGAAAACCTATGATTTACATAAAGAAAATATCACGGAAAATATTGAAACAGAACATGAAAAAATGTTTTCAGAAGAAGGAATATTAATAAAGGCATTAATTGCTAGAAAAAGATAAGACCTATAGAAATATAGGTCTTTATAAATAATTGTTAGTTGGAATATATGTACCGTCTGGAGGATATACAAATTCATCTTTAGGGGCATTTACTTTTGAAATCTTACTAATTTTAACAATAGGCATATCTCCATGATAATCTCCTTTTATAATTTCACCAGTAACTTCTACCCATGTATCATTTTCAAAATTCTTTGCTTTATCATATTCACAAAGAAATCCTACTACAACACTTTGAAAGTCTGAACTAACAATCATATCTCTTGCTAAAATAAATTGAGTATCTTTTATGTCATAAACGCGATATATATAACCTGTAAAACAAATTTTTTGACCAACATATTGATCAATATTTTCGTGTACTGTTTTTAATACACTAGTATAATTACTACTTTTTATATTATTAACAGATGTATTTACTTCATTTTCAATTTTAGTACTTTCAATACTTTCAAACATTACCCTATAAACTGCAGTGCAAAATAAAATTACAATAGAGATACAAACTAGAACAAATATAATTTTTAAAAATTTACTACTATTAATTTTTAAATTATAGATAAACATATTTTCTCCTTTCTCTTTATCAAATTATTAATATATATTCTATATAATTGATAATAATGCAAAAAAGTGTTATAATATAAATACTTTTAAATTTTTACATAGGAGGGATATTAGATGATGCGGATTAAACGAAAAGAAAAAAGCAATTTTGCAAAAGGCTTTATGATAGGTTTTTTTGCAGCTATAATTCCAGCAATCATCATATTTTGGGTGATTATACCAATACTTCCCAAAATATACCCAATTTTCTTTTAAAAGATAATCAGAAAAGCAATTAGCTTTTCTGATTAATTTTTTAAAACTATTGCACTTAAAATAAAAAAATGATATAGTTAGTAAGTATAAAATTAAGCTAGATTAGGAGTGTTAATTGTGGGATTTTTTAAAACATATAGTGAAAAAGAAGTAAAAAGAATAAAACCTATTATTGAGAAAATAAATAGTTTAGAAGAAGGAATATCTAAACTTTCTGATTCTGAATTACAGGCTAAAACAAATTATTTTAAAGAACAATTAAAAAATGGAAAAACATTAGATGATATTTTACCAGAAGCTTTTGCGGTTGTAAGGGAAGCTTCTAAAAGAGTACTTGGAATGAGACACTTTGATGTACAGCTTATTGGTGGTATTATTTTGCATCAAGGTAGAATAGCAGAAATGAAAACAGGTGAGGGTAAAACATTAGTAGCAACTTTACCAGTTTACTTAAATGCTTTAACAGGAGAAGGGGTACATGTAATTACCGTAAATGATTACTTAGCAAAAAGAGATAGTGAATGGATGGGAAAACTTTACCGCTTTTTAGGATTAACAGTTGGATTAGCTATCAGTGGAATGGATCCTAATCAAAAAAGAACTGCGTATAATTGTGATATCACATATGGTACAAATAATGAATTTGGATTTGACTATTTAAGAGATAACATGGTTATTTACAAAGAACAATTAGTACAAAGAAAATTAAAATATGCTATTGTAGACGAAATTGATAGTATTTTAATAGATGAAGCTCGTACACCTCTTATAATTTCTGGTAGAGCAAATGAATCATCTGATTTATATAAAAAAGCTGATGAGTTTGTTAGAAGATTAACGCCAAAAGTAATAGTAGAAGAAGATGTTAAAAATGCAGAGCAAGCAGAAGATAATGAAAAATACGATTATATTGTAGATTTAAAAGCTAAATCAGCATCTTTAACTCAAAAAGGAATAAAAAAGGCAGAAGAAAATTTTAGATTAGATAATTTCAACGATTTAGAAAATTCTACATTAGTACATCATGTAAATCAAGCATTACGAGCACACGGTGTTATGAAAAAAGATATTGATTACATAGTAAAAGATGGTGAAGTTTTAATTGTAGATGAATTTACAGGAAGAATTATGTATGGAAGAAGATATAACAATGGATTACATCAAGCAATTGAAGCAAAAGAACATGTAAAAATAGCAGATGAATCTAAAACTTTGGCTACTATAACATTCCAAAACTATTTTAGAATGTACGAAAAGTTATCAGGTATGACTGGTACAGCTATGACAGAAGAAAAAGAATTTGAAGAAATATATAATTTAGATGTTATTTCTATTCCTACTAATAAACCAATGATTCGTGAAGACTTAAATGATGCAATTTATAAAAATGAAGCTGCAAAGTTTAGAGCAGTAGTTAAATCAATTAAAGAGAGTCACGAAAAAGGACAACCAGTATTAGTAGGTACAGTTTCTATAGAAAAATCTGAAAAATTAAGTGAAATTTTAAAAAGAGAAGGAATTAAACACGAAGTTTTAAATGCAAAATATCATGAAAAAGAAGCAGAAATTATTGCACAAGCAGGTAAGTTTGGTGCTGTAACAATTTCTACAAATATGGCTGGTCGTGGTACCGATATTATGCTTGGTGGAAATAGTGAATATTTAGCAAAACAAGAAATGAGAAAACGTAAGTTTACACCAGAATTAATAGAACAAGCAACAGCTTTTAATGAAACAGATGACGAAGAAATTTTAGAAGCAAGAAAAACTTTTAGAGATTTAGAAGCAAAATTTTCAGAAGAAATAAAAGAAGAAAAACAAAAAGTAATTGATGCTGGTGGACTAAAAATTATAGGTACAGAAAGACATGAATCAAGAAGAATTGATAATCAGCTTAGAGGACGTAGTGGTCGTCAAGGAGATCCTGGTACTTCTAGATTTTATATTGCATTAGATGATGATTTAATGAAAATATTTGGCGGAGATATGATTACAACAATTTATGACAGATTAGGTGCAGACGAAGACATGGAACTTCAAAATAAAATGTTATCAAATGCAGTAGAATCAGCTCAAAAAAGAGTAGAAGGTAGAAACTTTAGTATTCGTAAAAATGTTTTACAGTATGACGATGTTATGAATACTCAAAGAGAAATAATATATAAACAAAGACGTCAAGTATTAGATGGAGAAGACTTAAAAGATAGCATTATAAAAATGATGAATTCAGAAGTAGAAACAATAGTTGGTTTTTATGCTAGAGAAGAAAATATCAATAAAGAAGCTCTTCTACAAGATATTATGAATACTTTTAACGTAGACAATATTCAATCTTTAAATGAACAAAAATTTAATGCAAACGATGTTATAAAAGAAGTACAAGACAAGATTATGAATAAATATGCTCAAAAAGAAGAAAACTTCACATCAGAAAAACTAAGAGAAGTAGAACGTGTTGTTATGTTAAAAGTAGTAGATGAAAAATGGATGGACCACATTGACAGTATGGATGAACTAAAAGATGGTATTGGTTTAAGAGCATATGGACAAAAAGATCCAGTTGTACAATATCGTATAGAAGGTTTTGATATGTTTGATCAAATGATTGAAGATATTAAACATGATGTTGTAAAAATTCTATTACACTTAGAAAAATCTGGTACAGTAAAAAGAACTGAAACAACTAAAATAACAGGAGCTGGATTAGAAGATAGTGCAATAAAATTAGTAGATGGAAATACACCTTCTAAAGATGGCAATGTTAATAAAACCGTTGTTAATGATTCAAAAAAAATAGGTAGAAATGATCCTTGTATTTGCCGGAAGTGGCAAAAAATATAAGAATTGCTGTGGAAAAAACAATTAAATATTTTAAATCCCCCTGCTCAACGCCAAAGCAGGGGGAAAATTATTTATTTGTGCCAAAACATAAATTTTTGAGCTTCATCATCCATTTGCCAATATACAGGTTCCAAGTATATCTGACATGGAGATTTTGATTTTATTCTTTCCGCATTTTGCGGAAAAGTGAGGTTTAAATATTTTGAAATGTCAGCATAGGATATTTCAAAACAATCTAATGCCGGGTTGTAACTTACCTTTTTTCTTAAATGTTGTTTAGAACAAAACTCTCTTATAACTTTACAAGAGAAATCGTTGTTGTATGGAATCATCCGTAAAATATATCTAAGCATTTTTAAATCCTCCTATAATTTTTGGCGTTGTAATGATATTAAATATCATTTTAATTATAACATATATAAGAGTTATTAGCAATATTATTTTATGTAAATTAAGTAATTTCAAATTTACAATGCAAATTATACTAAATAAAATTAAAGTTTTTCTTGTAATATTTTATATGTTTATGTATAATATATAAAATAATTTATATTTATAAATTATCTAAAGAATAGTTTAGATCTTACTATTGTAAGGCTACCGTAAGATATAAAAGGGAGGGGAAAATCTAGAAAAAAATTGAGACATTTTTAAAATATATAAATCCATTAAGAATGTCATATTAATATATCAAGGAGGTTTTAACCATGAAAGACTTTTTTAAAAATTATAAACAAACTGTTATCTTATTAGTAGCTATTGTTATTGGAGCAATAGTAGGTATGATTTTTGGAGAAAAAGCAGGAGTATTAGCACCTTTTGGCGATTTATTCTTAAATTTAATGCTTGTTATTATTGTACCACTTATTTTTTTAACAATTTCAATTTCTATTTCTAAAATGAGTACACCAAAAAGATTAGGAAAAATAATGACTACTATAATTTTTGTTTTTCTTTTTACATCTATTATAGCTGTACTGATTGGATTTTTAAGTACATACTTTGTTAAATTAGTAGATACTGAAGATGGTAATAAAATTTTAGATAGTTTAAGTACTGAAGAAACTGTAACAGAAGAACAAGAAGACATAACTATATTAGATAGAACTGTTAGTGCATTAACCGTAAATGATTTTCAAAAATTATTATCAAAAGAAAATTTAATTGCACTTATTGTATTTTCCATAATGTTTGGTGTTGCAATGAATATGGCAAAAGAAAAAGCAAAGCCAGTACAAGATTTTCTTATTTCAGCAAACGAAATTATAATGAAATTTATTAATATAATTATGTATTATGCACCAATAGGATTAGGATGTTATTTTGCATCACTTGTTGGAACATTTGGAGCAAACATTGCATTTGGTTATGCAAAAACTTTTATATATTATATTTTAATAGCAGTTGCTTTTTATTTTATTATGTACACATTTTACGCATGGCTAGCAGGTGGAAAAAAGGCAGTCAAAGTATTTTGGCAAAATGCTTTACCATCAACAATAACAGCACTTGCCACATGTTCTAGTGCTGCATCAATTCCAATTAATGTAGAAAGTTCTAAAAAAATGGGTGTTCCAAATGATATAGCAGAAACTGTAATTCCTCTTGGAACAAGTTTTCATAAAGATGGTTCTATTATAGGTTCTGTATTTAAGATTATGTTTTTAGTTTGCTTATTCGGAACTAATGTTGCATCATTTGGTGGAATTATGCAGGTATTATTAGTAGCATTGATTGCTAATTTATTAATTACAGCTGTTCCTATTGGTGGAGGAACTATTTCAGAAATGATGATTCTTACAATGATGGGATATCCTGTTGCAGCGTTACCTATACTTACAATTATAGCAACAATTATAGATCCACCAGCAACAATGTTAAATGTAGTTGGAGATATGACAACATCAATGTTAACTGCAAGAATTGTAGATGGAAAAGACTGGATGAAGGATTTAAAAGATTAGCATATTTAAAATTAGAAAGGTTGTGATTTTTATTATTGATTTAGAACAAAACAAAATTAAGTTAGAAGAGTTAAAAGATAGAATTATAAAGATAGGTGAGTCTCTTTGACATTCCTAAGCAAAAAAAAGATTTAGAAGAATTAGAAAATAAAACTTTAGAAACTGACTTTTGGAATAATCCTTCTTATTCTAGTCAAATTTTGGCTAAAATAAAAAGAATGAAATCAAAAATAGAATCATATACTTTAGTACAATCTGATTATCAAGTAATCCAAGAAATGAATTCACTATTATTAAAAGAAACTGATGAAGAAATGTCAAAAGAAGTAATTTCAAATACTGAAAATCTAGAAAAAAGAATAGAGACATTAGAAATTTCTACTCTTTTTTCTGGAAAATATGATAGTAATAATGCAATTATTTCTCTTCATCCAGGAGCAGGTGGAACTGAAGCACAAGACTGGGCAGAAATGTTATATCGTATGTACGCAAGATGGGCTAATTCAAATGAATACACAATAAAAGAAATTGATTATTTAGAAGGAGAAGAAGCTGGATTAAAAAGTGTAACTTTTGTTATTGAAGGAGAGTTTGCTTATGGATATTTGAAAGGGGAGATGGGGGTACATAGATTAGTACGTATATCTCCATTTGATGCAGGAGGAAGAAGACACACATCTTTTGCTTCAGTGGAAGTATTGCCTGAGATAACAGAAGATACAAATATAGAAATTAATCCAGATGATTTAAGAATTGATACATATAGAGCTTCTGGTGCGGGAGGACAACATATTAATAAGACTTCTTCTGCAGTTCGTATTACACATATTCCAACAAATATTGTTGTAGCTTGTCAAACAGAGAGGTCACAAATACAAAATAGAGAAACAGCAATGCGCATGCTTAAATCTAAACTATTAGATTTAAAAGAAAAAGAACATAAGGAAAAAATTGAAGATTTAAAAGGTGATCAAAGAGAAATAGCTTGGGGAAGTCAGATACGTTCATATATTTTTTGTCCATATACATTAGTAAAAGATCATAGAACAGGGTACGAAGTTGGAAATATAGAATCTGTTATGAATGGTGAATTAAATGGATTTATGATAAGTTATTTACAGAATGAAGTAAAACATAAATAAAAATGTAATATAACTAAATTTATAATTAAATTTAGTTTATATAATTTAAAAAGGTGGTTATATACCATGAAATCAACAGTAGTATTAAAATTTGGAGGAAGTTCTTGTGCAGACAATATAAAGTTAAATATTGTTGCAAACAAAATTATTGATTTTTATGAGAGAAATAATAATGTAGTTGTTATAATATCAGCTCAAGGAAAAACAACAGATAAATTGATAAGCGAAGCAAAAGAGTTATCAGATATTCCAGACGAAAGAGAAATGGACGTATTGTTAAGTGCTGGAGAGCAAATGTCAATGTCCAAAATTAGTATTTTATTAAATAAATTAGGTTATAAAACCGTTTCATTAACAGGTTGGCAAGCCGGAATTCATACAACAGGTAAATATCAAGATTCAAAAGTTGATTTTATAGATACTAACCGTATAAAAAAGGAATTAGAAAATAACAAAATTGTTATTATAGCCGGTTTTCAAGGAATAAATGACAATTTAGATATTACAACACTTGGAAGAGGAGGCTCAGATACATCAGCAGTTGCTGTTGCTGCAGCTCTTTCGGCAGACAAATGTTACATATTTTCTGATGTGGATGGTATTTACAGTGCTGACCCTCATAAAGTAACTAATACAAAAAAATTAGAAAATATATCATATGAAGAAATGTTAGATATATCAAGTGAAGGGGCTAAAGTACTGCATAACCGTTGTATTGAAGTTGGGAAAAAATTTCATATTCCTATAATAGCTAAATCTACTTTTAATAATGAAGAAGGAACAACGGTTCAGGAAAAAATAGAAGACACAAGTATTAAAAGTATTGTAAAAAATGATAATATTATACTTGTAAATATCCAAAATTCAAATGTTATATATAAAATTATTAATCTTTGTGTTTTAAATGGAATTATTATACAAAATACAATAAGTAATATTAATAGTAGCAAGGATTTTTCTTTTACAATAAAAAAAGATAATTTGGAAAAATTAAGAGATTTAATTAAAAATAATTATCCAGATATAAAATTTTCTTGTACAGAAGTTACTAGGATTGCAGTTATAGGTTTTGGAATTTTAAATGATAATAATATTTTAAAAGAAACTATGAATTTACTTTCAGAAGATTTTAATGAAATTGTTTTTATGGAAGTAAATGAATCTAAAATTGCAGTATTAGTTAAGGGAAAATTACCAGATACAATTTTAGAAAAACTGCATAAAAATTTAATACAATAAATTTTATAAGAATCTAAGAAAACTTAGATTCTTTTTTAGTTCTAAAAAAGACAAGACTTGAATATAATAATTTAAGAAATAAAGAGAGGAGAGATAAAATGACTTTAGAAGAAAAGAAAAATAATAACATGGCAGGAAGTATAATTCAAAATCTAATACTAGAAAATAGAAATAGATTAAGTATTTCTGGAGTACTTGATGTTCTTAGTTTTGATGATCAAATTATTATTGTTGAAACAGAATTAGGATTGTTAACAGTAAAAGGGGAAGAACTTAGAATAAATAAATTAAGTATAGACACTTCAGAAGTTGTTGTAGAGGGCGAAGTTTATAGTTTATCTTATAGTGAAAAAGAAATTGAAAAAAAAGGAAGTAGTCTTTTAGGTAAAATTTTTAAATAAAGATAGGTGATGAAAATAAATAATGGATAGTACTAATCAATTGTATGTTTTTACTATTTTTGTCTTAACTGGTATAGTAACAGGTGTTTTATTTGACATATTTAGAATTTTTAGAAAGTCATTTAAAACACCAGATTGGCTTACCTATTTTGAAGATATAGTATTTTGGATTTTAACAGGCTATTTAGTATTATATTCAATATTTAAATATAATAACGGAGAATTACGTTTTTATTTATTTTTAGGAATTACTTTAGGAATAATTTTTTATCTTCACATATTTAGCAAATTATTTATTTATATTAACGTAAAAATAATTAACATATTAAAAAAATGTATTTCTATTATTTTTTATCCATTTAAGTGTGTTTTATTGTTTCTTAGAAAACTTATATTAAAACCAATATCTTTTATTTATATAAACATAAGAAAAAATATTATGAATATTTTTAAAAATATTATTCATTTATTTGGTAAAAAAAACAAAAAAATATACAAACAAAAGAAGGATTTTAGCATATAATGTAGAAATATATATATGTATAATTTGAAATTTGGAGCGATATTACTTATGAAAAAAGTTTATAAAAATTTATTAATTTTAGTTTCTGTTTTATATGTTATTCTTACAATTATAAATCAACAAAAAATGTTATCTTCATATAAAACTCAACAATTATCATATGAAGAAAAAATACAAGAGGAAAAAGAAAAAAATTCAGAATTACTTTCTGTTAAAGATAATGTAAATTCATTAGAATATATCGAAGAAACAGCTAGAGAAAAGCTAGATATGTATCTTCCAAATGAAAGAAAATATGTAGATGTATGTAAATAAGAACAAACCTTAAATATCATTTAAGGTTTCTATTTTACAATACAGAAAAATTTTGTTTTTATATTATAAATTTTTGAGTTATCATTTATTTTATTCTTAAAAATTAACTTCTTTCAAATCCCGTAAAATTATTTATATAATTATAATAAAATATTTCAATTTTGTTATATGCAAGGAGGAAAAATATGGATATAGAAAAAATGACATTAGTAGAATTACGCCAACTAGCAAAAGAAAAAGGATTAAAAAATGTTACTAAATTAAAAAAAGATGAATTAATTGAAATTTTAATAGAAAAAGATAAAATTAACTATGAACAACCAGCTGAAGAATCAGAAAATATATCAAAAAGTCCAAATGTTCTAGAAGAGGGACCAAAAGTATATGCACCTCAAGGCATATATAAAGTTACTAATACAGAAGATCAAATTATTGAAGGGATTTTAGAGGTTTTACCTGATGGATATGGATTCTTAAGAGGAGATAATTATTTACCTAGCCCAAAAGATGTTTATATTTCACCAGTGCAAATAAGAAGATTTAAACTAGATACTGGAGATAAAATAAAGGGAATTTCAAGAAATCCAAAAGAAGGAGAAAAATTTCCAGCATTAATTTTTGTAGGAGAAGTCAATGGAGAACAACCAGAAAAAGCTTTTAGAAGAAAAAAATTTGATGATCTTGTTCCTATTTATCCTACTGAAAGACTAAAACTAGAAACTGAGAATCCAAATGAATATGCAATGAGAATAATTGACTTAATTTCACCTGTAGGAAAAGGACAAAGAGGAATGATTGTTGCTCCTCCTAAGGTTGGAAAAACCACACTTATAAAAAAGATAGCTAACAGTATTGCTATTAATAATCCAGAAGTAGAATTAATAGTATTACTTATAGATGAAAGACCAGAAGAAGTAACAGACATGAAACGTTCTATTAAAGGAGATGTAATTTATTCTACTTTTGATGAAGTACCAGATCATCATGTTAAAGTTGCAGAAATGGTATTAGAAAGAGCAAAAAGATTAACCGAACAAGGAAAAGATGTTGTTATTCTTTTAGATAGCATAACAAGACTTGCTAGAGCATACAATTTGGTTATTCCATCTTCTGGAAAAACACTTTCTGGTGGTTTAGATCCAAGTGCATTACATAAACCTAAAAAATTCTTTGGAGCTGCTAGAAACATAGAAAATGGGGGAAGCCTTACAATTTTAGCATCTGCTCTAATTGAAACCGGAAGTAGAATGGATGATGTCATATTTGAAGAATTCAAAGGAACAGGTAATATGGAAGTTCATTTAGACAGAAAACTATCTGAAAAACGAATTTTTCCTGCTATTGATATAAATAAATCTGGAACAAGAAGAGAAGATTTATTATTAAGTCAGAAAGAATTAGAAACTGTATTTGCATTAAGAAAAGCAATGAATAGTATGCAAGTTTCAGAAATAACTGAACAATTAATAAACCAAATGATAGAAACAAAAAACAATGAAGAATTTATTGATAAAATGGAAGAACTTTTAAAGAACTATAAAGATTAAGGATTCTTTCTTAATCTTTATAGTTTTATACTAAAGACATAAAAAAGAACCTGCCACTTTAACTAATAGTCATAAGACTCCTAGTATAACGTCCAAGACGGTAGGTGGCTTAGGTTCATAGAAATTATATCACATTAAATAAATAATGTCAAAAGTATATGTGTGGAAGAAACCCGCCAGGGTAGCTAATGATCAACAGATCCCTAACTCAACGTCCCAAACGAGACCCAGCTCAGATTTTTCCACACATAATAAGAGTATAACACAAGAAAGAAATAAAGTCAAAAGTGACAATTTTATAAAATAAGTAAAAAGATAGAATTGTCAAAGCGAGGTTTTTTTATAAAATTAAATTCACTTTAACATATCAAAAGATAGCAGAAGAGAGGTAGGTATAGGTATGTAAAAGTGCAAAAAAAGAAATAATAAACATTGCACAAAATCAAAGTTTTGCGCAATAAGATATAGGAGTAAAATATATAGGCATACCATTTAATGCCTTACAACCACTTTACCTACAACCCTCTTATAGCTTGCTATCAAATATCGTTTGACTAATGTTATTACTTTATATATTTAATATTGTAATAATGTTAGTCTTGTTCCAGATTTTTTATCTTATTTCAATTCATAATTGAATCTTAACTGATTTTATAATTTATCCTTTATAATTTTATATTCAAATTATTTCTTATATTAAAATTTTACAAAAATCTCTAAAATCTTCAAATCACTATATTTGCCGTATTTTTGCAACAACAAACTATATGTCTTTAAAATAAAAACGCCTTAAAATCGATTCTCGTGCGTCGTTTTTTTAGGTATTTTTTCAGTTTTTTATATATTTATATAAGTATAAAAAATTTGGTTATTTTTTATCTAAAATCTCTCAAACCCAGAATTATCAATATTTTGCTAAAATACTAAACAACAAGTTATATGGCTTAAGTATAAAAATGGCTTAAAATCGATTCTCGTAAGCCATTATTTTAAATCTTTTAGAGATTACTTTAGCATCTGCAGATAATTATAAAAATTGCATATATATAACTGAAATTTTCATAAACAACTCAAATAAATCTAAATTTAATGTTTAGATGAATAATTTGTAAATGGCTTAAATTTGATTTTTGCAAGTTTAAATTATAATAATTAAAATACAATATAAATTAAAAACCAAACATTGAAATTTGCAATTAACAAATGTTCGCTTTAAAAATTATATAAATTTAAAATTTTTAATTTACAATTTTTAAAATTTGAAAATTTCAAATGCAATATTTTTTAATTTTATTTTTCAATTTAAAAAACTTTTAATTATAAATATTAAATAAATTTTATTTTGTAAAACTTTGCACAAAATTTTTCTAAGTCTTTTTTATTATATTAAATATAAATCTATAACATTAAAAAATGGCTATCCTTCCCTACTCTACTCAATTTTATTCAAATTAATAAAAAAAGCCAAATTAGTTATAAATCGGCTTTTCCATTTCAATTACTCAATTAATTCACATTTAATTTCTGCTAGCATATCAGGATTTTATCTCAAAAAATATTGTTTAATCTCCAAAGAATCTTCTTTGGGCATTGTAGAAGTCTCAAGTAACTTATGTATAAATAATTTTGTATACGGAACTTTATAATCAAGTTTCAATTTTATTACTTCTAAAAAAACTTTATAAAATTCTTGAAATGATGAATTTTCACTCATATTTAATTGCATCTATGCTTTTTTCTTATTCCTTAACCTTTCCACCAGGTAACATATAGAAATCCATGTCATCTCCATAAAATAAAAGAATTTTTGTTTCATCTTCATTATATATAATTGCATACACTCTATATGCAAAATTAAAATTTTCATTTTTTTATTTTATATCACCAAATAAATCATATGTATAAAATACTTCTTTATAAGCAACACCTAATTTATAAACATCCTCTTCATAAGTTGATAATTTACCACCCCATTTTTCATATATAGTTCTTGCTTTATGATTGTCTTTTAATACTCCAATCACATATCTAGTTGCGCCATTTTTTATTGCCCATTCTTCAAACATTCTCTTAAAGCTACTACCTATTCCTTTTTCTTGAAAATCAGGATCTATATATAATCCAATTAAATCTGCATATTTTACATTATACTTCATTAACGTTATCTATATATGATGCTATTTTACTTGTAATTAGCATTATTAAATAGGCAATTACAACTGCAACAGTAAGTTTTATTATTTTATCTAGTGTTAAAGGGCTAGTACCAAAATATGATAACGCAAAAGCTTCACCATAATCTGCTATAGAATATATTGTGTTAAAAACAATAGACCATAACAATAATTTTTTAGATATTACTTTTAACAATTCTTTCATTATCTACCGCCTCGTTTTCTTTCATTTCTTATATTCATTCTTAATATCATTTATAAATTCAGGTAAATTAGTAAATGTAGCTATAACTCCTCTATTTGTAAGTGCAAAAATATCTCTAGTTTTTTTATTTATTTCTTCTTTTACTGCTTTAGGAACTTTAATTGATATTCCTGCTTTTTTATATTCTTGTTCTATGTATTTTTCTAACGTAGGAAACATATTTTGAATTAAAAAAACGGCTTTTTTTCCAGCTAAATTTCTTGCAAACACAAAGTTATTTGGCTCTATTCCTTTTTTAGATTTGATATCATTATATAATTTTAAATATTTATCATATTTAGAAGACATAGGCACGAACCACAATATATTTTTATCAATTTTATCTCTAAAACAAAAATAAGTTGGCCTTTTTGTACCAGTTTCTTTATTTTACATTAAATGATATTTTGGATTATACTTTTCAATAAATTTATCTTTTATAAAATATAATTTTCCTTCTATAATTTCCATCTTACTCCTTATATAATAAAAAGGGAGTACAAAGACTCCCAAATTTATTCACCAGTGTATTTTCTCTTTGCCAACTGGGTGGCTGATTAATCGATTGTCTAGGGTATTTTACTCTTTGCCTCCTAGTAGGCAGTATTTATTTATATAATAATTATAGCATCTTATATTATTTGAATTGTCAACTAGTACAAAATAATTTTCTAAAATTATTATATATAATATTATATGCTATTTTTTAATGTATAATACAAATAATTTTATGATATCAAATGATTATATAAAAAACTGTCGCGGCATCAAAGTTTTGTGCAAAAAGGAATAGGAGTAAAATAATAGAACCCTTATCAAGGTCCTACCCACAAGTTCTTGTAACTACTAGCCTTAACGGCTTTACTAGCTATTTATTAGCTATCGTTTGACTAACATTATTACTTTATAATTTATTACTTGTAATAATGTTAGTCTAGTCCCAGATATTTATTTCTAAAATCAATTTTAAATCAGTTTTATAATTTATCCTTATAATTTTACATCTAAATAATTTTTCTATTTAAAATTTAATTTTATTACTTAATAATTTTTATTTCATATTATATTTTATATAAATTTTCCAAAAATCTTCAAAATGCCTATTTCTCTATATTTGCCGTATTTTACAGAAAACAAACTATATGTCTAATTTATAAAAAACGCTTAGAACCGATTCTCACAAGCCGTCATTTTAAAGGTTTTTGAGGTTTTGTCTTTGGTTTAGACAAAATTTGCAAAAAGAAATTACGACACAAACCAATGATGGTCTGTGTCATAAAGTTTTTATCTTATTCTATCTTTGTATACCAATACCTTCTTAATCTCATCTTCTGTAATTGCTCTATTATCAATAGTTATACCTTTATCAGAATAGGCTATTGTTTTAAATGCAATTACTATTTCATAAGTACTTTCTATTGTTTGTCCATCTCTTAAAGTATAAAAGTATATATACTTATGATTTTTATAATAACTATAGTTCTTATAATTTACTAAACTAGAAAACATTGAATTATCATTCATGTGATGTACCATCACCTTGCAATCTCTACATCTTCTCTAAAAAATATATTTTTTCACCTTTCTGTCACAATCTACATATTAATAATTAAATACATATATCTTCTAACACCATTTATTTTATAACAAATTCTATATTTTAAATTAGCACCCCTTGAACTACCCGCAATCTCACTAATTTCTACTGTCACCGTCGAGGTTTCTTTGCTTTGAACAGTTTGAGTTACTGAAGCTGATTTTAGAGTTAAGTCTTTACTATTTTCTAGGTTTTCGATTACTCCATCTGTTAATGCAATATCATTATTATTAATAAATTTCATTGTTACCGTTAAAGTTCTTTTTGTCAATGCGATTGCTGATATATTTACTTTTCCATTTACTCCAAATGTATCATCATCAAATTTTGAAGTATTTCCAACAGAAAAAGCATTTATGAAATAACTATCTTTAACTGTAATTAATTTATCATTACTCTGAGCAACTATATCTAAATTCTCTAGTTTAGGTTCTTTATAATCTGATGTTACTGTACCATTAATATATAACTTTGAAGACCATAAAGAATATCCTGTTCCCATAGTCATAAAAAGCAATATTATTACAATCAATACAAGACTTACTGAAATATAATGTTTTCTCTTGATTTTGTATTTTTTTCGCATATTATCTCCTCTAACCATTATTTCTAAATATAAATCTATATGTTATCTCATTACTCATAACGCTAAACCAAGCTTCTGTGCTTTCTTTTGATTCCCAATATAAAATTGGTTTAAATAGTTCCTCAGATACTTTTATAATCTCTCCAAAGTCTTTAACATCAACAATATTTTCTTGTTTAATGTCTACTTTATCTTTAATTTTTACTATCTTATCTTGGCACAATCTTAACATTCTATTTAATTCTTTTCTATAATTATTCTTTATTTTATTTATTGCAACCGTATTTCTAGTAATATATTTCAATCCAATTACTAAAATTATAATTAGTATTGTATCTAAACTAATTGCTACAATATTGATATTTTCATTTTCTTCTTTTGTTTTTGTTACATATGATGTCTCATCTTTATTATTTTCGCCTTTTATCTGTGTCGTTTTTTCGCCTAAGTCAATTGAAACTGCTGATGTATATTGATTTACTACAGGCTCATCATCAATTTCTGTTTTGACATCAACCTGCAATATTATCATATACGTAGTTTTTAATGTCATGTTCATTTCTTGTTCAAAATCTGTTACTAATTTGTTTTTATCTTTTAAATTTAGTTCTATTGGCTCTTGAATTGAAATTTTATCTGACATTTGTTTTTGTGTTTCACTATCAAATAAAACTTCCTCTTTATCCCAAACCTTCTGTTCCTCTCCATCTTTTGTATATACGGCCTGAAGCTTTCCTAATATTTTATAATCATATTCCAAATCAGAAGCTTTGTTTCCTATATAATCATAATTAATATTCAAATGTATATTATCAATTAAGTCTGTAACATATACTTCATTCATCTGTAACGTTTTTTGATCTATATATTTATTATTAATTAAATTAACATCATAATTATAATTAAATTCATTAGTATATGAATAAATTTCCTCTTTTTTTTTAATAGTATTATTTTTTAATAAGTTTTGAATAAGACTACTAGACAAAACTATAATTAATGACATAATACATATTATATAAAAATATCTAGTAGATTTACGTATTTTAACTTTTTGTCTAGTCCTCATATTCCCCCTCCTTTAACTATATACTATTTTCCTGTATCAACTTCTACCTGCTCGTTTGATTGTATTATATTTAGCCAAATAGCTGGATATCCTAAATATTTTACCTTAAAAATAACTTTTCCTAGCACTTGTTCTTCTTTAACACTCTCTTTGTCTTCTGAAGGATTATTATCTCCTTTTGTTGTAAAATAATATTCTCCATTTTTTTGCTTTTTCTCAATTACTCTATGTATAACTGTATATCCTTTCATTTGGTATTGTATAATGTCTCCATTGTCAATATCATTTGCATTACACTTTTTTACTATTACAACATCCCCTACATATAATTCTTTTTCCATACTCCCTGAAGCTATTGCTATTGGCTTTATAGGAAATACTCCTATTGTAAACCATATTACCAATATTACTAAAACAACTAGCGGAATCGAATTTTTCGGATTTACATTTTCAATTTCCTGTCTTGATTTTATTTCACTATTTTTGCTATTAGCATATCTGATATAGAAAAATAGTATTGTTGGAATCGTTGTTTCAATTATTGCAACCATAATCCATGGTGCATTTGGTAATATCGGAGATAGCCATAAATATAATTTTGTAAATAATTCATATATACTTGCTGGCTTCCAATCAGATTTCATTGATATATATGAATATAAAACATTTTTAGCAATCAATGGTATAAGATTTTGACATATATCTTTTAATGCAAATAATAAAGTTATTTTTGTATTTACATATTTGTTTAATCCTATTTCAATAATTATATATATTAATGATACTAATATAGCTATTTCTTTTTTATCATTTTCATAAACATTGTTGATTAATCTATATCTTATATATTCTTTAGAAATTATTACAGTCCCAAACATCCATAAATTTATTAAAAAGCCTTTAACTGTTGTAAAATATGGATTGTTTCCAAAAGTAATAAATAGTCCTGATATCATATATGTTAATATATATATAATAACTGCTATTAAGATATATTGAATAACTTCTTTCTTAATTCTTGATTTTTGATAAGATTTTCCAATAGCAATTTTTAAAAATACAGCTAATGTAATCCAAAATAAAGGATTGATAATATATAAATATATAGCATTTATATTAAACACAAGTTTTAAATTTGCTAATAATCCATATATAAGCATCAAAATAATTATTGCTATTGTTATATTTTTTGATTTTTGCATATTTTTCCTCTAAAAAGTCTGATTAAAGGATAATATGAAATATTATCCTTTATTCACTTTATTTATTTTGTATGTACTCCGTGAGTTGGTGTTACAGTAACTTCATTTGTTGCTTGTTCATATGTAAAGTTTATTTTGAACTTAGCTGTTGTTGTTGTTGTTGTTGAGTCTTTTTTCCATTTAATTCCAAATGTCACTGGGCATGTTCCTCCTGCTGCTATAACTTCTAAACCATCTGTTGCAATAGTTGGTGTTGTAATTTCAATTTCAGAATTTGAAAATTCTTTTCCTTGATCATCAGTTAATGTGAATCCTGTTAATTTAGCAGGTACAGTACCAGCGTTTTTAATATTTGCAGTTACTGTACAACCATCCCCTGGGTAACCTAATGTTACATCAACTGATAATGTATCATTTTTGTTACCTGTAACATTAGCAGTACCATGTGATGATGTATCAACACTTGCTGATAAGAATTTAACATCCCATGTTCCTGATGCAGTTGCTGTTCCAGAAATTGTTATGTTTGCAGAAAATGCTGCATATCCAACAGCTATTGCTAATAATATTACTATTAAAGCTACCAACAAAAAGTTTCTTTTTTGCTTTTTCATCAAAAAATCCCTCCTAATATTAAAATCATTTATATTATAACATATTTATATGTATATTACTTTACAATAGCATTACATTTTCTTTGCATTTGTATTACATTGTTTTAAACTTGTAACAAAATTAAAATATTCCTGTAATGGTTTTTACTGCTATTTTGTGTTATTATGTTATTAAATATATTTGAAAGGAGTTTCTTAATGTTAGAAAATATAGAAAAGCAAGATAATAAAATCTTATTAATTTCTGAAAAAGAACAGCAAGTATTTTTACCATATACATTAAAGGAATTAGAAGATTATTTAGAGCAATTTCCTGATGCCTATTCATCAACTGATGATGTTATAAAAAAAGAATTTGTTTTACCTTTAGCTTATTATATCTCTCATCCTGCTTTTTCAAGATTCAGAGAAGCATATTCTTTAAGTAGAGATAGAGAAGCAAAACCATTTTTAGAAAGTTTAAGATACGGAATTGACATGATGTTTTATGACAAATTAAATCCCGCTATAATTGCTGCTTGTAAATCCCAAGAACAATTATCTAATTATATTGATTGCTTAGAAAATGACAAATTAAATGACTTTACTGATTTTGAGATAAGATTTGAAGTAAACCCATTATAAAAAACACAAAACAACTAAAAGTTATTTTGTGTTTTTAATTAATTTATCTAGTAATTCTGTATATGTAATTCTAACAGCTTCAAACAACTTAGGATACATACTTATTTTTGTAAAACCTGGCATTGTATTAGATTCTTCTGCTGATAATATTTCACCAACAGTTGATACTTTAATCTCTTTTTCATCTAAAATTGCACATTCTAATTCTCTAGCATTAACACCTTGTTCAACTAAAATTTTGCTATCATATTGTCCTGCATTTTCTATTGCCATTTTTAATTCTTCTTTATTAGTTGCCTTTTTTACCCCTACAGAAGATCCAGAATTTGATGGTTTAACAAACATTGGAAATTTTAATTTTTCTGCTATTTTTTCTATATTAAATAAAAGTTTTATCTACTTCAAGTTCCTCTCCGTATTTCTTTACATCAAACTTTTCTGTATCTTCTACAATTGTTATTGCATGTGGAATATGAAAAGTGATATCATAGGGGGGTTACTATTATCAAAGTTTTGTGCAAAAAGGAATAGGAGTAAAATATAAAACCATGCAAAATGGTCCTCCCTCCAAAATCTCGCTATTCTTTTAGCGAAGCCTATTTCAGCCTATTATTACAACATTATAAAAAGCTCTTAAAATTGATTCTGGAGCTTCATTTTTTTTATATTATTCCTGGTTTGATTTTTTTTCATTATTGTAACTACATTTAAAAAAAATTTTATATAACTTTAGATTATTTTATCAAAATTTCCTAAAACCTTAATTTTAAGTATTTTGCTTGATTTTTTAGACAACAAGTTATATTACCTTTTAATAAAAACGGCTTAAAATCGATTCTCGTGCGTCACTTTTTTAGCCATTTTTCAGCATTTTTAATAGATGCCTAAAAATCAGCATTTATACTTAATTTTATATATAAAGACTAGTTTTTTAAACTTACACATCTAATTTAAAATATATAATAACTTGTTAGATAAAATATTAAAATGTCTTAAAATCGATTTTAATGCGTCTATAATATGAAATTATATTATTGATTAGTAATCTAAATTTATATAATTATTATACACAATGATTTTATAAATTTATAATAAAAAATTTATTTAAAAACATTTTAGACAAATGTTCGTTTTAAAAAATTTATATTTAAAATTAACTTTGCACAAAATTTTAAAAATTTAATTGTTTAAAATCTAATTATAAAAAATTTTTGTAATTTTAAATTTAAAATTTTATTTTTTACTTTTAATATTTTTATTTTAATTCATTTTAAAATGATTAAAAAAATATCTTTAAATTTTATTTTCATTTTAAAAAGTTATTTTAAAATTTCTATTTTATTTAATTCGCTCTAAAATAGCCTATTCCCCTATTCCCTACTTATTTTGATACATATATTAAAAATATCTATATGACCTTTAAGTTCTTGTTTGGCTGAATTTGACCAAAATTTTTACTTAATAATTTGCCTAAACTACTCAAATTATCAAGATTATTGGCTTTTGAATCTACTTGTTCAGCTTGTGTTGCTAATACTTGCTCATAAGTATATTTCAACATTGCTATCTTTTCTTGTCTTAATTCATCTGTTGCATCACTACCATTAAGCATATATTCAAGATTATAGCCATATAATTCTAAAGCTCTCAAAATTATTTCAACTTGTCCATCTAATAAATTCAATTCAACAGAATGAATATTGTTTGTATCAAATTTCTTTTCATAATCTATCATTATATATCAGCTCCTTTACTATAAATTAAGCACAAAATGCCTCTGCATTTGCCATTTTAAATTGTGATAAAGGATGATCTAACATTGCATCCATAACTTCCTGGTCATGCAAGTGTGTATATATTTCTGTAGTATCAATTTGAACATGTCCTAATATTTCTTGAATTGTTCTAATATCTACAATGTAGGCAGATTTTCTCTCTACACCTTCTGGTTTCTTTGGTCTAGCAAATG
>CAUWGC010000019.1:0-33570 GCA_963558405.1 uncultured Clostridia bacterium
CAATTCTATCATTTTAATAAAATTATTTTTGCAAAAAACCGAAACTTAAATTTTTATGTGGTAAGTATTTTTAGATTATTTCTATTTAACTTCCACATTATTTACAATAAATTCTATAATCTCATCTATATTATCTGGTAAATTGTCTTTTTCTTCTTTTGTTAATTCTACCAAATATTTATTATATTCTGGTACAATACTAATTGAATCTAGCGGATAACCAGGATTTCTTTGTTTACTTGGTTTATCTATAAAATAGTATGGTCCTTTACTCCATGTATATTCCTTTGAACCTGTTTCGTTATATATCACTAGTCCGTATACCCATTTTGCTATTAATTTTTCCCCTTTTTCCTTTACCATGTTAGTATAATACTCGATAATTTCTTCGTCATTTAATTCTTTTCCATTTATTCTTTTTACATGAGTTCCTGGCTGTTTTTCTTGTGAAAGATTTTCTATAAACAAGTTATTATCCATTCCTATGGTTGGAATTTTAGTCACGTCATAATATGCTTTAGCTTTTATATGAGCATTTTCTATGGCATTTTTGCCATTTTCTTCTATTGGTATTTTTATATCTATGTCTTTTAATGATATTAATTCTATTCCTTTTTGTTTTAATCCTTCTGCAAATTTCTTTACTTTTGCTGGATTATTTGTTGCAAATAATAATTTCATTTTTATACCTCTTTTAAATTATTTTCTAATTTTAATCTACTGTCAAAAAGCAACGTCCCTATTGAAATTAATCTATTTCAATAGCTCCTGTATATAATCCATAGTATGTTCCTTTTTTTGCTATTAGTTCTTCATGGTTTCCTCTTTCTATTATTCTACCATGGTCTAATACCATTATTAAGTCTGAGTTTTTTATTGTTGAAAGTCTATGTGCTATTACAAACACTGTTCTTCCTTTCATTAATTTATCCATTCCCTCTTGTACTATTTTTTCTGTTCTAGTATCTATACTTGATGTTGCTTCGTCTAAAATTAGTACTGGTGGATTATTTAATGCAGCTCTTGCAATAGATAGTAACTGTCTTTGTCCTTGTGATAGTCCTTCACCATTTCCTGTTATAACTGTATCATATCCATGTGCTAAGTGTTTGATAAATTGGTCAGCATTTGATAATTTTGCTGCTTCATATATTTCTTCATCTGTAGCGTCTAATTTTCCATAACGAATATTATCTTTAATTGTTCCTGTAAACAAACTTGTATCTTGTAATACCATACCTAAAGACTGTCTTAAATCGCTTTTCTTTATTTTTCTTATATTTATTCTATCATATCTTATTTTTCCTTCTTGTATATCATAAAATCTATTAATTAAATTAGTTATAGTTGTTTTGCCAGCTCCTGTTGCTCCTACAAAAGATATCTTTTGTCCTTCTTTTGCTGAAAGTGTTATATCATGCAATATTCTTTTATTTTCTTTATAACCAAATTGAACATCTTCAAATTCTACTTGTCCTCTAAGTCTTGTATAAGTTATTCTACCATCTTTATGTGGATGTTTCCATGCCCATATTCCTGTTCTTTCTTTAGTTTCTATAATCTTTCCATCTTCTATTTTTGCATTTACTAAAGTAACATATCCTTCATCTATTTCTTCTTCTTGATCTATAAGTTCAAATATTCTTTCTGCTCCTGCTAGTGCCATAATTATAAAATTCATTTGTTGTGATACTTGACCTAGTGGGTTTGTAAATGCTTTTACATATTGTAAAAAAGCAGCTATACTTCCAATTGTCAAAATTCCATTTACTGATAAAATACCACCTATTACTGCTACCAATACATATCCTAAATTTCCAATATTCATTATACATGGCATTAAAATATTTGAATACATATTTGCCTTTGTCATACTATCACATAATTGTTCATTAAGAGCATCAAATCTCTTTTTTGATTCTTCTTCGTAATTAAATACTTTTACTACTTTTTGTCCTTCCATCATTTCTTCTATATATCCATTTACTTTTCCTATATCTTCTTGTTGTTTAATAAAGAAACGTGAACTATTTCCTCCTAAATATCTAGAAATAAATATCATTAGAATTACCATTGCAACTACAACTAGTGTTAAATAGATATTAGTAGCAAGCATTGCAATTAATATTGCAATCATACTCACAGATGCAGAAAATACCATTGGTATACTTTGGCTTAAAGCTTCTCTTAATGTATCTACATCATTTGTATATGTACTCATAATTTCTCCGTGTGAATGGCTATCAAAGTATCCTATTGGTAATTTTTGCATATGTTTAAACATTTGCATACGTATTTTGTTTAAAACGCCTTGTGATATATTAATCATTAATCTATTATATAAGTATGTACATATAACACCAACCAAATAAATTCCTGCCATAATTAAAATTGTATTTAGTAATGGTCCAAAATTTGGATTTTGGTTTCCTATCAAAGGAATAATAAAATCATCTATTAAGTATTTTATAAATTGTGTTCCTATTACTCCCACAGATGCGCTTATTATAATACTTATTAATACAATAGTTAATTGCAATTTGTATTCACTAACTACATATTTTAATAATCTACTTATTACTTTAGATTTTTTATTTTTTCTATTCTTCATCTTGTTTTCCTCCTTTCATCTGAGATTCATATACTTCTCTATAAATATCGTTTGTTTTTAGTAATTCTTCTGATGTACCTATTCCATTAATTTTTCCTTCATCTAATACAATTATTTTATCAGCATCTTCAATGGATGATATTCTTTGTGCTATTATAA
Organism: uncultured Clostridia bacterium; assembly: GCA_963558405.1. Taxonomy (GTDB): domain Bacteria; phylum Bacillota; class Clostridia; order TANB77; family CAG-508; genus CAKNOI01. Next base: position 2,771 of record CAUWGC010000019.1, read on the forward strand.
TTTTTGTAGTATTTGGTATTTTTTCACGAAATGCTTTTCTAATAAATGCATCTGTTTTAGTATCTACTGCACTTGTTGAATCATCTAGGATTAATATTTTAGGCTTTTTCAAAATAGCTCTTGCAATACATATTCTTTGTTTTTGTCCGCCAGATACATTTGTACCACCTTGGTCTAACATAGTATCATATTTGCTTGGAAATTCTTTTATAAAACCATCTGCTTGTGCTAGTTTACAAACCTCTTCAAGTTCTTCTTGATCTGCGTTTTTCTTTCCCCATCTTAAATTTTCTGCAATTGTTCCGGAAAATAATACATTTTTTTGTAATACCATTGCTACCGCTTCTCTTAATGTATATAAATCATAATCTTTAACATCAACTCCGCCTACCTTAACAGAACCTTTACTTGCATCGTAAAGTCTTGGTATTAAGCTTACCAAAGTAGATTTTGAGCTTCCTGTTCCTCCAATTATTCCTACTGTTTCCCCTTCTTTTATATCAATATTAATATCTCTTAAGGCAAATTTATTAACATCTTTTTCATCACTATAAACAAAACTTACATTTTCAAATTTTATTGAGCCATTCTTTACTTCTTTTACTGTCTTTTCTTTATTTTTTATACTTGGCTCTTCTTCTATAACTTCTAAAATTCTTTCTGCAGATGATTGTGATATAATAATCATAACAAATACCATAGATAACATCATTAAACTTGCTAATATTTGCCATGCATATGTAATAATACTAGACAATTGTCCAGTTTGCATTGTTCCACCTACAATTAATTTTGCTCCTATCCATGAAATTAATAATATACATGTATATATTGTAGTTTGCATTACAGGACTGTTAAATGCAACAATTTTTTCTGCTTTTTTAAAATTTTCATATACTTGGTCATTTACTTTTTTAAATTTTTGTTCTTCATATTCTTCTCTTACATAAGATTTTACAACTCTTATAGCAGATACATTTTCTTGTACTACGTTATTTAACTTATCATATTTTTTAAATACTTTTTCAAAAATAGGATGTGCCTTTTTTATAATAAAGAACAAAATAAATCCCAATACTGGAATTGCAACTAAAAATATTAAAGATATTTTTGCACTAATAGATAAAACCATTAATAGTGCAAATATCATCATAATTGGTCCTCTTACTAATATACGAATAATCATTTGAAAAGCCATTTGGACATAACTTACATCTGTAGTCATACGAGTAATTAAACTTGATGTAGAAAATTTATCTATATTTTCAAATGAGTAATCTTGAATTTTATAAAACATTGCTTTTCTTAAATTTTTTGCATACCCTGCTGATGCTTTTGCTGCAAATCTACCAGATAACATTCCAAATGTTAAAGATAAAATAGCAGATATAATTAATAATACTCCCATTTCTAAAATATACTGTACATCTCCGTTTTGAATTCCAACGTCTATTATTTTTGCCATTAATAGTGGAATAATTACTTCCATTATTACTTCTAAAATTACAAATACAGGTGTTAAAATTGCTGACTTTTTATACTCTTTTACATACTTTGCTAATTTTTTTATCATTTTATTTCATCCTTTCTTTTAAATTAACTTTAATCTTATCTATTTTAACATATTTATTAATTTTGGGCAATAAAAATGATGGATAAATCTATCCATCATTTTTCATTTTTAGGAATCACTTTATTTAATTTTTTAGCAACTTTTGGATTAAAGTGATATTGTATAACACTTAGAATTATTTGAACAAAGTTTTTAACTTTTGAATAAAGTTTTTAAATATTGAAAATTTCTCAATAGCACTTTTTTCAGATGTTATTTCTTGTTTTTCTTTCCTTTCAAAGGTTTCAGTAATTTTTACAGAATCTAGAATAATCTTAAAGTCATCATCTTTTCTGTAATTCTCTGACATTGCTTTTAGCAGTTGATAAACTTCATCAACATAAGGCATTAACAGTTCTGTTGCTTCTCTTCCAAAATGTAAACTCCTAATTCCTCCAAACATACATGTATTACTGTTTTTACAAGATAACAAAAATAGTGTATGTTGTACTTCTTCCTTTGGGAAGTGCTTACATAGTCTATAGCAAGCATTATACACCTTTACAGATAATACTGTATCTTCTGTAGTGTCCAAAAGATTTTGGTATGCATCTTTACATTCAGGGATAATCCAAATGTTTAAAAACTCATCATCTCTTATTGACTTTTGATAAAAGAGTTCTTCTCGGAATTTCTTTAAGATTTCTCTAGGAATTTTAGGCATTTTCTCAATGCTTTCACATCCATAAAGGTTTAATCCTAATTCTTTTACCCCTCTAAATGAATCTATTGTCATAAACCATAGAATTCGTAAACTCTTTTTATCATTCTTAATCTCTATAAATTTTTGAGTTGCGTTATAGATTGCCTCCTTTACTGTTTCATCGAAATTCTCGATTTCTTCTTCAAATTCCTTCCGAAATTTGATTGTTTCAGTCATTATGATTCCCTCCTAATGTTTTATAGAGTGTTTACTCTTGTTAATATTATACTATTTGTTTTTATGTTATGTCAATTAGAATTCTATTTTTTAAATAATTTTTACATTAATATTATATTTGAATTTTCTTTTAACCATATTCTTTTTATATCATAATCCGGAATATATCTTTTAACTAAATTATAAAATTCCTTGCTATGGTTTGGATGTATTATATGACATAATTCATGCACTATTATTGCATCAATTTGTTCTGTTGGAAGCATAATAAGTCTTGAAGTAAAGTGAAGCATTCTTGTTTTTGGAACACAACTTCCATATTTGCTAATTGCATCTCTTACTTTAAATTGATTATATTGTATTTTAGTTATTTTACTCCAATATGGTAATCTATCTTGTAACAATACTTCTGTATTATTTTTAAAAATTTTCTTTACTATATTATCTAATCCTTTTTTTATTATCAATTCTTCTAATCCTTCTGGAACATATACATTAAATCTATTTTTATTTATATCTATTTCAATTCCAAGTTTTGTTTTATTGTATGTAGTACGATTTATTACATATTTCTCACCTTTATAATATATTATTTCTCCTGTTTTCCAATTTATTATATTCTTTCTATAGTTTTCTAAACTTTTTTGATACTGCTCGTAAATTTGTTTTTCATTTTTTCTTATTATTTCTGTCACTAATTTTAAAGTTACTTTATATGGTTTTGTTACATTTAATACAGTATCTTTAAAATAAATTTTTATACTTTTTGCATTTTTATAATTTCTTATATTAGCTGGTATTTTTATGTTATTAATTTCAATATAATGATTTTTTTTCATATTTTTTCCTCTAATTTGATTATATTTAGCATTATAATAACATAAGAGTAGATAATCTTCAATTAATTATCTACTCTCTTTAAACAACAAATTGCTTCGCAATGATGTGTAAAAGGGAATAAATCAATTGGTTGTATTTCTGTAATGTTATACTTTTCTTCTAACTCTTTTAAGTCTCTTACCAATGTTGCTGGATTACAGCTAATATATACTAGCTTGTTTGGTAATCTCTCTTTTATAATTCTAATTGTGTTTTTGTCTAATCCTTTTCTTGGAGGATCTACTATAATTGCACTTGGTGTAATTTTTTCTTTTTCTAGTATTTTCTCTAAAATCTGTTCTACATCTCCGGCAAAAAATTCTATATTATTTATATTATTTTGTTTTGCATTTTCTTTTGCATCTTGAATAGCTTGTTCTATTATTTCTATTCCATATACCTTTTTTACTTTTTCGGCTGCAAAAATCCCTATTGTTCCTATTCCACAGTATAAATCTAATAAAATATCTTCTTTTGTTAATTCTGCTTTTTCTATTGCTGTTTTATATAGCACTTCAGTTTGAATAGGATTTACTTGATAAAATGATAGTGGTGATATTTTAAAAATGTATTTATCTAAATAATCTTCTATATATCCATTACCATAAAGAATTACGTTCTTTTGTCCTAAAATAACATTAGTGTTTTTAGAATTAATATTTTTTACTATTGTTGTTATTTCTGGATGCTGTTTTAAAATATATTTTATCATATCTTTTTCATTTGGTATTTTTTCTTCATTTACTATTAATACACACATTATTTGTTTAGTTTTTTTTGCAGTTCTTATCATAATATGACGGAATAATCCTGATGTTGTTTTCTCATCATATACACTTAATTTATTTGTTACTATATATTGATATATAGTTTTTGCAATTTTTTCTGCTTTATTATCTTGAATTTTACAATCTTGCATTGGTATTATTTCATGAGTTCTATTTGCATAAATTCCAATAACACTATTTCCATTTTTATCTTTTCCTAGTGGGTATTGTGCTTTATTACGATAATTATATGGATTTTCCATTCCAATCACAGGATTTACTTTTATTTTTTTATTTAATGATTTTTCAATTAAATTGTTTATTCTTTTTTGTTTTATTTCCAATGTTTTTTTATATTCAATATGTCTTAAATTACATCCACCACAACGTTTATATGTTAAGCAATCAGGCTCTACTCTATATGGCGATACCTCTAATATATCTACTATTTTTCCAAAAGCATGTGAAGATAAAACTTTTACTATTAATATTTTTACTTTTTCTCCTAAAATTGCACCTGGTATAAAAATAGTAAAATTATCAATTTTAGCAATTCCTTCTCCTTCATATCCTTCGTCTATTATATCTACTATATATTCTTTATTTTTTTCTACTGGAACTAACATTTCTCTCCTATCCTTATTTTTATATTCTTTTTATATCATACCAAAAATTTTTTAAAATAACAAGTAAAAAAACCGCTCATATTTATTGAGCGGTTTTTTTGAGTATCAATTAACTCGTATTTTTGTTGTTCCCATTTCATTAATAATGGAGGTCTTTAGACTATAACCATCTTTTTCTAGGACGAACTTACTCTGAATAACTTTACCTGCACCAGTTACATTCTTTTTTAATTCTCCTACATTGGTTGGTAACATTGCAATATAACCATTTTTAGTACCAAGAGTTGCTTCCAAATCGTTTTGCAAATCTACCTTAAACTCTATGTTTCCATTTTGAGAGATTGCACAAACATTCTCTACTTTTAAATTTCTTGAGAGTTTGATGTTTCCAAATTTTGTGTTAACACATAAATACTTATATGTTAAACGATTTGGAATCATTACTTTTAGATATAAACTTCCTACAATATCTGGAAGTTTATCTTTTAGTTTTAATTCTCTTGTTTCTTTTTCCCATACCAATTCAATTTGGTTAGAACTACATTTTCCATATACATATACCTCCATGTTTTTACAATTAGCTGACATTATACAAATATCGGCTAACTCAGTGGATACTGACAAAATATCACTGTTCGCTGGAACTTTTAAAATCTTCTCAATTTTTGTACAATCTTCTTTGCTACTTTCTTCATGCCGAAGACTTGAATCACCAAAAATTGAACTATTGTCCATAAAACAATTTCCCCAAATGTTAATGTTGAAACTCATAAATCTTCCTCCTATAAAAATTATTTTCTTCTGTCACACCCTATGTTGTTAAAATATAGGATTTTATAATAGAAGTTAAAATTATTATAACACTTTTCACATATTCTTTCAATTGTTTGTATTAATTTATGCCTGTTGTATACCGATATTTAAGCTTTTTCCTTGTTAAAACATTATGATTATGCTATAATAAGAATTGCACAAATTTTATACCCTAATCTCAAAGTTCAAATTTGAAAGGAGGAAAACATTATTTTATTTTGTTACAATTCTCTTAACAACTAAGAATACGGAGGAATGATTATGAAAAAGAGAAGTTTTAAACGGATTATGGCTTGTATTATTACCATGACTATGGCATTTTTCTTGACATCATGTGTTAATGTGTCAGCAAATCGCAATCCATACAACATCCAGGTTCTTGAAGCAACATCTGATTTCTACGTAAACGATTTTGCAGGAATTCTTTCCAAAACTCAAAAAAAAGAAATGATGGATAAAGCTGTAAAACTGGATACAGAATTTTCAGGTATACAAGTTGTTGTAAGTATTGTAGAGTCATTTGAAAAGACAGTAACAGATTCTCAAAATAACTCTGGACACAATGCTTATGACATTGAGCAATTAGCTTATGCAATGTACAGTCAGTATGGTATAGGACAAGATGATATGGGAATTTTGATTCTATTTTCTGTTGAAGATAGAGAAGTAAGAATTGAAACTGGATATCAAATGCAAAGCTATATCACTGATATAAAATCAGGTCAGCTATTGGATAATTATGGAATGAATTATTTTGCAAACAACCAATTTGCTGAAGGACTTGTTTCTTTACAAGATGCAGTAATTAGCGAAATTAGAACTGTTGTACCTATAAATTGGGCAAGTTCTAATAAAACTGAAAAAACAGAAACCATGTTAGAAACAGATGACACATCAGAAGGCCCAAAAACTCTCGTTACTGATAGTATCTCTGAAGATGTTAATAAAGTATTGTTGTTTAGTTTTTTAGGCACATTTTCTATGCTAATTTTACTATCGTTGGATTTATTAAAAAATCTTCTACAAGTAAGCAAAAAAATGCAAAATTACATGATGATGAGATTAAGTCTTTGATTACAGGATTTAATAACCAAACTAAACAAATTCGATTACAATATTCAACTGAATTAACCAAAAAAGAAAGAGAAATAGAATCTTTAAGCCAAAGCCTTTCTACTACAAGTAGTCAACTTTCCAAAGTTCAATCTGAACTTAAAAAGCTTGATGATAAACTTAGGAGAATAAAAACTCTCCATCCAGAACTTGATTTTGAAAAAGAAGTTTTAAATATGATTGAACAAGAATATCGAGCTGAGGCTAAAGCAATTGATGAAAAACTAGCCAGTGTTATTAAAACCTTACCAGACAAAGATAAAGTTGGCTTATTTGATAATGCCATCTCACTTTTTACAGATGCAAGTCCTAATGTACAGAAGTATGTAAAGACTGATATAGATATTGTTAGAAAGCTTTACAAAGAATCAAAAACTTTGAAAAAAGAATTTGATATTGCGGAACAAAAAAAAGCTGATAAAGCAGTTGCGCGAAAAGTTTATGAAGAAATTTTACATGTGCTTCATGATAATCCTCACGGAAATCATAAAACATATAAAAATTTAAGCAAAGCTTTTGAACTTTATAAAAATCTAAGCTCGTCTCAGAAGGAATTTTTCCCTAATCAAGCACTATTAATGAGCCTTAAAGAAACTGTAAATATAGCCTCAGTGGACTATAAAAACTATACTGAAGCTAAATCTGCAGAAACTAAAATAAGGTCCATTATTGAATATATGTTCAGTGCATCTGAATATGATAGAGAAAAACTTTCCCAAGCACATAGCTACTATAAAAATTTGTCTTATCCTGCGAAAGAATATTTTGATTCAGAACTTTTAAATAAACTTCATAAATTAATTAGAGAAGCTGAAGAAGATTATGAAAAACAAGAAAGACAAAGAAGAGATTTTAGAATTAATTCTTATGACCATGAAAGTTCCAACTCTTTCGATAATGATGATGATAACTATGGAGACTTTAGTGGTAGAGGTGGTAGTCCTAGTGGAGGAGGTGCATCCAGAAGTTTTTAAGAATCAGTATATTTTAACAATTATACGATATTAACCCCAAAAGGAGATGTTCTGATGAATAACAACAAAACCTCTAATTTAGGTATGTGGATTGTGCTATCTGTTTTTGCATTTCTCATTATATTTATTGTATGGTTACTATCTTCTTTGATAATTTCCTACAATAATCTTGTAGATACGGAGGAAAATGTGAATTTAGCTTTTGCTAATGTGCAAAACGTTATGCAAAGTCGAATCGAAAAAATACCCGACTTAGTAAAAGTAACAGATGAGGCAGCTAATCATCTGGAAACCATTTACTCAGATATTGCTAAAAATAGAGCTTCACTTAATGCTGCATCCACTCCTGAAAAGTTAGATGAAGCAAATATTGAACTTACTAAAAATATCAATCAGTTTCTTGCTGTTGTTGAAAGTTATCCTACAATAACTGCAAGCGAACAGTACACTGCTCTTATGGATTCCATAGAGGGAGCTAGCAATCGTATTACTATAGCTCGAGAACTATATAATACGGAGGTAAACAAATACAACCGTTTAATTAAAAGATTTCCTGGCTTATTGATTGCAGATTTCTTTGGTTTTGAAGAAAAAGAATTGTTCAAAGCTGACGAGGAAGCCAATAATAGCAGTATAGTTGATTTTGGTAGCTAAAATAGAATAATGTTTAAAAGAACGCTGGGTAAGCAACTGCTTTCCCAGCATTCTTTTGTTAATATATTTTTCATATTTAATTTTTTTCAAAAATTCTATTGACAAATTAAGTTTGCTTATGCTAATATATATATTGTTAATGCGGATGTGGCGGAACTGGCAGACGCGCTGGTCTTAGGAACCAGTGCCAACGGCGTGGAGGTTCGAGTCCTCTCATCCGCACCAAAAAGGGAGTTGTTTACAAATCAACTCTCTTTTTATTTTATAATTTTATTATTTTTACTCTTATTCTTTTTTATTACATAAATAGTTTGAACTACTATTGAAATGATTATAAATAAAAAAATTAATTTCATTTGCATAACTTTTGCAAAAATACCTAATATTGGAATACTATTTTCTACTTTTCCTATTATTTTTTTATTTTCAATTTCTTCAATATTATTATATAAATTATTATCTCCTTTAGTAATAAAATGTACCTTACCATCTATATTACTTATATTATTTATTCTTTGTATTTTAATTTGATTATTATATTCATATACAATTATATCGTTTATGTAATATTTGTCATTTTTATTTGCTATAATTAAATCATTTCTTTTTATATCAGGATACATCGATTTATCATTATATGTATGTATTGTAATATTCCCAAATCTTATATATTGTTTTTGTGTAAAAAAATTATATATATTGTATATTATACTATATATTAGAAGAAATATTATAAATATGTAAAAAGCTATTTTAATTATTCTTTTTAGAAGCTTATATATAATTTCACTTATTCTTCTCTTCTTCAATTTTTCTTTTCATTCTCCTTTTTTCTTTTTTTTCATTTTTTGTTATTGTATATAAGCAAATTAATAAAAAAATGAGCATCATAATTAATAGTATTATTTTATCCTGCATTTGTTTTGCTAATTTACCCAAATATGGTATTTTTATTATTACTTTTCCTTTTATATTTTCAATTCTTGTTACTTTTTTGTCTTGAGCATTGTTATTATCGCCTTTAGTAATATATTCTTTTATTTCATCTTTTTCTACAATATCTATTACTCTATGTGTATTTGTTATTCCTTCCTGTTCAAATGTAATTATATCGTCTTTTTCTATATTATCTTGTTTTTTTATTATAATAACATCTCCTATTTTAAGTTCTGGAAACATACTATCTGATGTTATTATATATGCTTGATATCCTAAAATACCTTTATTATTTTGAATTGAAGTAATCCATAATAAAATTACATTATACAAAATTATTATAAAAAATATTAATATTGTTACCTTTATTATTTTTGCATATTTTTTTCTTTTTACTATAGAATCTATATCGTATTTCATTTTTACCTTCCTATGTATTAATTTATAATGTAAGACAGGTAGTTTTTCCTGTCTTACATTATTTAATAACAAAATTTTCGTAGTCTTCACCTATGTAATTTTCTTCATCATATAATTTATAAACTATTCTATATGTTCCTGTTTTCAGATTATTTTTTAATGTTAAAAATCTTATACTTTCTCCTGATGGATTTGTTGTTAATATATATTCTTTTTCATTATGTGCTTTAGTTAATAAATCTGATACATATTCAGATAAATCTACTAACTCATATTCCATAGAGTAAATTTCTGTATACTTTCTTCTATATAAAGAAACAGTTATTTGTGGTTTTTCTAGTCCAGAAGAATATTCTAAATGTGTCATAAACGAATTATTTCCATTTAATGTATTCCCTGTTTGACTATCTATTACTTTATAATTGTCTGTTGTATATAGGTTTAATCCAAAAGATGAATTTATAATTGTTATTTTAACATTTGTTTGTGCCGATGATTCCAATCCGTAGTAAATACCATCTGGAGAACCAAATGATTCTATTTTAATTGTATATGTTCCTGTTGCCAAAGTTGAATTGTTTTCGGTATTTATCTTTATTCTTGATAAAACATTAGAAACTTTATCTGCAATTTTTATTCTAGTTGTTCCGTCTATTCTTGGATAATATTTTTGTCCATCTATTTCAAAGTTTATTCCAAATAAACTATCAAGTGCTAATTGATTACCTTTGTTGTCAAAAATGGTAATTTTGATTCCCATTTTTTGTTCAAAATATTCTGTATCATAAATTGTTTTTGAATCAACTATTTCTTGCTTAAAATCTGTTAGTACATCTAAATCTATCTTTTCTCCTAAGTATGCAGTATCTTTAATTTCTCCTGATATATCTATTTTTGAGTTCTTATTAGTATATACACTATATACCATAACATCTCTCTGAATTCCAAGTACTCCTAATAAAGTTTGATTTTTATTATTTCTAAGTTCCATTAATAAACTTTTATTTTCTACATTTTCTGTAATATTAGTTTCCGAGAATTTTATATGGAATATAAAATTTTCATATAATATATTTTGTTCTTCACTATAGTAACTATTTAGTGCTTGTGTTTCATTGTATTTTTCATCTGTACTTCCCATATAAATAAAATCTGATAATCTATATTCAAATTTATTATTCTGTACATCTTCCGCGGTAATATCATAATAATATTCTTTTCCCTCTACCATATCTAACATTACAATTCTTGTATTTTCTGGAAAAACATAAGGCGTATTATTACTATCTCTTGAAACTAATACCCTATAATCTGTTGAAATATCATTATAATATTTACTATTTGAAAAATCATTTAAGTATAATGAATAATATGTAGAAAATGCACTTCTTCTTGTAATATTAGTTGTAGTTGATGTAAAAAGTCCATATTCTTCACCAGGTGTTATTGCGGCTTCATAATAGTCATCTTGATGTAATGCTGTGGTCATAGTAATATTTATATCTATATATTTTATTTCATAATTTAAATCATCAACTGGTACAAGTGCTTGCAACCTTATTTTTACATCACCTAATAATTTTTCAACAGTAATATTGGCAGAGTGATATAAGCAAAAGTTTAATGTTGGTGTAACTGTTGAATTGTCTGATTTATAAGTACTATTTCCACTATATGATCCACCTTTTTCTGTTAAGAATATAGTTTCTCCCTGATTTTGCCATCCTCTATTTCCTGTTCCCATGTTTAGTCCAAATACGTTATTTGCAATATCTTCATTTGGTGCTATTTTATCTATTTCATCTGGATTAACTAAACTTATTTCTTCATCTAAGCCCGCTGAAAATCCATTTAAACTAAATATAGTATTAGGATTTGAAAATCCAACTAATGATAATTCATGTGTACCAAATGTAGCATATTTTGATGCAGATAGAGAAAATTCAAAAACTGTAACATCCATTTTTTCTCCTACCATCCAAATATAATATACATCATTTTCTGGGGTAGTTTCTATATATTTCATTTTTATTTTTCCATCTTCATTATAATTAGTGTAAAATCCATCTATACTTGTATTATGATTTTCCATATGTTGAGCCCTAGCATATGAATTTGATGAAAATGTACCTACATTTGTTATTGTATCTCCATTTTGATAATTACTATTATATAAACCTGTACTTGTACTTGGATTCATTTTGTTTGTAAATAAACCTAAAAAAATCATTCCATGTACTTGTCCATAAGCAGTAACTTGTTCATTTGTTGCTATATTTAAATTTTTTCCTTCTGCCATATATATTCTATTATCTACATTTCTTGTTACAGTATTAGTTTCTTCATTTATTGTAACTTCTCCTTTTGTTTCTACATTATTTATATCAACTAAACTATCCAATTCCTTTAATAAATTTGCACCATAATTTAAATAAAATGTTGAATTATTTTTTAATTTTACTTTGTCCACTCTACTTAAAGTAAAATATTCATCAGAATATTCATTAGTTCTATCTGTTGCTCCTGATAATGCTATAGCAGAATTACTAACAGTTAAACAATTTGTTCTTTGAATTGATATATTACTTTTAGGCTTATCTGATGTACCATAATTTTTTATATCAATATAACTTTCACCGCTTGTACTAGATGCATTTCCAGAACCAAATATACTTCCATCTATATCAAATTTTTCATGCCCTTCTCCATCTATTTGTATATTAATTCCATTTGTTACACTTATAAATGAAAAGTCATATATCTCTGAGCCTGATTCATTAGCTTCTCCTCCTCCAAAAACAGTACCTTTTATATATACATTTCCTTTTTCTAAAGAAGGATTGTTTACTGTATTATATCCTACATTGGTGTTTGTTACACCATATACTACTGAAGTATTAGCTCCTCCATATACATTTCCACCAATTGATCCAGAAACAATATTTACAGTACTTATAGATTTTTTTTCTTCTTCTGTTCCTGTTGGAGCTTTATTTCCTCCTCCAAATACGCTTTTTACAATATTAGTATCTTTACCATCAATTGTTAGATTTGTATTTCCATATACTACTGCTGTACTTCCATTTCCACCAGAGTATAAACTATTTCCTAATTTTGAATTTTTAACATGCACATATGTATTTCCTTGGACTACACCTTCATTTCCTCCACCATATACATTTTGCATTACTTCTGCATTTTCTATGGTTAGATTAGTATCGGTATTTACTCCTGCTCTATTTCCACCACCATATACGCTTCCACTTACAGTTCCATTTATAATTACTTTTGTATAATTGGTTGTTGCTTGATCTCCTCCACCATATACATTTGTTATATTACCTGAAGTAATTGTAACATTTGAATTTGTTGTACTACCTCCTTGATTATTTCCACCATATACATTTTGAGCTGTTCCATTATTGGTTATAACATAACTATTATCTACTGTACCCGAAGTGTTAGAACCACCAAATATGTTTTCAGCAGTTGCACCATCCAAATTGATATTTGATGTATTTACATTTGCTGCATAACCACCACCATAAATTGCTGGAATTGTATTATCAGATTTTTGTAATTTTATATTGCTGGTTTGAGAATCAGCTTTATTTCCTCCTCCATATATTGCAGTTAATATTTTTCCTCCATTTACATTTATATTTGTTGTAATAGTGGTTCCACCCATATTGTTTCCGCCATACACATTTTCAATATTACCAGCTGTTATTTGTACATTACTTTGATTTATTATTCCATCTGTATTAGAGCCACCATATACATTTTGAGCATTTCCACCTTGACAATATATATTTGGATTTAGAACAGCTGCCATATTTCCTCCTCCAAATATATTTGGAATGAAGTTACTTGATTTAATTAAATAGATTTCTGCATTTTCTGTGTCTACTTTGTTTCCTCCTCCATATACTGCAGATGTAATCTCTCCTCCATTTATGGTTATTTTCGCTTGTTTTGTAGTTCCACCTATATTATTTCCGCCATAAATAGTTTCTGCACTTCCTGATATAGATTCTATATTACTATTTTGTACTGTACCTGTTTGATTAGATCCACCGTATATGTTAGATGTATTTCCTCCTTTTATATATACATTAGTTGTATTAACACTAGCGGAATTTCCACCTGCATATATTTCTTTTGTATAGCCTCCATTTATATTAATGTTTGATGTAGTTGCATTAGCTCTATCTCCACCACCAAATATTCTGTTGTTAGTACCACCATTAATAATAATATTAGTACTTCCTTCAACAATTCCAACGTTGCCTCCTCCATATATGTCTCCAGTATGATTTCCTCCTGTTATATTTATATTAGTTGTTCCTTCTGTTTTAGCAATGTTGCCTCCTCCGTATATATTAGAGTTAACATCGCTTGCAACAACAATATTTGATATACCTTTTAATTTTGCCATATTATCAAATCCAGAAATACCAGCTCCTGCACCAAATACTTGTCCATTTATTTTTGGATTACCTTCTATTCTTATGTTAGAATTACCTTCCATTTGGGCTAAATTTGGTTTGTTAGAATAATTATATCCACATCCTGAAGCATATATATTTCCATTTATTGTTGCTGAACCAGAAATTAGTATATTACTATCTCCATATAGAGAACCACCATCATTAGCTGTAACATTAGAATTTAAATACTCTGTATAACCATATCCTCCTCCATATATATTTCCTTGTACTTCTCCACCATATACATTTATATTTACAGAAGTTTCAAATGATTGCCCATAATTTTTGAACTTATCGGAAGAATTGACACTATATCCTGTTACGCCACCAGCTCCTGCTCCATAAATATTTCCAGTTATTCTGCCAGATGTTATATTTACAGTTATTGTTCCATAAAAATATGAATCACAAATATTTCCTGTCTCATTTTGGTTTACATTTCCATTATTATCAATTACTCCCATGTTTCTTCCTAAACATCCACCATATAATTCTGCTATTGTTCCTCCTGTTATATTTATGGTTGTTGTACCTAAAAATGTGTTGTTTGGATAATTCCATGGTTTAGGATCCCACCAACTTCCTTCTGTTGGTATGTTTTGTGAATCACCTATACTTCCTCCTAGCACACGTCCAACCATTCCATTTTTTATATTTTCTGTAACTCTGGAATAATTATTTCCACATGCAGAACCTCCAGTTAATAAATTAACATCATAATCATATCTTGAATGATCTGTTGTACTGTTTTTTATGTCTATAGTTATATCAACTTTAAAACTGTCTTCCATTGATGAACCCATAAAATCATGTGAAGTTGTTTGACCTTGACCACTTGCTGTACCTGGACTTCCACCACCTATAATTCTTGCATATGTACCACTTTTTATAAGTATTTCTGAATTGTTTCTAGGTAATTTAGTATAATTATATTGTAACCATCCACATATAATATGAAAAGCTGGTGCTCTTCCACCTAATAAACCCTGATTTTGGTTTGAATTTGCATAACTTGTCATAGTTATGCCTTCGCCCATTGTTAAACTATATCCTTGTAAATAAAAATATAATTGATTGTTTCCACCATAAAAATCTAAATATTGAAATGTAGTATCTGCTGTAAGATATCTATATGAATTTGTACCACCATAAAAATATAATGTTGAATCATAATCTATTCCACCATAGATTCCTGTTATTGTTGCTTTTTTATTATATGTTGAACTTGAATTAGAGTTAAAGAAACTTGTGTTATCATATGTTCCCATAATTACAATAATATTTTGACTTACGTCATAATTACTATTTAATTTACTATATGCTGTACTTATAGTTTCTACTGCAGTTTGAGGCGTGTATCCATCATTATAATCATTTCCATTATTATAATCAACGTAAATAACTTTTCTGTCTCCATATATAAAAGATCCTTCAACGTTTAACGTATAATTTGAGTTATTTGTTGCAATTAATTTATATTCTTGTCCTCTTTTTAAATTTTCTAAAGTTAAAGATGTAGCATTTTCTATAGTTTCTTGTGATATTCCCGCAATGTCTACACTATACCATTGATATGTATAATCCTCTAAATTTATAAATGGTAAAGCTTCTCCTGCTAGTTTTGCTGTAACTTTGTTACTTTGTTCATTTATATTAAACTCTATATATAACGAATATCTTTTAACTGTAAATTTTAAAATTGAATAATATCTTCCATCACCTATAATAACCGTATAATTATAATCTGTTTCCCAATCTTGTTCTTTTACAACTTGATTTTTATTTTCTAATTCACTTACTATTTTATCATCTAGATACCATGTATATGTGTATGGTCCTCCAGAATATTGGTTTTCAACTTCAATCTTATATGTAGGTTTGTTAGAGTCATTTAAATATGTTGTAAATCTTGGAATAAATGAAAATGTTCCATTTTCAAATTTCCACTTAACAAATTGATTATTATCCAAATTATTAAAATCTGATAATAATGTAGATATATTTGATATATATATTCCTTTATTTACACCTTGTACATAACCTATTTCTCTGGTTGAATTTGACAATCTTCTTGTAGATGTTCCAGATTCTACAGTTGCATTAAATGCAGTACCATTTGCAGAAAAACTATTATAATGACTTGTCATTGTTAATTCTCCTGCATCATTTCCATTCCATAAAGTACTATAATTATTTCTATTATTATAACTTGTAGAAGCAATAAGTGCACCAAATATTGGACCTATAAATCCATTTGAATTTATTGTTCCAATATACAAACATCCTTTAGGCCACACTTGTTGTGAATGTATTGTAGCAATTATTCCTCCTGTATGATATTGTGCATCATATGTATTAGTTCCAAACCAACTTCTTCTTACTTCGTTTGTTAAGTTTATATTTGTATTTACAAAACAATTTTCTATAGAATATCTACTGCTTGCACCTGGATCTGATGTACTACCTTCTGTATTCATAGCATATCCTACTAATCCACCAACAGCATATTGAAATGATTCATTATAGATTGTAACATTTCCATTATCTGTTATACTACTATTCTTTACTATATTATTTATTATTTGCGTATTCTTATATATTGTTCCTGCTAATATTCCTACATGAATTCCTTTATTATTACTGTTTGAAGAAGTATTTCCGCTTCCTCCAATTGAAATAGTTATATTTTCTATTTCTAAGTTCTTAATAATAGATTTTGTATTTCCACCACCAATACTTCCAAAAATTCCATATGATTCTATTGTATTTTGTGGCATTGAATTAATATTTAATCTTGCATTATATATAATGTGTCCTGCTCCATCAAATATTCCTCTAAAAGAATTAGCATTATTTCCAATTGGTGTCCATATTTTTTGATTTAAATTTATATCATTACAAAGTTGAAAATAAGTATCACTATACATATTTCCAGAATTTACTTGCTGTGCCAAATATGCCAGTTCATCACCACTTGATATTAAATATGGTTTTTCTATTGTACCATTACCATATTTAAATCCTTGCGCTATTTCCCCTTCCCAAGGAATAGCATTAGAATTCATTTTTCCACTTGCAAAATAGTTTATAAGTTCTTTTTCTGGAGTTTCTGACAAAACCGCATATACAGAAAATTGATTTGCATTAAATTCTATATCTTCATTGCTTTTATTTACATTTTTTACTTCTTTTGCCTCTTTTTCATCTATATGCACAACTCTATATGTATCATTATCATTTTTTGAAGTTATCTTTTTTATTGTAACCTTTATATTCTCTCCATATTTTTGAGGTTGATATTCTTGTTTTTGATGCATTATTTTGATATCATAAGCAATTTTAAAATTAATATTATTCGCCAAAAATTGATTTATTTCTTCTTGAATATCTTCTTCTTTTACCTCTGAAATTTCAATATTAGATTCAAAAGGCATATATCCTTCTAACTGTATAATATTTTCTTTATTTTCAATTTTTATTGTTTTATTATATAAAATTTCACCATTTTTTTCTTTTTTATCATATTTAACACTAATATCTAAATTTTTGTTTTTTAAATCTTTTTCTGTTATATAAAATTTTTTTCCTGGCTTTATTATTTCTTCTTTACTACTATTTACCGAATTTTCTATAGTTGAATTAGCATTTACACTGGATGTTTCTTGCATGTTAGTACTATTTGCATTGTTTACATCATTTGTATTATTTACTTTGTTACTTATTGTATTATTACTTATTTCATTACTATTTTTAATATTATCACTTTTTGAACTAGTTGTTACATAATATTCTATAATTTTAGTTTCATTAATGTATTCAGGTAATTCTATATAGTATCTACCATCTTCACTTGTTGCACTCCACTCTTCTTCTATTGTATCGATAATTTTATCTTTATCTATAATTTGAGTCTTAATATTTATTATCTTACTAGCTCTTGAATTATTAAATGCTATTATTTCAATTATTAATAATAATAATATTATTATTGAAATTATTATCCTTTTTTTATTTTTCATTTGCTACGCTCCAGATAAATTCTTTTTATTATGTGTGTAATATTTTATCATATTCACAAATACTTTCTATTTCTTTTATTGTCAATCCTGCATTATCTATACAATGTCTTGTATAAATTTTAGTTAAGTTATCTAATAATGTGTCTATGTTGTCTATTTCTAAATCTTCTTTTTCCACGTTAAAATCCAATAGTTTATATCTATCTTTTATTATCATAAGAATATCTTTGTCCTCTGAAATATGTATATTATTTAAAATTGTAAAAGAAGGAAATTCCATAAATTCTTTAAACTCTTTTATATATTCATCAATATCGTTTTGTTCAATATTAGGAAATTGTTTTATTATTGCTTCTACTAGTAAATTATAAAAGTAGCTAGCATATTCTAGAACATTATATATTGTTGTATCATCATTTATTTTTTGTAATACATTTGTATATAAACCGTTTTTTAGATACTCTTTATATTCGTTTTTTAATTCAGCAAAGATTGTATTAATTTTTACATCTTTGTTTTCTTTTTTAGTAAATAGACTTTTATTGTTAAGTTTACTTAGTTGTTTTTGATATTCATTTATTTTTTTTAGATTTTTTTTGTTTTCATTTTTATATTTTTCTACTTCTTTATAATTTTGTTTTACTGTATCAAAAATAAATTTATATTTAATATAATTTTTGTATTCATATATACTGTTTATAAATTTAATTACATTTTTATTTGTTTCGTCTATATAATCTTTATTTGTTATTTTTTCCAAAGATTTTTCATTTAGTACTTTTTGATATATTTTTTCTATTTTATCATCTGTATAGTCTTTTATATTTAACTCTTTATTAATAAATTTTTGTATTATTATTTTTTTATTATTACTAATTTCTTTTTGTAATTCTCTTTTAGTTTCTTGGCATTTTTCTTTAATTTCTTCTTCGTTTATTTTGTATTTATTTAAAATGTTATTTTTTTTATTTTCAAAATATTTTTCTATTCTTTTTTCATTTTTTAAATATATATTTTTAATTATGATTTCTATATGAGTTATTATTTCAGGACATTTCCAATACAAATCTTCAAACTTTGATTTAATTGTTGAAGAATTAATATCTCCTATTTTCATTTCTTGTAAAAATATATCCATATACTCTTTTGCATATTTACTGTAGTTAAAATCATTACAAGAAATATTGATTCCCATATTTCTGAATATATTAATACAAATCATTATTTGATTATTAACATTTTCTAAATTTTCTTTATAGTATCTACCTAATCTATATATTTCTTTGTCTAAATTTGTTTTTTCATAAGGTGTTTTTGTTTCATTTATAACTTCTAATATTTCTTGATAATTTTCTATTTGACGCTTTAATTCTTCGATATTTTTATTTTCCGACATATTAATTTTTGTGTTATATCTAGTATTAATTTCATTTAATATTTTTTGTTTGTATCCATTATATTCTTCTAAAATTTCTTCTACTTTACTTATATATTTTTCTATATTCTTTTCGTTATTTTGTGGAAAAGTAGTTAAAATTTCTTTATATACTTGTATTTTATCAATAATTACATCACTCATTAGTTTTCATCCTTTTTTACATTATTTATTTCTTTTTCTAAATATTTAATAAATTCCTCAACCTGTAGGTATTTATCTATTAGTTCTTCATCTGATAGTTTTTCTACTTCCATAAGTTCCTCCTGTTAATTGTATTTTTCTTTCATATATTATCATATTTTGCTATTTTCTGTCTATAAAAATAAAAAATAATCATAGAAAACTATGATTATTTTTTATCTTTTTATTTTGCAACAGAGAATTGTAAATTAAATGATACATCTGATCCTGAAGCATTGTTTTCACAGTCTACATCTTGTCCTTCTATCCACATATATATTCTTACTTTTGTTACACCTGCTGTTAATCTAAATAATGTTTGATTTTTATCAATTACTTGTTTTGTAGAAATTTTTGGAGTAACTTTTTCAAAATTATCTGGATGATGTGTCTTATTTGCTTCTCCAACCTTTACATCTGTTCCTGATATATCAGCTTTTATACCATCATAACTTAATTGTGAACCACCTGTTGTTGTAGTAGTTATACCATATGTATCTTTTGCGTGTTGTACAGCTGAAGCTGTATGAACATCATAATTTGGTTCCCAAATATATGTTGAACTTGTATCTCCTCCATCAAGCTCTTGTGCATTTTGTGAAGTACTACCAGGACCAACATTACCTTTAACTAAAAATGCAACTCTTGCAGCATTTTGTAGTCCTCTATCTGTTGTTTCAGGTTTATATTCAACACTTGAATCTGTTGTTAATACTATATCTGTATCTTGGTCAACTTTAAGGAACACATCAAACGCAATATATTTTCCAGTTGTTCCAGCTTGTTCTGCTGCTTCTTTTGTAGCTTTTAAGATATATTCACCTTGATGAGAAGAAACTGAACCCGCAAACATATCTAGATATCCACTTGATACATTTCCTGCAGTAGATATAGTTTCTAAAATATCTGGAACTTGATTTTTGTTTGTAGCATAAGTTGCTGTAGCTCCTGTTATGTCTGTTTTTTGAAGTATTGCTTTCCAATTTGAAGCATCTGCTGAAATTTGTAAACCATTTTGTGCTTGTACATTTACATCTATTGTACTAATTGATACAACCTTATTGGCTGTAAACCATGCATATGTTGATGAAACTAACAACACAGCTAATAATAAAAGTAATAATAATGAGTATTTTAAATTTCCTTTTCTTTTGATATTCTTATTCATTTTATCCTCCCGTTTTTTTATTTTTACAGACATAAAAATATCATATTAGATATTTATTGTCAATGATTTTTTCACATTTGTAATATAGTTGTAATTTTCGTAATTCCTTCGTAATATATTATAAATGTTTCTCTGTTATATGCATAGTCATTTTCATTTCTCCACCAATTATTGCATCAACGCAATCTGGATCATCACCTTCTATCCAAATTACTATTGTAATTTTATCTGTTTCACCAGGCATAAAGTTAGCTCTTTCTTCTAATACCACTTCCTCATCCGAGAAAAATGGTTTAGTTCCAGTTTCTGGTTCTCCTGTGTATTCATTTATTTTTGCATATATGCTTTGTTGTTCATTTATATATACCATTACCCTTACAGCTTTATCTACATTTTTTATTACATCATCTATATGTATATTATACCAATAATTTATTTTTTCACTTCCCTGATTTTCTAGGTAAAAGGTATACGCAATATAATTTTCTCCGTTATGTCCACCTTCTGCTTCTTCGTTTAAATTTTTAGGTAACCAGTTAACTGATATATTATCCATAAATTCTAATTTATCTGCTTGTAATATTTGTTTTTGTTCTTTTGTTTCAGAATTTTCATACATAACAAGCCCACTTTTTTTATTTTGCTGTGGATCTAATGATATTGTAAAATCTCCTAAATCATATACTGTTTTTAATATAAAATATATAATCACAAGAAAAATAATTGTTATTAATATTGCTACTCTTATAACTTTAATTTTTATTTCTCTTTTTCTAATTTTATCAGATTTTAATGTTTTCTCATAATTATTAATCGATTTTTTCTCTTTTGTCTGGCTATTTGTTTTCAATTTTTTACTTCCTTTCTTTTTTATATTGATTTGATTTAATTCTTATGATATAAAATAGTAAAAGTTTTTCTATTTTAAGGAGATTATTATGAAAAAATTTAAACTTTTTTTAATTATATTGTCAATACTTTTTATTTGTATTACAGTATTTCTTGTAGTTCAAACTTATTCTAAATATCTTAGTTCAGCAAATGGAGAAACTACTATTTCTATTGCAAAGTGGAATATTTTAGTTAATAACTTATCTGTAAAAAATAATACAGATATTTCTTCTACAATTGTTCCTGTTTTTCCTGGAAATGATAACATATCTAGCAATGTTATTGCTCCAACAGCTGAAGGATATTTTGATTTATACTTAGATTTTTCAGAAACAGATGTATCTTTTAATTATAACATTTCAAGTACTGTTTCAGACGAAAGCCCTGTTAAAGATTTTATAATAGTTGGTTACTCAATAGATAATGCACCCAGAATTGATTTTAACAATTCTCAAGAAAAAGTTATAACAGAAGATATTCTTTTATCTTCTAATATAAAAAATAGGACTATAAGAATTTTTGTTAAATGGATTGATGACGAATCTCAAACTATGTCTAATGAAGAAGATACTTTAGCAACAAATTCTCCTTATCCTGCCATGTTTACAACAAAAATATCTTTTAATCAAATTATTGACTAATTATACTAAAGTGGATAATATTTTATACTATCCACTTTAATTTTGTTGTGTTGCAATTAATACCATTTTTATTAGTAAACTAGGTTTGTCCGAATTGTTAGTATAATATTCATAAGCTTTATTTCCCCAGTTTGTATCTAATTCATCATTTCCAGATTCAAACGGCCATTCTACAATAACTTTAACTTTTCCTACCCCGTTTTCTCCAATTAAATTTGAATCATCTAAATTTACAATTATTTTAAATGGATATTCTTGTTCTATTTTATTTTCTAAATCTTCTGATGTTGTATTTTCATCTACTTCAAATTTTTCACCTAATATTTCTATTGATTCTATTTCATAATCTAATTTTGCAGAAACTTCTCCTTTATTACGAACATTTATCTCTTTTTCATATCTTTCCATTCCTGGATATATTTTATCTAAATCTATTAAAATATTTGTTATTGTTTCTCCATCATCTGCCACAAATTCAATGTTCCATGATGTAACATGTGCAGTTATTGATGTAGCCACTCTTGTTGCATATACAAACCATGCATATGTATTAAAAACAAGTAATATTGTTAAAAATATAATATGTCTTATCTTTATTTTTTTAATTATATTTAGTATTGTTCTTTTTTTTTTATATCTTTATTTGGCTCACTTATATTTTCTTGCTCTTCAGATTCTTTTTCTTCTTTTATTTCTTGTCTTCTAAGAATAAAATCAACAATAATTTTTGCAACAATAATAGCCATAGGTACAATAATTAAAAAATAGAATGCATATAAGTTTCTAGTTATTTTATTAATAAAACTTAAAATAACTGACTTATAAATTACTTTTCCATATATTTGGCTGTCATCAATCTCAGGATCTGCAGTATCGTTTGCAATACCTTTTGTTATAAATTTATATTTTTCGTTTTCTTGTCTTTTTTCTATAACTTGATGTGTAATAATAATATTGTTTAAATCTCCTTTTTTAGCTTTGTATGTGATGTCATCTCCAACATTAATTTCGCTTGCATCAATTTCCTTTGAAATTATAATATCTCCAATTTCATATTTAGGAATCATACTACCTGTAACTACACTAAAAATTCTCATTCCACCTATTGTTATATTATTATTAGAAAATCTTTGTATGCAAACAACAATTAGAATAGATAATACTAACAAAAAACATATTGTATATATAATATTTCCTATAATTTTAAAAACTTTATTATTAATTATTTTTTTTAACATAACTATTATCAATCATTTATCCTTTCTAAATATTGATCTATGTGTTTACTAAAAATCATTTGTATTTCTTGCATTGTAGCCATTTTTTTGTATTTTATCATTGAATACTTATTTCCAATCATTTCTTTTAATTGCTCTTCTGTTAATGAACTATCCAAATCCATAATTTTATCTAACATTTGATCTACAATATTTTCTTTTAATTTATTTGTTATTTCTTCATTTTCTGCTTGATCCTTATTTAGAGTATTTACAACTAAGTAATTAAGCAAAAAAGTTTCATCTGCTAATTTTTTTAAATCTCCATTGTCTAAATAATCACTTTTTTCTGATATATTTTGAGTTTTATCATCAAAATTATCCTGTATGTAATTCCATAACTTTACAGCATATTGAAAATTTACATTTTTTAATACCACGTTTGTCTTTTTTATTGGAGGTCTTATTAAACTTATATGTTTTTTTTCTAATATTTTATATACTTCTGAGCTAGTTAAATCATTTATTTTTTGTTCTACCCTTATAATTCTTTCCAAAATATTATCTTCACTTTTATCTTTAGTATTATTAACTTTGGTTTTAATACTAAAACTCATTTCTATATCTTCATCAGAGTAATTAGTTTTACCATTGTACTCTATTTGCTTATCATTTTTAAATTCACATTCTTCTATTGAATTTAAGTTTTTCTTTTTTTGATTTATAAAAGCTTTCATATTTTGAATTAAAGTATATATTAATTTATTTTCATATGTATCATAACTTTCTTCTTTGTTTATGTTTAATATTTTGGATGGTCTAACATCACCAGTTTTTTTATCAATATCTTGTATCAAATTTGTATTTTTAGAAAGGTGCTTTATGCTATCAACAGTGATTTTTCTTGCTAATTCAATTTTTACAATATCTTCTTCATTAACTATAAACCTATTGGGATTTCTAAGAATATTATCTATGTATGGTATAGTTTCTTCAAACATTCTTATCCATTCGGTATCTTTTATTGTTTTTTCATAGTCTGTAACAACTCTAACAGATGAATTTGTATTATTTACAAACTCACTTTTTAATTTTTCTGAAGTCTTATCGTACAATTCTATTATTTTAAAATCTTCCATAATCATCTTCCTTATGTTAATTTTTTAAGTCTTAATAGATATTCTTTGCATTCTTTCATTTTATCTTTTCCAAATGTAGTATCTAAAAAATCTATATAAGGATCTATTTCATCCCTTATATATGATATATTTAATTGTTCAAATTTTCTTAATATTTTTTTTGCAATAAAGTAATCAACTCCTGCTACTTCGTCTCCACCACATGCTACAAATACTGGCACAAATTTTTTCATATGAGAAACAATACGGTTACCAAATGCTATTCTAAAATGTCTTATTACATAGTCGTCCATTTGCTCTATTTTATTTAAAGTATCATCTGATATTGGATTTTCTTCCATTGCATTTGTAAATAGCTTGTCTATATAACTATAATTAATATCCATTGCTTCCTTTTCTATTGGTTTAAATACTTTTCCCTTGTCATTAATATCTATTGGCATTGCTCTATCATATACTTTATCTGTTACCATAAATGTAGAATCGTCATTATTTATTGTTCCTATATACCACATATTTGCAGGAATTTTTAATTTTCCGCCTTTTATATTTTTAGGATCGCTTTTCCAACTGTTTGGTACTAATTCAATAACCCATTCTTCTTTATTAGGCATTTCCAATATAGATAGCATTTCTGCAAAATAATACTCAACACGCGAAATATTCATCTCATCTAAAATTACTGTATATATATCATCAGTATATCCTGCCATATACATTTCTTTTAATACATCTGTTTCGTTAAATTTTTTTGTAAATTCATTAAAATATCCAAAAAGTTCGGTTCTATCTCTCCATGATGGCTGAACTGAAGCAACGCAAGAATCGTGTTTTAAAAACTTTCCCCAAGCATATGCAAGAGATGTTTTACCAGTACCAGAAATACCTTGTAATATTACTAGTTTAGTTGATGCTAAAGCTGAAATAAATAATCTCATCATATCAATTGAATAATATAATTTTAATTTTGATGCTGCAAAGTTTCTAAAATTTTCACATAATTCAGGTAATGTAAAATTATTTTCATAATTTTTAATTTTGTATTCACTAAATTCCTCATCTATAGAATTTAATTTTGCAAATCTTATTCCTGTATTACCATCTTCTTGAGTATCTTTTGTATCATTTAAGTCTTCCTCAGCGCTTTCACCTGGTTTTAATCCAAGTTGTGAGACTTTCATTGCTAAAATCTCATCTTTTTCCTTCATTAAATTTGCTATTTTTCCATTTAAAGTAGCTACTTCTTCTAATAATTCGTCTTGTTCTATTGCTGTTTTTCTAAATCTTAGATACTTTCTTAATAACAAATATATAAGTGCTATAACTAATACAACAAGTACAATTAAACATGTTATAGCTATTATTACTAAAATCCACTCTGGCATAGTTAAATCATTTTTGTAATTTTGTAATATTTCTTGATATCTATTTATATTAAATATTTGTACAATTCCATCCCCAATTCCCTTTAAAATTGTATATATTCCTAAAAAAAATTGAGAAAGAAATTCATATAAAAATCTTGTAAATGTTTCCATGTTTTACCTCATTTATATTTCTATTATATTTTTAAGTATATTTTTGTTTTTTATTATTTCACTATAATTATCTAAATTTTTATTAATTAGTATATAACTGAACATATTAAGTTTTTCTAGATTTATATAATTTACTTCAAATGAATTATCTAAAATAATAGCTATTTTAAACCCGCTTCTCATCAACTCATAAATTTGTTCTTTGTTTTCATCGTAATCTTTATACTTTAATTTTAAATTTATTTTATCTTGTACAGCCTGATGTTCTATAATGTTTAATATTCCTTTTATTTTTTTATTTTTTTCTAACAGTGTTTTGGCAAATTCCACAATATACTGTTTCTTAAAATCTTGTTTTAAAATATCTCTTATAATCTTTACTGTAATTAAATAATATTCTATATACAACTTGTCTTCATTTATTATTCCATTATTAAAAACCTTATTTATTGCTATTTCACTAAATATCATTGGAAATTTTATATGTTGTTCTAAATTTACTCTATATACATTTTTAATACCTCTATAATTTGATATTTTTAAATTAAATTCTTTTGATTCAAATTTATTAAGAAACTTATTTTTTTCTTCATTCCATTCATTTAATATGTTAAATAAATTTATTTTAAATTCTTCATCTTTTTTATTTAATACTTTTATTCTTAATTTGTATATATTTTCCACTTGATTTTTTATTTCTTGTTTTTTTATAACATCATCAAAATACATTATATACAAAAAGAAAATTCCCATATTATTTATAATCTGTTTTTTTTCATTATAATTTTCTATAAGATAATCTGTTTTTGATTTAAGTGAGTATATTATTTTTTTTCTTAATGTTAGGTTTGAATCTAAATCTTCTTTAAAAAAATTATTATATCTAACATTTACATATGTATATAAATAACTGTCACATATTTCTTTATCATATTTGTATTCAAAAACTAATTTCATATATTTAGTTATATATTTTTTTGTTATTTCTATATATTTATTCATCAAATTAATCGTCATTTATAATTTTGCTCCTTTATGTTATATTTACTTCTATTATAGAAACTGTATTTTTATCTGGGTACGTATAATCTTTTGTTTTATCGTTTTTATAAAATCTAATATTTTTACTTGACAAAGCATCTATTCCAATTGTTATTTCATTCACATAATAATATCCGATTAATTCTTGTAGTTTTTTGATTAATAGCATTTATGTAATTTTTATCTGTCATATCTATTCTTACTTTTTTAGGATCAAACTTTAGAGTAATTTCTCCAGAATAACATTTTGCTTTATTTTCCTCAGATAAGTTTAAATAAACATTTACATCTATCCTTTGTCCCTTTTTGTATGATTCAAATGGTTCTTTTACAATATAATATGACTGTGTATTTGTTATATTTAACTCTAAATATGCTCGGTTTACTTTATCTTCAATTTCATACGTTATATTTTCTTTTCCAACAACTAATTTAAATTCAGCTCTTAATTCCTTAGTATATTCTCCATTAGATTTAGCTATAATTTCAATCCACGCAATATCTCCGTTATTCATTACTGCATTTGGTGTTATTCTTAATGAAAAAGTATCAGAATTTGATTTTGCATCTATTATCCCACTTGTTTTACTTAATTGACATATTACATTATTTGAACAATTGTATGTTATATCATATCCAATATCATAACTTGCACTTTTTAAATTATTTTTCAGACTATTCATATTTATAGTTATATTATAATCTTCTACTCCAGACCAATTATTAATTTGATATATTTCACCATCTTCTTTTAATTTGTCACTATAAAAGTAAAATTCTTTACTTTCCATAATAAAATTATTAAAACTTTTTGTTATATATCTTCCTAACACTGATAATATTGATATAAATATTACTGCTATTATAAAAACAACTGCTATTATTTTTAATTTTAATATGAAAATATTTTGTTTTTTATGCTTAATCCTATGGTTTATCATGCTATACCTCCGATATTAGGATTCCTCTACAATCTGTTTTGCATCTATTTTTATTTCTACCACTTCTAATATATCTTGATACTGGTTAGAATTATATGATTCTGGAAAGTATACTACAAGTGTATATGTATTAATACCTTGTACCGAATGTTTGAATATTTGTTTTTGTGTTTTTATTGTTCTAAAATATGTTCCATCTTTATCTTTTTCTATAATATCATCTGTTTCTATTGTACTTGCATTTTCATTTTGATAGTCTTCATTTAAATATAATTTATAATCTAATGGCAAGTTTGTAGTAGTTTTTATATTTAAATCGTATTCAATATCTGTTTGTGCTATTTTATCTTCTTTTTCATTAGATACCGTAAATCTGTATACATATGGTTCTTTTCTTGGAACAATTTTGCCTAGATTTAAGGTCATTGATTGAAAATCTGTATTTAATACATAAAATGCTATATCTATATTAGCATTAGAACTAGAACTACTTTCGTATTTTGATAAAGTCAATGTATAAATTTGTACAA
Organism: uncultured Clostridia bacterium; assembly: GCA_963558405.1. GTDB lineage: Bacteria > Bacillota > Clostridia > TANB77 > CAG-508 > CAKNOI01. The sequence continues at coordinate 31,678 of CAUWGC010000019.1, forward strand.
CAATTATAAAACATAGGATTAATATTACAAATTTTATGTACAATCTTACATTTCTTTTATTTATCACTACTATCCTCCATTTTCTTTTGGTTTGTATATAATTGCAATTCCTATTAGTATCATAGTAATAATTATTGGTATTAATACTGATGGAGATTTTAAAACCTTTTTTAGTATTTTTATGTTTTTAAATACTTTAACAACTTTTCCTACAACATATTCCTTACCAATAGGTTCATCATTTGTATTATTAGCATCGCCTTTTGTTATAATTTTATTATTTTCAATTTCTATTACCCTATGAGTTATATAAGATTCATATTTTTTATATACAATTATATCATTTGTTTTTATTTGTTTTGTAATTTTTACAATTATAATATCTCCAATATCTAAAGTTCCTGACATACTGCCTGTTGCAACTTCAAAAAAAGTATATCCAAATACATTTACATACTTTTTGTCTAAGATTTTTATTTGTATATTATAATATATTGTAAATATTAATATTAAAATTGCTATACCTACAAAAATATTTAGTATAAATTCTAATATCATATTTATAACTTTTTTCATTTTTACTCCTAGTTTCTTATTTCATTTGTTAATGGCTTTATTTCTTCTCCTAAATATTGGGTAACTTTTATATTTACTGGTATTGAGATTTTATTGTCTGGAATTGAACCCAATTGTGTATCTTCTACATTTGTAGTTTCATCTTCATTCCATATAACAGTAATTGCAATATTATTTTTTATTCCCTTTTTTATTTCATCTAAATTTATAATTCCTGTATATACATTGTTATTGGTTAATATTAATTCGTTATTTGTTTCAATTTCTTTTATTGATGAAATTTTAATTTTTGTTTTTTCAAGTTCAGATAAGTCAAAAGAAATTTCATATTTTATTGAAACATCTGTATTTTTAGGATCAATTACTATATTAAAATCACCAGATAAACCAGGTGCTAATTTTCCTTGTTCACTTTTATTACTTTGTCCTACATTTATATGGTCAATTACAAAATCTTCATTAATTCCTGAAGAAATATTAGTATTATTTACATTTATTATCCATTTTGCATTTTCTACTTTTACATTACCAGAAACATTACTTTCAAAAATTGCATATGTATCCACCAATTTATATATAGTAAATATTAGCATTAATATTGAAATAAATACTATAAATAATTTTTTATTCATTTTTTATTCCTTTGTTTCGACTTTTTTATTTTCTTTTATTTCTGCAACAACAATATATATTTCATAAATGAACGCAATTAGCGATGGGAAAACTATTAAAAATAAAAATCCCCACTTTGATTCTAATATACCTAGTATAGTTCCTATTTTACTTATTCTACTTGCACTATCTATTGGACCAATTAAATATTTGCTAGATATTTGGGTGTCTCCATTAATTGTATAAATAGTATTTAAACTATTTGACTTTTCCATATTTGTAACTTCACCTAAAGTTATTTCCACTTTATTTAACTCTTTATTATAAAATAATATTTTGTCACCTGTTTCTATTTTATCTTTTTTATTTAAAATAGCTATATCACCTTTTTTAAAATATGGTTCTACCTCATTGCTATCTATTATTATTAATGTAGAATTTCCAAATTCACTTACTTTGTAGTCATTATATGATAATAAACAAATGGTAACCAATACTGCTATAATTGCATATATTGCAAATACTACATTTCCAATAATTCTTTTCATAATTAATCCTCCTTGAATTTTTCTTTTTTACACCAGAACTATATCATAACAACTTTTCTTTTTCAACTTTTTTTATACTTTTTCTTGATTTTTTTTGTTATAATCTCGAGTTTGACAGTTTGAAAATAAAAAAATCTTGAAACTGATTGATATTAGC
>CAUWGC010000020.1:0-25710 GCA_963558405.1 uncultured Clostridia bacterium
CTAATATCAATCAGTTTCAAGATTTTTTTATTTTCAAACTGTCAAACTCGAGATATTGATACTATAGAATTATACTAATATTTTAAATATTTGTCAAGTAAAAAAAAGATTTTATAACCATATTTTAAAAAAATTAGACATCATATGATGTCTAATTTAGCATACCTTTAAAAGTCACTCTCGAACTAATTTTATTTTACCTTTTTCCACAACAATTTCAAATGTATCTTCCAATTCTATTTCTAGAATTCTTAAAAATTCTATTGGAATCTGAATTCTGTTAACTTTATTCAACTTTCTAACAATTCCAATATAAGCTCTTTTTTTAATATTAGAACTTTCAAATCTTTTTATACAGATATTTCCATATTCAATTGTCAGTTCTAACTCATCTCCTACTACTATGTTTAGTCCTTTTGTAACTTTACTTGGAATATGAAACCGCATTAACTTATCAATTTTCTGTTTCATAATCTAGTTATGCCTCCTCAATATATATTTATATTCCAATGAATATAAATATATATTACATTAATTTACATAATTAGTCAAGTTTTTAAGTATTTTATTCATCATTTTAACTTTTTTCATTTATTACTTTTGATATTTCTTCAAATCTTTTTATTTTTTGTGTAGTTGTTTTTATCATTGGTTCTTTAGTTAAAATTAATTTCTTCATATGCTTATAATTTGGCATTTGACTATTAATATTTTTTATATCTTTCCAAACTTTTTCTTGTAATTCCGCTTCTTTCCCCTCTAAACCAATATCTTTCATATAATCTTCATTATATACTATTTTTACAGAAATAATTAAATCGTCATCTTTAGGATAACCAAAAACCATACTTTCTGCAACATATGGCAAATTATTAACTAATTGTTCTATTTCTTCTGGATATATATTTTTACCGTTCTTTAATACTATTACATTTTTCTTTCGGCTAGTAATAAAAAGATATCCATCTTTATCTATGTACCCCAAGTCTCCTGTATGGAACCATCCATCTACTATTACTTCATTTGTTGCTTCTTCATTTTCATAATATCCTAACATTAAATTAGGACCTTTCATTATTACTTCTCCTATTCCTTGCTCATTTGGATTGTCTATTTTTACTTCTACATTACTTAAAGGAAATCCTACAGAACCGTACTTTATATTTCCTTTTGTTTCAGCTGTAATAACAGGTGAAGTTTCTGTTAATCCATAACCTTGTACTGTTAAAATTCCAAATTCATTAAAACCTTTTGCCACTTCTTTATCAATAGCAGCAGCCCCACTTACAACAAATCGTAAATTACCTCCAAGATTATCTAATATTTGTTTAAATATTTTTCTTCTAATATCAATTCCAAATTTTAAAAGTAAATTACTATGTTTTTTAGCAAAAGAAATTAATTTTGTTTTTCCTTGTTTTTTTATCTCTATATTTATTTTTTTATACATTGCTTCTAAAAGTAATGGTACACACACAAATATAGATACCTTATATTCTTTTAAATTTTGTGGAATATGCTTTAGTCCATCACAAAATGTACAAGTCACACCGTTGCTCATAAATAGTAAGTATCCTGTACTACCAAATGTATGATGTAATGGCAAAAATAACAAAGCTACATCTGTTTCGTAAATATCTTCTGCTATATTAAGTGCATTTATGTTCTCTGTAATATTTTTATGTGATAACATAACAGCTTTTGAACTAGAAGTTGTTCCAGATGTAAATAATATAATGCTCATTTCATCTGCTTTAATTTCCGCTTCACTATATTCTTTATTTCCATTTTTTAATAATTCTTTTCCTTTTTCAATTACATTTTGTAATGATATAAAAGAAGAGTCTGTAATTTTATCCATACAAATATAAGATTTAATATTATTATCACCTGCATTTTTAATTTTTTTCATTATATCTTCATATTTTGAATCAAATATTACGCAATCTGCTAAGCTTTGTTTAAGTGATAATGCAATTTCTCTTTCTGGTAAAGACTTATCAAGAGGAATTACTATTCCTACACCATTTACAACACTTAAATAACTCATACACCATTCATAACGATTTGGTGAAATAATTGCAATTCTTTTTCCTTTAAGTCCCATGTTTATAAGTCCTGTACCTAATTCCTCAACTTCATTTTTTAAATTTTCATATGTTTTATTTATATACTGTACTTTACCATCTATTTTTTTCTTAATTATAAAAGCAGTATTTTTAGCATATTTTTTTACTGCATAATGAAAAACCTCTCTAAGATCTTTAAAATCAACTTTTTTGTTTTCTTTTACTTTATTCATTTTTACTCTCCTATTTAATAATTTTACTGATTCATTATAGCATAAAAGAATATATTTTATTTGCTTTATGACCATAAGGTCGAAAACTTTAAATATTTCTTTTCTTTTTGCTAATTTTATTCCTTCATAAATAAGTGGAATCTCTACATTTTCTATAGCATTAAGTCTTGGTAATAATTGTTATTTTAAATAAAATATGATATAATATAAGAAGTAAGATGATTTACTTGTTTGGGCTTAGCAGAAAGGATGAAAAATATGGAAGATTTAAACAAATATTATTCACGGACAAGAGTACTTATGGTAGAAACATTAGAAAACCTTCTAAGGGAAGCAAATTTCTTTTTTGAAACGTATTTTCCAATATATCTACATATTGCTGAAAGTGGTTCAAAAGAAGAATTTTCTAAGATTGAAAGATTATTTACTCCAATCATTCTTTGGAAAGGATATGAATGTACTCCATTTTTAAACTTTCCAATCAGACTTTCACGAAAACAGTTTATGAAACATTCATTGATTCAATTTATTTTCTTATTTTACTGTTCCAGTAAAGTAAATGAAGATAATAAATTGTTGGAAAAAAACCTTATTGCTGATGGTAGCCAAGCATTTATTGAATGGCTAAGACCGGAATATCCTAAATTTTACAATTTTTTTAAAGAACATGCTTCTTGTTCTATGTGTGAAGCTTTAAAAGATTTGGAATTTGCAGATTTTATTGAACTCTGTAAAAAGTAAATTATAAACTTCAAAAAACAGCCCAAACAAAAGAGGGTATCCTTAAATAGGAACCCTCTTTCTTTTTATCCGTTCTTCTACTTCAAATTGTGAATTATATAATTTTTCATAAAATCCTTTTTTATTAAGTAATTCTTCATGTGTACCTTGCTCTACTATATCTCCATGATTCATTACTAGTATTAAATCCGCATTTTTTATTGTAGATAATCTGTGTGCAATTATAAAGCTTGTTCTTCCTTCCATTAAATGATCCATTGCAGATTGAATTTGTTGTTCTGTTCTAGTATCAATTGAACTTGTAGCTTCATCTAATATTAAAATTTTTGGATTTGCTAAAATTACCCTTGCTATTGTTAATAATTGTTTTTGTCCTGCTGAAATATTGCTAGACTCTTCATTTATTACAGCATCATATCCATTTGGCAATGTTTTTATATAATGATGTACATGTGCTGCTTTTGCTGCTTCTATAATTTCTGCATCTGTTGCATCTTGTTTTCCGTATTTAATATTTTCTTTTAAGCTACCACTAAATAGCCATGTATCTTGCAACACCATTCCAAACATTTTTCGAAGCTCTCCACGGTCAAAATCTTTAACATCATATCCATCTACTAATATTTTTCCGCTATTTACATCATAAAATCTCATTAATAGCTTAACCATTGTAGTTTTACCAGCACCAGTTGGACCTACAATAGCTATTTTTTGTCCTTCTTTTACATCTGCACAAAAGTCATTAATAATAATTCTATCTTCATCATATCCAAATTTAACATGATCAAAAACTATATTTCCTTTTAATCCTTCTGTTTTTACAGGTTTTTCTATAGTTTTTACTTCTTCTGGTTCTTCTAAAAATTTAAATACTCTTTCAGCAGCTGCAATCATACTTTGAATCATTGCAGATACTTGTGCTATTTGCATAATTGGCTGTGTAAATTGCTTGTTATATTGAATAAAGCTTTGTATATTTCCTACTGTAATTCTTCCTTGTATTGCTAAATAACCTCCAATAATTGCAACAGCTACATATCCTACATTTCCTATAAAATTCATTAATGGATGCATTAAACCAGATAAAAATTGTGATCTCCATGCTGAATGATATAATTGTTTGTTAGCTTTACTAAATTCTTCAATTGCTTCTTTCTCACCATTAAATGCCTTTACTACAGTATGCCCACCATATATTTCTTCTACTTGACCATTTACATGCCCCAAATAATCTTGTTGAGCAGTGAAATACTTTTGAGATTTACTTACAATCTTTTTTAATATAAAAGCTGTAATTGGTAATATTATTAAAGATATTAATGTCATTATCCAACTTATTGATAACATCATTACTAATATACCTATAATTGTACATATAGATGTAATAATTTGTGTAACACTTTGATTTAAATTTTGTGATAATGTATCAATATCGTTTGTTATAATAGATAATACTTCTCCATGCGTTTTTGTGTCAAAATAGTGCATTGGCAATTTATTTATTTTTTTTGCTAAATCGTTACGTAGTTTATATGTTATTTTTTGTACAACTGATGTCATTGTAAAACCTTGTACAAGTGAAAATATTTGGCTTACAATATATAATCCTAATAATGATAATAAAATAGTTGCAATTTTTCCAAAATCAATTCCGCTTCCACCTGAAAGTTTACTTACTAATCCGTTAAAAATTTCTGTAGTAGCATTTCCTAAAATTTTAGGTCCTACTACCATAAATACTGTACTTCCTATAGCAAAAATAATTACTATAAGCAAAGCAATTTTATAATTAGATAAATAATCTTTAATTAATTTTTTTGTAGTGCCTTTAAAATCTTGTGGTTTTTCTACCACTCCTTTAGCACCTGGTCCCATACCTCCCATTGGAGGTCTAATTTTTTGTGACATTATTCTAATTCCTCCTTTGAAAGTTGTGATAAGGCAATTTGTTTATAAGTATCACAATTTTCCATTAATTCTCTATGTGTACCTTTTCCAACAATTTTACCTTCTTCTAATACTATAATTTGGTCTGCATTTAATACTGTACTAATTCTTTGTGCAACAATAATAACTGTTTTATTTTCAGTTTTTTCTTTTAATGCTGCTCTTAATTTACTATCTGTTTTAAAATCAAGAGCAGAAAAACTATCGTCAAATACAAATATTTCTGGATCAGTTGCAATAGCTCTTGCAATTGATAAACGTTGCTTTTGTCCTCCTGATACATTGCTTCCTCCTTGTGCTATTGGAGAATCATATTTTTCTTCTTTTTCTTCTATAAACTCAGTAGCCTGTGCTATTTTAGCCGCTTCAATCATTCTTTCATCAGACATTTCTGGGTCACCATATTTTATATTTGAGCGGATTGTTCCTGAAAATAACACTCCTTTTTGAGGTACAAAACCTATTTTCTTTCTTAATTCTTCTTGTGATACATCTCTTACATCAACACCATCAATTAATAATTCACCACTTGTAACATCATAAAAACGTGGAATTAAATTTACTACAGTTGATTTACCACTTCCAGTACTTCCTATAATAGCAGTTGTAGTACCTGGTTTAGCTGTAAAAGTAATATCTTCTAATATTTCTGTATCAGCGTCTGGATATCTAAATGATACTTCTTTAAACTCTACTAAACCCTTTTTGCTATCATCCCATTGTTTTTTTACTTCTTTATCTTTAATATTAGGCTCTGTTTCTAAAACTTCATTAATACGTTTAGCAGATACTGTAGCACGTGGTAACATAATTGAAACCATAGAAATCATTAAAAAGCTCATTACGATTTGCATTGTATATTGTATAAAAGCCATCATATCTCCTACTTGTAAAATTCCTTGGTCTACATCATGTCCTCCAACCCAAATAATAAGTAACATTATAGAATTCATTATAAACATTAATGCTGGCATCATTATACTCATAGCACGGTTAACAAATACATTTGTTTTCATTAACTTTTTATTTGCTTTATCAAAACGTTCTTCTTCGTGTTTTTCTGTGTTAAAAGCTCTTATAACTGGTATACCAGTAAGAATTTCTCTAGATACAAGATTTAGTTTATCAATCAAATCTTGTAATTTTTTAAATTTTGGCATTGCTACTATAAATAAAACTAATACAATAGCTAATATACATAATATTGCAAGTCCAATAATCCATGCTATAGATGTTTGACTCTTAGTTAATACATGAATAAATCCACCAATACCTATAATTGGAGCATATACTACTACTCTAAAAAGAATAGTAATTAATTGTTGTATTTGCTGAATATCATTTGTACTACGTGTAATTAGTGATGCAGTTGAAAATTCCCTAAATTCTTTAGTTGAAAAACTTAATACTTTCCTAAATACTAAATCCCTTAAAGTTCTTCCAAGCTTTGCAGCTACACGAGAAGATAAAAGCATTATAGTTATAGCTGATGTCATACTTATAAATGCTATTCCAAGCATTTGTAGACCTGTAAGTAGTATATAATTGTTTTGTATTTTATCAATATCCATTCCTAATGCTTTGTATTCTTCTTTTACTTCTGATATTGCCGCTTGTTCTATTATACTTCCCATCATAGTATCTAATTTTTCATTTATTGGTTTTAAAAATTCATCTCTATTTTCTTCTGGCATCTTCTTTATTATATCAATTAAGTTCATTTGTTCTAAAATAACTTTTTGTTCGTTTGGAACATTTCCTAACATTTTAGATTTTATCTGTTCTTGTGTATCTGAATTTTCTAATAAAGATAATGTCATAAGAGGTCTTGCTATTTTATTATCCAATTCTTCTTGTTCTTCTGATAATTTATCTAATATATAAATTTCTTGATTTTCAAGTTCTGGATATTTTTTTACCTCTTTTTCATACTCTTTTTCGGATAAATTTTCTTTAGATAATAAGCTATAATTCTCTAAAATGGATTCATCTTCGTTTGTAAAAATAAGTAGATTTTCCATTTGCTCTTTTCTAATTGCTTCTGGCGCTACATTTTCTATACCACCTTGTTGTATTCCTATGTTTACAATTTTAGAAGTATAATCTGGTAAAGCTAAATCTGTTGCAGCTTGTAAACATAAAAGAGCAATAATTGCAATAACACTTACCCATGATTTTTTTAGGTACTTTAATACTTTTAACATTTTTTATAACTCCACCCTTTCCTTTAAAATTCCATACTTTAAAAAATTTAATGCCTGATAAAACTCTTCTTTTGAAGATTCTATTTTGTTTTCTTTAAAAGTACTTGCAATAGAACCTCTTAATATTCTATTTAACATTTTAATAATAATTATCAAATCTTCTTCTTTTTTTATTCGTAATTTTTTTACATCAATATATTCTTTATATTTCATTACCTCATAAACAGGTTCTGGTTTTAAACAAAAAAACATATTTTCATTTGCTTTTATATTTTCAAATATCTTTTTATAAAAGTTAATATCTTTACCTCTCATACAAGAATTTATCATAAAGTCATATAAACCTTTATATAATTCAAAAATATCTCCGATTACTATTTTTTAATGTTTCTAAAATATATGTATCAACATCTTTCATTTTTGAATCTATTAAATATAGTAATACATCTTGTTTGCTTTCAAAATATTGATAAAAACTTCCTCTTGCTATTTCTGCATCTTCTACTATGTTTTTTATTGATACTTCCTCAATTGGAACACGCGAGAATTCTTTTTTGGCTGATTCAATAATTTTATTTTTTTTATCTTCAGATAGTTTTAAAAAAGTTTCTGTTGGCATTATACTCCCCCTTTATACGTGTAAAAATGACACTGTGTCATATATTGTATGTGACACAGTGTCATTTGTCAACAGTTTTTTTTATTTTTTACATTTTTTTACTTGTTTACTATTTTCTGTTTTTTCTTCATAACCTGGTTTACCAAGTAGTCTAAACATATTTTTTTTGTATTTTTCAACTCCAGGTTGATCAAATGGATTTACTCCTAATAAATTTCCAGACATTGCACATGCTTTTTCAAAGAAATAAATTAAATGTCCTATTCCTTCTTCGTTTAGTTCATCAATATTTATTAATATGTTTGGAACATCACCTGATACATGAGCTTGTATAGTTCCTTCCATTGCTTTTTTATTTACGTAATCTAAATCTTTTCCTACTAAATAATTTAACCCATCTAAATTATCTTCGTCTAAGTTTATTTTTAGATTACTATTTGCCTTTTCTATTCTAAGTACAGTTTCAAAAAGATTGCGTCTACCTTCTTGTATATATTGTCCAAGAGAATGTAAATCTGTAGTAAATTCTGCTGATGATGGATAAATTCCTTTTAATTCTTTTCCTTCACTTTCTCCATAAAGTTGTTTCCACCATTCCAAAAAAAAGTGTAATTTTGGTTCATAATTTACTAATATTTCAATATTTTTTTCTTTTTCATATAATATGTTACGAAGTACAGCATATTTATAGCAATCATTATATTTTACATTTTCATCACTATATTTTTCCTCAGCAAATCTTGCACCATTCATTAATTTGTCAATATTAAGACCAGAAGCGGCAATAGGTAACAATCCTACAGCAGTAAGTACAGAATATCTGCCTCCAACATTATCTGGTATTACAAATGTTTCATAATCTTCTTCAGTAGCTAAAGTTTTTAATGCACCTTTTTCTTTATCTGTTGTAACATATATTCTTTTTCTTGCTTCTTCTAATCCATATTTATTTTCTATAAATTCTCTAAAAATACGGAATGCAATAGCAGGTTCAGTTGTAGTACCAGATTTTGAAATTACATTAATTGATAAGTCTTTATCTCCTATAAAATCAATAACATCATTAATGTAGTTTGGGCTTAAGTTATTTCCTACATATATAATTTGAGGAAATTTACGCTTTTCTTTTGGTAAGCTATTTTGAAAAGTATGTGTTAAACTTTCTATAACTGCTCTTGCTCCTAAGTATGAACCACCAATTCCAATAACAAGTAATACCTCTGAATCTTTTATAATTTTTTTAGCAGCTTTTTTTATTCTAGAAAACTCTGCTTTATCATAATTAGTTGGAAGTTCTAACCATCCTAAAAATGCATCTTCATTATTTTTATCTGCCTCCAATTTTTTGTGAATATCTACCACTCTTTTTGCATATTTCATTATTTCTTTTTCTGTAATTCCAGAATTTTTATAATCTAACTTAATATTATTCATTCTTTTGTTACCTCACTTTATTTTTTTATATGGTATATTCTATACTAGTTTTTTTTAATATGCAATAATTTATATTTATTTCACAAAAAATTTACTATTTTTATTTTATTATCATATAAATTAAAAAGGAGGGATAAATTTGTTTATAAAATGTTTTAATATTCGTAAGATGATTCTCTTCTTTTTTATTATTATAATATTAATCTCTTTTACTTGTACCTATTTTATTTGTTTTGCTACAGATAATGAAAATGAAAAGGATTATATTAAGTGGGTAGACTTTACTCCTACATCGTTTATTTTGGAAAAGCTTGCCAAATTAGATATTGAATCTCATCAAAGCAATCAAGAAGTTAAATATAACTGGATTGAATTACTTTCTTATCTTGCAAGTATATATGGTGGGAATTTTAAATGTTATAAGCAAAAAGATTTAGATACATTAATTAATAGATTAAATAGTGGTGAATCAATGGAATCTATAACTAAAGATAAAAAATACTATCCATATTACTTAGAAGCATATACTGCCGTTCTTGGTGGTTTTATTGGTAATTATGAAATAGAAATTCCAAGTGATAGTGGTGAAAAAAAATTTGAATCTCGCTATGGCTTAAAAGCATTTTTACCTATTGCTAAAAATTATTCTTTTAACCATTATGACGATTTTGGTAATTCTCGTTCTTACGGTTTTAACAGAAAACATTTAGGAAATGATTTGATGGGAAGTATAGGTACCCCTATTGTTGCAGTAGAATCTGGCGTAGTAGAAGCCTTAGGTTGGAATCAATATGGTGGTTGGAGAATTGGAATCCGTAGTATGGATAAAAAAAGGTATTACTATTATGCTCATTTAAGAAAAGATCATCCTTTTGCCAAAGATATGTATGAGGGAAAAATAATAAAAGCTGGTGATGTTATTGGATATTTAGGTATGACTGGCTATAGTACTAAAGAAAATGTTAATAATATTAATGTGCCTCATCTTCATTTTGGAATGCAACTTATTTTTGATGAATCTCAAAAGGAAGGAAATAATGAAATTTGGATTGATGTATATAATATTATTGAATTTTTAAAGAAGAATCGCTCAGAAGTATATATGGAATACTCTGATACAAAAGATTATTCTAGAAAATACGATATAATGTTACCAGAAGTTTTAGAATGATAGGAGTAAATTTAATGAAAGCTTATATTTGGAAGTTATTACTTATTATACTAATTTTTATTTTAATTTTAACATTTATATTAAAGCTAAATATAGTAAAAGCTAAAGAGAATTCTCAAATTAAACTTCCTATTATTATGTATCACAGTTTTTTGAAAGATACTGCTAGAAGCGGAGAATATGTTATAACTCCTGACACTTTTGAAAAAGATTTAATTTATTTAAAGCAAAATAATTACCATACAATTACAATGACAGATTTAATTAACTATGTATATAACGATATTAAGTTGCCCCCAAATCCTATTATACTTACTTTTGATGATGGATGTTATAATAATCTTGGTTATGCCGTTCCACTATTAAAAAAATATCATATGAAAGCAGTTATTTCTATTGTTGGAAGCTATACAGATAATTATAGTAAAACTAATGAAGTAAATCTTAATTATAGTTACTTAAGATGGTCTGATATAAAAGTAATGTTGCAAGATGGTACTATTGAGTTCCAAAACCACACTTATTCTTTACATAGTAATAATTCAAAAAGAAGCGGGTCTATGAAAAGAAAAAATGAATCTATTGAGTCATATAGAAAAGTCCTAGAAGAAGACATTATGAAATTACAAGAAGAATTTAAAACATTCACAGGATATTTGCCTAATACTTTTACCTATCCTTATGGTGAAATAAGTAAAGAATCTATTCCTATTATAAAAGAAATGGGATTTAAAGCAAGTTTATCTTGCAATAGTGGAATAAATAAAATAACTAAAGATCCAGAATGTTTATATTGTTTAAAAAGGTATAATCGCCCAAGTAATATAACTACTAACGATTTTTTTACAAAAATTGAAAAAGCATTGCTTTAACATTAGCAATGCTTTTTATTATTAAATATATTAATCTCTTGGATTTTTAATAGCAGCTTGTGCAGCAGCTAATCTTGCGATTGGAACTCTAAATGGTGAACATGATACATATGTTAGTCCAACATTATGGCAGAATTCAACTGTTGGTGGGTTTCCTCCATGTTCTCCACAAATTCCAAGCTTGATATCTGGTCTTGTTTGTTTTCCAAGGTCTACTGCCATTTTAACTAATTTACCAACACCTACTTGGTCTAATTTAGCAAATGGGTCAGATTCATATATCTTTTTATCATAATAATCATTTAAGAATTTTCCAGCATCATCACGGCTAAATCCAAATGTCATTTGAGTTAAGTCATTTGTTCCAAATGAGAAGAATTCAGCTTCTTTAGCAATATCATCAGCTGTTAAAGCAGCTCTTGGTATTTCAATCATAGTACCTACATGATATTCTAATTTAACACCAGCTTCTTTTATAACTTCATTTGCAACACGAACTACAATATCCTTTACAAATTTTAACTCTTTTACTTCCCCAACAAGTGGAATCATGATTTCTGGAACTACATTCATTCCTTCTTTATTTACATTAATAGCAGCTTCTATAATAGCTCTTGTTTGCATTTCTGCAATTTCTGGGTAAGTAACATCTAGACGGCATCCACGATGTCCCATCATAGGGTTAAATTCATGTAATCCTTCTACTATTGTTTTTAATTCTTCAAAAGACATTCCCATTTCGTTTGCTAATGCTTTTATATCTTCATCTTCATGAGGAACAAATTCATGTAGAGGTGGGTCTAAGAAACGAATTGTTACAGGATATCCTTTCATTGTTCTATATAATTCTTCAAAGTCTCCTCTTTGCATTGGAAGAATTTTAGCTAATGCTTTAGCTCTTTGCTCTGGTGTTTTAGAAACAATCATTTCACGAATTGCAGCAATTCTATCTGGTGCAAAGAACATATGCTCTGTTCTACATAATCCAATACCTTCTGCTCCAAAGTCATATGCTTGTTTTGCATCTCTTGGAGTGTCTGCGTTTGTTCTTACTTTTAATTGTCTATATTGGTCAGCCCATCCCATTAATGTAGCAAAGTTACCTGTTACAGCAGCTTCTACAGTTGGAATTTTTTCTCCATAAACATTACCTGTAGAACCATCTAAAGAAATATATTCACCTTCTGTTACTTTTCTTCCATCTGGTAATACAAAGTATTTTTGTTCTTCATTAACTACTATTTCTCCACATCCTGCAACACAGCATGTACCCATACCACGAGCAACAACAGCAGCATGAGAAGTCATACCTCCTCTTACTGTTAGGATACCTTTACAAACAACCATACCTTCAATGTCTTCTGGTGATGTTTCTAGTCTAACTAATATAAGTTCTTTTTCTCCTGCTTTATGAAGTTCTACAGCTCTTTCTGCTGTAAATACAACTTTACCAGTAGCAGCTCCTGGTGATGCAGCTAAACCTTTTGCTGAAACTTTTGCAGCTTTTAATGCAGCTTGATCAAAATTTGGATGTAATAATTGATCTAATTGATTTGGTTCTACTCTTAAAACAGCTTCTTTTTCTGTAATCATACCTTCTTTTACTAAATCTACTGCAATTTGTAATGCAGCATTTGCTGTTCTTTTTCCATTTCTTGTTTGTAAGAAATATAATTTACCAGCTTCAATTGTAAATTCCATATCTTGCATATCTCTAAAGTGTTTTTCTAGTTTGTTAGCATACATAACAAAATCTTCATATGCTTTTGGATTTACTTCTTTTAAAGTATCAATATGTTGTGGAGTTCTAATACCAGCAACAACGTCTTCACCTTGTGCATTCATTAGATATTCACCAAATATTTTATTTTCACCAGTAGCTGGGTTTCTTGTAAAAGCAACACCTGTACCACAATCTTCTCCCATGTTTCCAAAAACCATTTGTTGTACGTTTACAGCTGTTCCCCAATCACTTGGAATATCATTTAATCTTCTATAAGTAATAGCTCTTGCATTGTTCCAAGATCTAAATACTGCCTTTACAGCTTCCATTAATTGTAGTTTAGCATCTGTAGGGAATTCTTCATGTTTTTGTTCTCTATAAATTCCTTTAAATATTTCTACTAATTCTTTTAAATCTTCTGCTGTAAGTTCTGTATCTAATTTTACTCCTCTTTTTTCTTTCATTTCATCAATAGCATTTTCAAATAGTGGCTTTGGAATTTCCATTACAACGTCACTAAACATTTGAATAAATCTACGGTAACTATCGTAAGCAAATCTTTCATTCTTAGAAGCAATATATTCTGCAACTTCTGGTGTCATTCCTAAGTTTAATACGGTATCCATCATACCTGGCATAGATGCTCTTGCACCTGAACGTACAGAAACAAGTAACGGATTTGTTTTATCACCTAATTTTTTACCGGCAATCTCTTCTAATTTTGCAAGAGATTCCATAATTTGATCTTCAATTTCTTTTGAAATTTTTTCTCCGTCTTCATAATATTTTGTACAAGCCTCTGTTGTAACGGTAAAACCTTGTGGAATTGGAAGTCCTAGTGTTGTCATTTCTGCTAAGTTAGCTCCTTTACCACCTAATAGTTCACGCATATCTTTGTTACCTTCACTAAAAAGGTACACATACTTATGACTCATAAAAAACCTCCTTGAATTTTTGTTTTTTGCTTTTATAAGCTTACGTCACTCATTATATATCACATATTTTATAATTGCAAACCTTTTTGGAAAAAATGTCCAAAAAATTTTGCAATTTTTTTAACAACTTTTATTATTAAAATGCCATTTTTTCTTTTAACCAATTTTCTAATTCAGATATTTTAATTCTTACTTGTTCCATTGTATCTCTATCACGTACAGTTACAGATTCATCTTCTAATGTGTCAAAATCAACAGTAACACAATATGGTGTTCCTATTTCGTCTTCTCTACGATAACGTTTTCCAATACTTCCTGCTTCGTCATAATCACACATAAAGTTTTTAGATAACTCAGCATATACTTCTTCTGCTTTTTCAGATAGTTTTTTAGATAATGGAAGAACTGCAACTTTGTATGGAGCTAAGAATGGATGTAAATGTAATACTGTTCTTACATCTCCTTCTCCAACTTCTTCTTCATCATAAGCATCGCAAAGGAATGCAAGTGCCACGCGGTCACATCCTAAAGAAGGTTCAACACAGTATGGTACAAATTTATCTCCAGTTTCTTGATCTAAATAGTTAAAATCTTCTTTTGAAAATTTCATATGTTGTGATAGGTCATAGTTAGTTCTATTAGCAATTCCCCAAAGTTCTCCCCAACCAAATGGAAATAAGAATTCTATATCTGTTGTTCCTTTACTATAGAAACTTAGTTCTTCTTTTGTATGGTCACGTAATCTCATATTTTCTTCTTTCATTCCTAAGCTTAGAAGCCAGTTTTTACAGAAAGTTCTCCAGTATTCAAACCATTCCATATCTGTTCCTGGTTTGCAGAAAAATTCAAGTTCCATTTGTTCAAATTCACGTGTTCTAAAAGTAAAGTTACCAGGTGTAATTTCATTTCTAAAAGACTTTCCTATTTGAGCAATACCCATTGGTAATTTTCTTCTTGTTGTTCTTAAAACATTTTTAAAATTAACAAAAATACCTTGTGCTGTTTCTGGTCTTAAATATAATTCTGATGTACTATCTTCTGTTACACCTTGGAATGTTTTGAACATTAAATTAAATTTACGAATACCAGTAAAGTTTTCTTTACCACAATTTGGGCAAGCAATATGGTTTTCTTGCATATATGAAATCATTTTTTCATCTGGCCATCCATCTACTACTTCTTCACAATTATGTTCATGCATCCATTCTTCAATTAATTTATCTGCTCTATGTCTTGTTTTACATTCTTTACAATCTATAAGAGGATCACTAAATCCACCAACGTGACCAGAAGCAACCCAAGTTTCTGGATTCATTAAAATAGCTGCATCTAATCCAACATTATATTTACTCTCTTGAACAAACTTTTTCATCCAAGCTTTTTTTACATTGTTTTTAAACTCAACGCCTAAAGGGCCATAATCCCAAGTATTTGCAAGTCCTCCATAAATTTCTGACCCAGGATAAATATATCCTCTTGCTTTGCATAAGTTTACAATTTTGTCCATTGTCTTTTCTACCATATGAAAATCCTCCTTAAAATTTAAAAATATATCAAAAAAACTTTCGTCTCTCTAGCTATATAGCTAGGGACGAAAGTTTAATTTCCGCGGTTCCACCCTATTTGATAATATAATTATCCTCTTTTAATTACTTGCTCCAAAGTTCCACATATATATCACTATTGTTAGCTTTCACCTTACCTAACTCTCTAAAAATAGTCTTTTATATTTACTCTTTATCAACGCAATTTTTATGATGTTTCTTATTGTATCAGTATTTTAACCATAAGTCAATAAATTTATTCAAGTTTTTTTACCTTTCAATTTTAGTTTATTTGTTTTTATTTTTCATAGTTTTACATTTTACATCAATATTCTGTCAATTTTTTATTTTCTTGTTATCAACTATAAAGTATTTATCTTTATTATAAAATAAATAATACCAATTAATTCTAAAATAAGAATAGTTGGAAAACCTATATAAAATTTAGGCTTCTTAGTTTTGTGTCTAAAATGATACATTCCTATTATTCCACCTATTCCTCCACCTAATAGCACAAGAACAAATAAAGCATGTTCACTAATTCTCCATTTTCCTTTTTGTGCTTTTCTTTTATCTATTCCCATAGCTAAAAATGTTATTATGTTTATAATAACAAAGTATATTAATATATTTTGAATACTAAATATTTCTTTTAATTTATTATATTCCATTTTATCTCCATTTCTATTTACAATTTACATAATTTGTATTATAATATTTTTGTCCTAACTTTTTTACCAAAGGAGAGAGCATTTATGAATATCAACTTAGAAAAGATGCTTGAAAAATTTTGCTTTCAGACTACCTGTCCAGATGAATGTAGCCCTGTATTTTTTATAACTGGGAAAAATCTTTTTCCTTTTCAACGGATTTACTCCAATCAAGAAAAAAGTGAAGTTGAAATAGGATATAGATGTCCTTACTGTGGAAACATCGTTTCCTGTGAAAGTAGAATTCCAAAAGCACTCAAAACTTACATTAAAGAAAACATTGAATTGAAGGTATTTCCTTTAAATTAATCTCAATTCCTTAGGACACTCAAGCGTAGCAAATGCTACGCTTTTTATTATATAGGAAAAATCGAATATTTTGAGTATACAACTCTTATTTTATGCAAATAAACTCATCTGGTTACTTTGAGTCATTCCTTTTAAGCATCCAAATTTTTCTAATAATTCTAACACAGATTTTCCTACTTTAGAACGTATTTTTAAATCATCTATAGACATAAATTTACCTTCTTTTTTTGCCATATCTATGCTTTCTGCTGCAACTGTTCCAAGTCCTGGTATACTATTTAGTGGAGGTCTTATTCCGTCTTCTTCCATTATAAATTTTGTTGCATGTGATTTATATAAATCTATTGGTAAAAAATCTATCCCTCTTTCATACATTTCTAAAACAATTTCTAAAACAGAATACATATCTTTATCCTTTGCCGTTGCGGAATTTCCTTGTAATTCTATTTCTTTCATTTTATTTTTTACTTTTTCTTTTCCAAAAGCCATACATTCACTATCAAAACCATCTGCACGTATTGAAAAATATGCTGTGTAATATGCTTTTGGAATATGTACTTTAAACCAAGCAATTCTAAATGCCATTGTAACATACGCCGCAGCATGAGCCTTTGGGAACATGTATTTAATTTTTTTACAAGATTTTATATACCAATCTGGTACATCATGTTCTATCATCATTTGTTCTTGTTCTGGCTTTAATCCTTTTCCTTTACGTACAGATTCCATTATTTTAAACGCTGGGTTTGGTGGTAATCCTTTTTTTATAAGATATATCATAATATCATCTCTGGTACAAATAGCTTCATCTAGTTTTATTGTTCCTTCTTGTATTAATGTTTGTGCATTATTAAGCCATACGTCTGTACCATGAGATAGACCAGAAATTCTTAAAAGCTCTTCAAATGTTGTTGGTCTTGTATCAACTAACATTCCTCTTACAAATTTAGTACCAAACTCTGGTACTCCAAAAGTTCCAACTTCTGAATGAATTTGTTCTGGTGTAACTCCTAATGCTTTTGTTGAACAAAATATTGACATTGTTTCTTTATCATCTAGTGGTATTTTTTGTGGATCAATTCCTGTTAAGTCTTGAAGCATACGAATCATTGTTGGATCATCATGACCTAGTATATCTAGTTTTAATAAGTTTTTGTCAATAGAGTGATAATCAAAATGTGTTGTTATAATATCTGAATTTGGATCATCTGCTGGATGTTGCACTGGACAAAACTCGTAAATTTCTCTTCCTTTTGGTACAACTATAATTCCTCCTGGATGTTGTCCTGTTGTTCTTTTTACACCAGTACATCCAACTGCAAGTCTTGTAACTTCTGCAGTACTTACAGGTATATGCCTTTCTTCATAGTATTTTTTTACATATCCAAATGCAGTTTTGTCTGCTATTGTACCTACTGTTCCTGCTTTGAATGTAGTACCTTTTCCAAATATTACTTCTGTATATCTATGTGCTTTTGCTTGATATTCTCCAGAAAAGTTTAAGTCAATATCTGGCTCTTTATCTCCGTTAAATCCAAGGAAAGTTTCAAATGGAATATCCATTCCATCTTTTGTAAGCTCGTGTCCACATTTAGGACATTTTTTATCTGGTAAGTCAAATCCATTTTTGTAGCCGTAGTCTGTAAAATCTGAATATTTACAATTAGGACATCTATAATGTGGTTGAAGAGAATTTACTTCTGTAATACCCGTCATATTTGCAACAAAAGATGAACCTACTGAACCTCTTGAGCCAACCAAGTATCCATCTTCGTTAGATTTCCACACTAATTTTTGTGCAATAATGTACATAACCGAAAATCCATTTTTTATAATAGATTCCAATTCTTTATCCAATCTATTTTTTACTATTTCAGGTAATGGATCTCCATAAAGTTCTTTTGCTTTACTAAGAGCTATTTCTTCAATCATTTTTTCGCAACCTGGTATATGTGGTGGACATTTTTCTGGTGAAATAGGACTAATATTTTCACACATATCAGATATCTTATTTGTATTTGTAACAACAACCTCATAACATTTATCCGGTCCTAAATAAGAAAACTCTTGTAACATTTCCTCTGTTGTTCTTAAGTATAATGGTGCTTGCTCATCTGCATCATCAAACCCTTGTCCTGCCATTAAAATTCTTCTATATACTTCATCTTGTGGATCTAAAAAATGAACATCACATGTTGCTACAACTAGTTTGTTTAGTTTATCTCCTAGTTCTACAATTTTTTTGTTAATATCTTTTAATGCGTTTTCATCTGGAACTGTACCATTTCTAACCATAAACATATTATTTCCAATTGGTTGAATTTCTAAATAGTCATAATCTTTTGCAATTTCTTCTATTTCTTCATCTGATTTTCCTGCAACTATTGCCCTATATAACTCTCCTGCTTCACATGCACTTCCTAATATTAATCCTTCTGAATATTTTTTATACAAAGACTTTAATATTCTAGGTTTTTTATAGAAATAATTTAAGTGTGAATATGAAACTAATTTGTATAGGTTTTTAAGTCCTATATAATCTTTTGCTAAAATAATAGCATGATAACTAGGAAGCTTTTTATATGCATCTTTATCATTTCCAAGCATATTATCTATATCAGCAATTTTCTTTACGCCTTTTTCTTTTAACATAGAAATCATCACATTAAATACTTTTACTGTTGTATCTACATCATCTAATGCACGATGTGCTACTTCCACTTTTATTCCTAAGTTTTCTGCAATAATTCCAAGTTTGTATTTTTTGTAATCTGGAAATAATTCTTTTGCTAAACGTAAAGTATCAATATATGTATTATTTAATTCTAGTCCTAATTCTTTTGCATTATATTTTAAAAATCCTATATCAAAATCTGCATTATGTGCTACTAAAACACTATCTCCTACAAACTCTAAAACTTTTGGTAATACTACATCTATAGTTTCTGCATCTTTTACCATTTCATCTGTAATGTTAGTAACTTCTACTACTTTTTCTGGGATTGGTTTTTCTGGGTTTACAAAGCATGAAAACTCGTCTATAACTTCTCCATTTTTTACTTTCATTATTCCTACTTCTGTTATTTTTTCGGTTCTAAAAGATAATCCTGTAGTTTCTAAGTCTAGTACACAATATGTTGTATCCAAATCCTGTTCTTTAGCAAAAGCAACACATGGATTTTTATCTGGTACCAAATATGCTTCTACACCATAAATTACTTTCATATCTTTATTTTCTCTTCCTAATAGTTTATATGCATCTGGAAAAGCTTGTACAACACCATGGTCTGTAATTGCAATAGATTTCATCCCCCACTTCATTGCACGTTTTATTAAGTCTTTTGCACTACTTACAGCATCCATTTGACTCATTTGAGTATGCATGTGTAATTCTACTCTTTTTTCTTCTGACATATCTTGTCTTACTATTTTTTTCATACCGGCAGTTTCTACAATAACATTTGCAATAACTCCCAATTCTTTTGCAAATGGGTCATATTGTGCTGTTCCACTTAATCTAATTCCCTTTGCTTCTGTTATTCTTCCCATTACAGTTTTTACTTTTTCTGCTTCCACAAAAGCCTTACAAGTAATAGTGCTACTTCCATCATACAAATCAAACATAATTAATGTTTTTCCGTTTTTTAATTCTCTAGAATCTGTATGAACTACTTCTCCATCTAAGCAAACTTTTCCACTATCTACAGATAAATCAACAACTTTAACTAAAGCTTCTTTAATGTTAGGATTTCTTCCCAATATTAATGGTGTCACTTCTTCTTCCTTATTTTCTTCTACAACTTGCGTAGCTTTTGCTTGTTGTTCCTGTACTTTTGGCTTATCTTCTACTTTTACTTCTTTAGGTTTTGTTTCTTCTTCTGGAACTATTGCCATTTCTTTTTGTGCTAGTTGAACTGCTAATTTTTCCGCAAATTTAGCATGTTCTTCACATATTTTTTTGTATTCTTCTTCTGAATTATCTAGATATTCTACTTTATATTTTTTATTATAAATATTAGAAATTGTATCTTCTAATATTTTTTCAAAACCTCTCATTGTTAATATTTCTGCACCTTTTAGTTTTAAATGAACTAAAATTTTATTATCTTCTATTGCTATACTACTATTTTTTAAAATTGCTTTTGTTAGTGGATATTTATGTGCCATATATTCAATAATATTTTCCCACTCTTTTGAAATTATATTATCATCCCATTTTTCTGTCTCTTGGTACTTAATTACAATACAAATATCTTTAATCATAAATCTATTTTCTAAATAAGTTTCAAAAGAAAGCAAATCTTTTACTAAAATATTAGAACAAGATAAAATGTGTATTTGTAATTTATCTTCTTTTTTAAACAATTTTATTCCTTGTACTAATGCCTCTTTTAAATTAGACGTATTTTTAAAATCATTAAATACATTTTGAACGGTCTTATCTGTATTTTCTGCCATTTATCATTTGCCCCCTTAAAGAAAACAACTTTAGTTATAATCTTATCACAAAAAAAGACTCTTGGGAACACCCAAAAATCTTTTTTTGTGATTTTTCTTTTTACGAAATGAATCGATTTTCTTTAAGATTATACATCAGCTTTAACAAATTTCTTTCTTCCTCTGACAACATTCCTGTAGTTGCTTGTTTTGCCATAAACTGTTGTGCCAAAATAGTGGCCTGTTCTTGTATCACCTCTTTAACACTTTTTCCTGTAAAATGACTTACTAAAGCTCTTAATGTCTTTTGATGCTTCTTCCATGGAACTTCAAGTATGTCGTCAGATACAATTGGATGACAATGTAAACATCCATTTTCGTATCCTGGAATACAAAGTATCCCAATAGATGGTCTTTCTTCTGAAGAAAGCGGACATCCTTTTTCGGACCATAAACAGCAAGATGAACTTGTTGATAAAAGGTCTACAATTGGTCTACCTACATTTCTTGTCCTCATAAATAAATTTACTTTTACTTTATAATCTATAATGATTATTTGTGCTATTATAGATATATAGCCCTTCTCCAGTTCTTTTTTCAAAGAACTAAAACTCATGTCCTTAAAGTCAATAGGAAGATATGAACAACCCGTATTCCGACAACAGGAACCTCCACATCTAGAACAAAGTTCTAAATTTTGTAATGATGCAACTGCCTCCACTACCTGACTCTTTGTTAAAGAATTTTTCCCGTCCCACAATTCTAGATTGTTCAGTTTGTCTTTTACCTCTGTGTACCGCTTTGTTTCAAAAGTATTTTCTTTTTTTGGATTCATTTCTCATCTACTCCTTAAAATAATTTATTTTCCTTGTTGTATTACCAACGCAAGCAAAAAGGAATACATACAAAAGAGTTTATATATTATATCATATTTTTATCTAATTTTCAATCAATCTCAAAAAATGATTTTAGAACACCTTTTTGTATTATCTCATTAAAAATATTTTTGATTATAATTAGAATTATTGGACCAAGCATTAAACCAATTACTCCAAAAAACTTAAAACCTGTATACATTCCAAATAGAGTAAATATTGGATGTAATCCCATTTGACTACTAACTACTTTTGGCTCTGCTAAATTTTTAATAACTGCCCAAATCCCCCATAATACTATTAAAGCAATTGCAAGGCTTATATTTCCTGTTATCAAAGACCATATAGCCCATAGTACCATAACTGCTCCTGCCCCAAAAAGTGGAAGAAGATCTACAAATCCAATAAAAATAGCCATTGTTACAGGATATCCCACTTTTATTCCAAACATATTTATAACTGTTAAACCTATTAACACTAAAACAAAACAAACAAAAGACAATTTTGCCTCTGCTTTAATGTAATTCCATGCAACACTAAATGTTTCTTTTAAAACTAAATGTACTTTATCTAACCACTTTTTTGGTATTTGTTTATTTATTTGCTTTAAAACATATTCTCTATCCATACACATAAATATTATTGCTAAAATTGTTATAAATGTATATGTAATAGTAGTAGGTACAGCTGTAGCTGTATTAACTAAACTAGTTAGCACTTGTGTTAAAATTCCTTTTACTGCATTTAGAACTCCATCTAAAGAATTTTGCGCAAGTGTAAAGAACTCACTTGGTAATTGTATTCTACCTTCTTGTAAATCTGAAATAAAAGATGTTGTCCAGTTATATGCATCAGCAAAATAAACATTCAAATTTGCAAGTAAATTTGTAGACTCTGAAATTGCCTTTGATATTATTAATGTCAATATACTACCTAAAATTGTTACAATTAGTATAAGTGAAATAACACTTGATAAACCTCTCTTTAGCTTAAATTTCTTCATAAAAAAACGAATTAGAGGTTCTACTAATGTAGCAATAAATAAAGCAATTAAGAAAGGTAGATAAAACACAGCAACTTTATACGCCACAAAAATTCCTAACAAAATACTTGCTAAAATTAATAATTTTACTCCTATTTTTTTATAATATTTTACTTTTTCATTATTTGTGTCCATTTATTTCCTCCTTTTTACCATTGTACATAAAAATGAGGGAAAATGCAATAAAAAATGATGAATGTTTTATATAAACATTCATCATTTTTTATTAGATTATTATTTTAAACTCTCCATTTAATAATTCCAAATCAATTGCTTTTAATGCATTAGGTTTCCGCGATGCAATATTTATATCACATGGCAAGTACCCCATAACATTATCCATAGCTGATTCAATATCAGTAGTTGGTTTTAGTATAATATAAATTTCTCCTGTAGAATTACTTCCTCTGAAATATAATGAAGATTCTACAAAATATTCAAAAGGTGAATTTATTTGACTATTCATTTCATCTAAATTCATTTCAATTATCCGTTTGAAATTTCTGACCTTATCATATGATACCATTATTATATTTGAGTTTGCTCTACTCAGATATGAAAGTGCTATAACAGCTGCATCTTCAAAGTTTATAAAGTTTTTCATAATAATCCTCCTTAACAATTCTGTTTTCGAGTGGTAACTAACAAATAACTGACCAGAATTATAGCATAAATTTGTAGGCTTATCAAGGATGTGGCAGACTCTCATATGAATAAATGAAATAATAGTAAATTAAAAAAAGTAAATACTTATAACTTCTATTTCCATATTTTTATTTGATTTTTCCTCTATAAATATTACATTCATTTCTTTTATTCTCTGATACATATAATCCTTTCTCGTATAAAAAAACTGTGTAACTCAAATTTAATTTTGAGTTACACAGTTTTTTATAGCTAGGTTTGCTTTCAGCTCACCTACCTATTCTGCCACAGTGCTTTGCCTGGCGGCAAAGCCATCTAATGTTTTACTTTGTATATGCTAATATTTTATGTTTCTTTATATAGCATCCAGCTTTACATAAAGCATAGGGCGAAAAGTCCTGTGAACGCCGTTCGCGTAGGCCGGATTGATGTGGTCACGGTAAGAAGCCGGGTTGTAACTACCCCCGTTGTCAAAGCAGCCCCCACGACAAACTCGGTAGTTAGTGCCGAACGCCTCATTTGTCAATTCCCAAGCATTTCCTGCTAAATCATACATATTCTTTGCTTTCCAATTTTCGTTTGCTCCTGTTTTTTGTAATTTACCTTTTTCGTATATTCCTCCTCCGGTGTAATCATAATAATTTCCCCATGACTTACTACCATTCACATCATGTTCTGCATCATTTACAAATGTCATTATTGCATCCCACTGCACTCCATATATTAATGCGCTTGTTACTCCATATTCTTCACTTGTCTTTGGATACATTCCTCTACTTAACTCTACTGCTCCTATTATTCCTTCACTATTTGGTGCTGTACTTGTCATACTTGCTCCCCATGGCAAATAATTATATACAAACTTATCCTTTTGTACTAATACCGGATTTGTTTCTCCTTGTACTGTTGCTTTATTACTATCTGTTCTTTCTATTTCACATCCCGCCTCATATCTTCCTACGTAAAATCCATGGTATTCATATACACTTTTATACATATCTGCATACTCTGCCTCTCCTGTTTCATCTGCTGATGTTATTCCACTATATGGCTCTGTATAATATGAATCTGGAGATGTTATTGTTCCATCATATGTTGTTGTTCTCTTAAACGCCTTTATATCTGTTTCTGTATCTGTTTCCTCTACTTTTACTGGTATCCATACAAACTGGTTTCCTACCAATCCTACTGTTATATCTCCTGTTTGTCCTGCTTTTACCGCAGCTTTTTCATCATCTGGATGGTCTGATATTACCAATCCTGTTTCTGCTTCTCCTCCTACATAATAAAATCCTTTTGGTATTGGTACTCCATTATGGTATTCTTTTATATTTGGATTATCTGGTTTCTCTGGCTCATTCCCTCCAATACCACTTTCTATCTCATTCATTGTATTTAACATATTTTGCAACAATTCTTTTTCCTCGCTTGTTGCATTTGACATATTTTGACTTGCTTCTTTTGCTTTGGTGATAATACCATCATTACCTACTACCATACTTATTGTTACACCTGCTAATATTATTAGCACTATTATTGTTATAATTAGTGCAACTAGTGTTATACCTTCATTTTTTCTTTTCATACTTTTTCCTCCGCTTTCTTATTCAGGTTTTTACTTTATCTTTCCCTACCTCGTTCATTTTATACTATATTTTAATCTTTTTGAATGAACTATAGTTCAAATTCAACAATTTTTTTATAAATTTACATCCCAATTTTAAGCTGGAATAAATAATAATTTTTTTATATTTTTTGAAAATTGTGGGGACCGTTTTAGAAAATGTTTGAACGAAGTGAATTACATTTTCTTAAATGGGGATTCATAAAAATATAAAAAAATTATTATTTATTCCGGCCCACCTCTAACTTGTATCAGGCACTAAACATACGCAAAAAAGACAGACTACACTATATAGTCCATCTTCACATCTCAAACAAACACAGTTATACTGTGCTTTTATTATTCTATTACTTTCTCTAAAATTATTGTGTGTGTGTGTGTGTGTGTGTTACAGCCCCAAGGCTTTTACAGATTTTTCTTTTTTCCATTTTTTCTCTCATTTCTTTAGTTCTTGTTCTTTTGTTTAATTTTATATTATTTTATTCTTTATTGTCAATACTAATTTTAATTTTTTGAATCAAGTGTGAAATAAAAAGTTAAATGCAAGTATAAAAAAAATTAATTGCATTTAGTGGT
>CAUWGC010000021.1:0-24731 GCA_963558405.1 uncultured Clostridia bacterium
TTCTATCAATTTTATTTTGAATTTTTCTATCAGTTTTATTTTAACATTTACAGATTTTGAAAAAGAGTTATAAAATAGAGGGCTAAGCTCTCTATTTTATAGAGAAATTACAATTTTTCAATAAGATTCAGAGTAATCTTTTAACTTGAATATTTTCCTTTTAGTATATTTGTCTACATAATTATTTACAATTTATTACATTTATGCTATAATAACAATATACTGTAGATTACAGTATGTTGTAGTTTTAAGAACATATACTTTATGAAAGAACGGTTGATGTTATGGCTAAAAACTATAACTGGAGAATCAAGCGGGAATACTACAACCTTATTAACAAGGGGACTAAGACACTTGAAGTAAGGGTTGGATATCCTGATATTAAAAGGGTTCGACAAGGTGATACCATCACTTTTAAGGACTATTCTAATATCAGGTTCGAGGTTGTCCGTGTAACTCGTTATGATGATTTTCCTGAAATGCTTGACAATGAAGATTCTGCTAAGGCAATTCCTGGTGTTACCAAGTATAAAGCTTTGGATATGTATCAGGAAATTTACCCCGAGGAAAAAGAAGCCTTGGGTGTTTATGTCTTTGAGCTTCGGAAGCAAACAAATCAGAGGAAACTCTACACCTTAAGTTCTCTTATTGGCAATCATAAGCTTTTCAGTAAATTTGCCTACCTCTCTTATTGCCTTACGGATCATATTTGCAAAGATTATCCTAAGCATTTTGAGTGGTACTGGACAAAAGAGATTCCTAGAGTGCTTAACGGTACAGGTGATGTTATTATCTGTACAATCGATAATAATGTTGCTGGGGTTGTATTCCTGAAAAAGGATGAAATCGAGAGTAAAATTTGTACTATCTTTGTTGCTGAGGGATATCGTGGAAAGCATATTTCAACAATACTGTTGGAACAAGCTTTCAAATATCTCGGAACTACAAAACCTCTCATCACAATTGCAGATTATAAAATCTCAATGTTTGAGCATATCATCAAGAAATACCAATGGGAGTTAACACAAACTATGAGTAAAGGCTATTATAACAATACCTCTCGTGAGTTGGTGTTTAATGGAAAACTTCCTAATTGATTCTCTACCTGTCAAGACACAACAAAAAGAGCACACTCTTAAATTCGATTGAATTTTAGAGTGTGCTTTCATTATATCTTCTCAATGCGTATTCCTACAACACCATATTGCTTTTGTTTTTCTGGTGTATAAAATTCTTCTAATACATTTAATAATTCTTGCTTTGTCATTGATTTATCAGATAATATTCCTATATCAAAATCTTCAAATAAATCTTCAAATGTATTATATCTTAATATACCTATAACTTTTACTTTCATTGTAATTTCTAATTCAGGTTCTTTTTGAAAAATTATTGTATCTCCTATATTAATTTTTTGTCTTTTTTCATCATATAATCTTAATTCTATCCTTTTTGTTCCATTATTAATATAGTCGAAGTATTTAGGTTGTAATTTTAATATATGTTCCATTTTTTCTACCTCCAGTTAGTATTGTAACATAAATACTTTTTTTTGTAAATAACATTAACATTTACATTTCAAATTACATCTTATTATTATATTTATCTAAAAATTCTTTCATTGCTATATTTACTAATCTTGTAAGTGAAATTCCTGTTTCTTGTGTTATCTTATTTAAAGCCTCTACATTTTCTTTTCTAATCATTACACTTCTATAAATTGTTATCTCATCTTCTGGTTTGGCATAATATTTTACATTTCCAGTAGATAGTAAATCTTCAATACAAACATTTATCATATCACTAATTGTTGCGTCATAATCTTTATCTACTATTTCTTTTAATCTTGTATATAATCTATCTTCTAAATTTATACTCTTTTGAACAGTATAATTTGATTTTTTATACAACCTATCTATTGCACTCATATATCCACCTCCTATTACTCGTTTTACAACCATTTGAATTATATAAAATTTTATTTTTAAATAATACTTGTTACAATTCCTTATAGACGAGCATAAACAGGTTTGTATTTAGTGTGCATTTGCATAAAATAAGAGAGTATAGCAACTCTCTTTATACAAATTATTATTTTTTCTTTTTTAATTTTTTTATTATTTCATTAGATAATTCTTCACTTGGTGTTACTTTTACAGTTAGCCCATTCTTTGTTTTTATTACATTTGAACTTAATCTTGCTCTACTATTATAAACATTTTCTTGGTTTTTACAACTAAATGTATCATATAGTGCCTTTGGGTTATTTGCAATAAATGCTTTTCCACAATGCTTACAAAACTTTAAATATTTCTTTTCTTGTATTATATATAATTTAAAGTTTTCATCTATGTATTCTTTTAAACTCCTAATATGTATTGTTAGTCCGTCATATTCTAAATTAACTCTTATATGATTAGATTCTAATTTATTTATTTCTCCTACATTTATATATTCATCATTAGCTTTGCTTAATTCTTTTAATGTGTTATACATAAATTGAGCATATTTTATTATCATATCTACTTGTTCATAATATTTTTCATTTTTAAAGAACAACTTATTTATTTCTGGAGAAATAAATTTTTCCATACTATGTTCATATATATTTTTGTTTACTTTCTCCAGTAATTCTTTTATTTCTTCATCAGTAACAGTAGGAAAGAATATTTTAAAATAATCAACTATTTTTATTGTGCTAAAGCAATCACTATTATTAATATAATTAAATTCTTTTAATAGTATTTCCTTGTCTAAAGTGTAATATCTATTTACTGGAAAATCGTGTATAAGTCCTAAAAGTCCATATTTATTTACATATTCAAGCAATAACTTGTCAGCATCTTCTTTTTGTTCTAAAGATAATTTTCCTAAATTGATAAAATCTATTAACGGTTTATCATTTTCTCTATAATCATCAAAATCAATTAAAGAATAGTTTGTTCTATTTTCTTTTAAAATTTTAGGAACAACATATTTAATGTTGTTTAGTTCCTTTATTTCATATTCTTCAAACTTTGGCATTGACTC
Organism: uncultured Clostridia bacterium; assembly: GCA_963558405.1. Lineage (GTDB taxonomy): Bacteria > Bacillota > Clostridia > TANB77 > CAG-508 > CAKNOI01. Next base: position 3,031 of record CAUWGC010000021.1, read on the forward strand.
ATTGTTAAAGCCATATTCTAAATTCATTTTCATAGTATTCTCCTATTCATAAAAATTCTTCAAAAAGTTTATTGTAATCTATTGACATTTAAAAAGTATTACCTTATAATAGAAATGTAATCTATTTTATATTATAAAATATTAACATTTGTTTTGTGTTAATTTTAATACTTTCTTTATAATAATATATTACAATAAATATTTATAATTGTCAAATGATGTATATAAATTACGAGTTGTACTTTATGTATATGGTATTTTTATACCTAAAAAAGTGCAAGTAAAAAATATAAGTAAAGGAGAACAAAATGGATAAAAAAGAAAGAATTTTACAAATGTATTTTGAAGAACACCAGAAACAAGACATTATTGCTGAAACTGTTGAGGTTTCTCAAAGTTATATTTCTCAAGTAATTCAGAAAGATACAAGATATACTAGTGAAAAAGAAATAAGACATAATGAATCAATGCAGAAAAAGGCTGAATATAATAAAGAGTATAGTAAAACTTATATTAGAAAAAGGAAAAATAATTTAATAGAAGAATATTATGCTTTACTTGAATTGCTAAAAAAAGATAACAAGTTTCTATCAACAAAATCTGAAATGTCAGATATTGCATTTGCTAAATGGAATAGATCAATTTATCAATATGCCAAAAATTCTAGCAATTTAGTTTTAAGAAAAGGAATAAATGTTACAAAAGATGTACCAAGAGTAGTAAAAAATATTGTGAGAGCAAGTAGTATAAAAAGTTCAAAGATATATTCAAGATAATCACTTTGTTAAGTCAAAGTGAATTTTTTTAGTAATATTTTTAGAACTTTAATAATAGTATTGAAAAGAAAGTAGGTGAGAATTTTGAAAAAGTCTTTAAATATTACATTTTATAATCCTAATACAGAAGAACAAATAGTACAAGCATTTGCTGGAGTTTTGGCGTATAACTTGGCAGAGAATAATGAAAAGATAAAATTTGATTATAATTTTCAAAATTCTCACTGTATAGAAGATGAAATTGAGATATAAAATTTAATAATATTAATTGAATAAAATAATCATATATGTTAAAATCGAAACAGATAATATTTTTCTTATATATAGATAAATACGATAAAATGTAGTATAATAGAAAGAGAGGTTGATTTTATGCTAAAATTATATTTAGATACTTGTTGTTATAATAGACCATTTGATGATTTAGAACAAGAAAAAATAAACCTAGAGGCAAATGCAATAGAGAATATATTTAGAAAGCATATAAATAAAGAAGTAGAAATTTATAAAAGTATGGTAATAGATTTTGAAATATCCAAAATCAAATTAGATAATAAAAGACGACAAGTAGAAGATTTATATGACGCAATGGAATTATCACAAATTACTTATACACCAGAAATTAAACAAAGAGCATTAGAATTAAAGCAATTTAATATAAAAGATATGGATGCATTACATTTATCTTTTGCAGAGAGTGCAGATATAGATTATTTTATTACAACTGACAGGTTGTTAATAAATGCTTCAAAAAGAGCAAATTTAAGAATTAAAGTTATAAATCCAATAGAATTTATTATGGAGGTGATTTAAATGGCTGTAACAGTAAGAGAGTTAGAAAGAATAAGACGAGAAGGTCTTAAAGCTTTAAAAGATAAATTAGGTGTTGAAGGTATGATAAAATTTATACAAATGTATAGTGATGGAAAAGGAGATTATACAAAGGAAAAATATGAAAACAATGAAGAATTGACAATAGAAGATTTTGAAAAATATTTAGCTGAAAACAACTAATCAAATGTTAATCGCAACCCTATTTGCGTAATATAAATGCATAGGTGAACAGATGTAACTCTTTGGCTCTACTTGCGACAAATAAATGCGTAGATGAACAAATTATAAAAAGCTATTCCTAAATGCAGGAGTAGTTTTTTTATGCGTTTTATTGCTTTTTTATAACTTATATGCTAAAATGTAACAGAACGGATATGAAGTTACCGACATAAAACAACATATAAGAAAGTGAGAAATTAAGTTATGAAAATTGCAGCATATTGTAGAGTTTCAACTGAAAAGGAAGCACAAATAGACTCTCTTGAAAAGCAAATAGAGTTTTTTAATGAATTTACAAAAAAGAATGGCTATGAGTTGTACAAGCTATATGCAGATGAAGGAATTTCTGGAAAACAAATAAAACACAGAAAGCAATTCCAACAAATGATGAAAGACGCAAAGGCAAAAAAATTTGAAAGAGTAGTTGTAAAAGATGTAAGCCGTTTTGCAAGAAATACAGTAGATTTATTACAAAGTATAAGAGAATTAAAATCTTATGGAATACAAGTAGACTTTTTAAATAATGGCGAAGTTATGGAAGGTGGATCTGAATTTATACTAACAATTTTAGGTGCAATGGCACAACAGGAAAGTGCCAATATGTCTAAAAGAGTTAAATTTGGAAAAGACATTACTGCTAAAAAAGGAAGAGTACCTAATTTGGTATTTGGTTATGACAAAATACCAGGTGAAAAATATACATTAAAAATAAACGAAGAAGAAGCAAAAATTGTAAAAGAAATATTTGAAAGCTATGTATATAAAGGTACTGGTACAACAAAAATTGCTTGGGAATTAAATGATAGAGGAATAAGAACAAAGAAAACAAAGTCAAAATGGGTCCAAACTTCTATTGTAAGAATGCTAAAAAATCCAATATATACAGGCAGAGTAACAAATAAGAAATCAGAAATTACTGACTTTATAACAGGAGCAAGAAAAGAGCTACCAGAAGAAGATTGGCTTATTTCTGACAAACCAGAAATGAGAATTATATCAGATGAATTGTTTAATAGAGCACAAGATATTTTAAAACAAAGGTCAAATGAATTTAAACTAAACAATAAAAGAGAAAAAACAGAATATGTATTTAGTACACTTATCTATTGTAAACATTGTGGTTATTCATTTAGAAGGATAAGAAGGAAATATACAGAAGAAGGTAAAGAATATATAAGATGGGTATGTAGTGGAAGAAACTCAATGGGTGTAAATCATTGTCCGAATACAACTGTTATAGATGAAGAAGAACTTTTAAATGCTATTAAAGAATATCTTAAAAGTATAATTTCTAATAAAAAGAACTTTATGAAAGCAGTTGAAAAAGAATTTGAAAAAATAACAGCTTTAAGAGAAAGCAATGAAAGAAGTGAAGAAAGCCTACTTAAAGAAATAGAAAAAGTAACAGTTAAAAAACAAAAATATATGGAAATGTTCCAAAATGAAGTAATCAATATGCAAGAACTAAAACAATATACAAATCCATTAAATGAAGATATAGCAAGATTAGAAAGAGAACTAAAGCTAATTACTTCTGAAATAAAGGAAAAAGATGTATTAGAAAAAGAACTAACAAAAACAATAAGTACAGTTGATGATATTTTAAATAATGAAACAATTACAAATGCTATGCTTAAAACAATAATAGATGCTATTTACGTAGATAGCGAAGGAAATGTAGAAGTAAGACTAAAATTATTAAATGAAATTGGAAGTCAGCCTACAGTAATTACAAATTTTGAAGATATTAATTCTACCGTTACGAAAAGTAACAACGGTACACAAAGATGTTAGTGAAAGACTACTTAAGATAAATCCAGCTTTAGCTCATGAAGTAAGAGAAATCTTAAATGAGAATAAAGCAGAAAGACATATAAGAGGAGGAATGGCTACAAAATTAAAATATAGTCATCAACATGAAAATGTAGGTTAAAATAAAACACACATAGTTTTATATAAAATAAAACTTTTGTGTGTTTTTATATATATTAAAAGTTATTTTTAAGAAGTAAAAATAACTTTTTTCTTTCCCATTGCACCAGTTCCTCCAATTCCTTTTGTTCCATCACGTAATTCGGAAGCTACATCAGAAATAGTTACATATTTACTTATGTCTGTAGTAGCTATTTTTTCGGCAATTATTAAAGGATCTGCAAAATCAATTAATACTCTAGCAGGTGATGAAGCAAAATTAGAACCAGCCGACATTATTGCTTCAAAATAACTTTGACAAGCACCAGCAAAGATTACTAAATCTTTATTATTAGAATAAGACCATTTACGTGCAATTTTAACACTATCTATAAAATATTTGGAATTTCTATAATTATAAATATTATTGTAGTCTGTTCCATTTTTTATCATTCCATCATGACCAGTTAATACTAAAATATCTGGCTGATAGTGATTTAATAAATTTTCTATCATATAAGGTTGTTTATTTTCTGCAATATTTTTAACAATAGCATTTAGACCTAAATTTTTATAATGTTTAGCAGATTTATCACTGTATTTTTTGTCACCATCTACGTGTAAAATTTTTCCTGTGTATGTCATATTTTCACTTCGATTATTTAAAGAAAAAACATTTTTTAAAGAGGAAATGGTGTTTTTTGAATAATGAGGACATTGTACAATACGATTTTTTAATTTTGAATCTAAGTTTCTTAAGTTTTTATCTACTATAACAGAATCTACAAGTTCTAAATCGGAAACAGGGCTGTCCGCCTCAATACGAATTGTTAAGCCTTTAAGAATTGCAATATCATTACCATTATTACCTCTTATAATTCTTGTTACAATAAAGAGGATGTCTTTTCCATAAGATTTTCTACCAACAATGTCACCTTTTTTGATTTTTTCCATTACTTTTTAATCACCTCTTTTTTAGCAATACTCAATATATTGTATGTTAGAAAAGCAAAAAACGACACTGTAATACAAAAGAAATAATAATGTAATATAAATGTAACATTATAAGAAAAAACAGAGAAATCCTTACAGCTCCAGGAGAAACAAGCAATTTACAAAACCTTCCTTTTTTTGACATTTATGTATGATTATGATAAAATTGGACTAGCTTAAAGGAGTGGATGAATTATGGCTATTTGGAAAAATGATATAATGAGCCTTAAAGAAAACATCGACGGAAGGATTGGGCAAAAGATAATAGTAAAAGGAACTTTAGGAAGAAATAAACCTTTTGAAAAAGAAGCTACAATAGAAAAAGCTTATCCATCAGTATTTAGTGTTAAATATAGTGATGAGCAAAGAGATTTTACAACTTATAAATATACAGATGTCTTAACAAGAGTAGTAGAAGTATGTGTTTTTGATGGTCAAAATTACAGTTCTATTATTCCTGAAATGCCAGAGACTAAAAGGCATCATAGACTATAAATAAAAAAACAGTGAAAACACTGTTTTTTTTTTGTCATATTTTTACTAAAACAAAATACAATTATCTTAAAGATAAAATATAAGGAGGTAAAAAAATGATAGATGCAGAAAAAGACAATCTATGTATTAATAGAATAATTGGAGAAAAAGTAGATAATACAATAGTAGAAGGAGATGTTATAGTTCCAGATATTAAACCAGATTGTTTGAGTATTATTCATACAAGTGGAAATGTATGTATTTATAAAAAAGAAGTATTAGACGGAAAGGTAAAAATAGAAGGAAGCATTAATACTTATATTATTTATTTAGCAGATGATGAAAAAAATAGTATAAGATCTTTAAATACTAACATAGATTTTACAGAGATGTTTAATATAGAAGAAGCAAAAATAGGTATGAGTTTAGAAGAGCAAACTTTAATAAAACAAATGGATTGTAATATTTTAAATGGAAGAAAAGTAAATGTTAAAATAAATATGGAAGTAAAAACAAAAGTATATTCTAATGATACAATAGAATTTATAAAACAAGTAAAAGGAGAAGAGGACATTCAATTGTTAAATAAAGCTTTTAATATTAATTCTTTAAAAGGTGAAGGAAAATCTAATGTATATGCAAAAGATACTTTAATATTAGATAATGTAGATAATTTAGCAGAAATATTAAAGGTAGATTTAAAACTTATTAATAAGGATACAAAAATAAGTTACAACAAAGTATTGGCTAAAGCAGATGCTGTCATAAAAATTTTGTATTTAACAGAAGATAATAGGATTAACAGTATAGAAGGAAATATTCCTGTAATGGGATTTATTGATATTCAAGATGTTACAGATGAAAATATTTGTGATATGAGGTATGAATTAAAAAATATATTAGTAAAACCAAATAGTGTTGAAGAACATTCTATATATGTAGAAGCAGAAATAGAAATTTCTTGCAAAGTATATGAAAATAAACAAATAGAAATTATTCAAGATTTATATAGTATAACAGGAGAAGCAGAATTTACTCAAAAAGAAGTAGAAACAATGACAGAAAAATTAAATATTAAAGATGTATGTAGCATTAGACAAAGTAGTCTTATACCAGAAATAAATGGAAATAAAATATATGATGTGGAAGTAAATCCTGCTATAATAAAGCAAAATATATTAAAAGACAGAGTTGTATATGAAGGAGAAGTAACACTAAAGTTTATTTTTTCATCAGATATTCAAGGAAGAATGGATAGCAAAATAATAACATTACCATATGAATTTAGTGTAGATATAGCAGGAATTAATCAATCATCAGAAATTATGACTAGTATTGATGTAAATATGGATACTTTTGTACTTATGCCAGATGGAAATATGGATATAAAGATAGATTTAGGATTTGAAATAAGTGTATCTAGAAAAGTAAAATTATCTATGATTCAAGAAATTAATTTAAAAGAAAGTAGAGATATAAAAATTTATAGTGTTATTATATATTTTGTAAAACCAGGAGATACTTTATGGAATATTGCAAAAAAATTTAGAAGCACAGTAGATGCTATTGCAAAATTAAATAATATAGAAGATGTTAATAATTTAAAAATAGGACAGCAGTTATTTATTCCTAAATATGTTGGAGGAAGTAAAGAGGCAACTGCTTAAAGGTAGAAGTATGGATAAAATCTATTCAAGAAATAGAATTAAATTTCATAATAAAATGCCTAAAATAAATTTTTTCTTTAAGAAATCTAATTTACCCGAAAATAACAAAGTGGCAAAAAAAGTAATTACTATAGTAATAATTTTATGTATTGCTTTTTTAGTAGCAAAAACAATATTACAAGCAATATATCCAATTTTTGAAACTTTATGTGAAAATAGAGCAATGGCAATAGCTACTAGAATATCTAATGAACAAGCAACTAATGTAATGGCTAATTATAAATATCAAGATTTGTGTACTGTAACTAAAGATGTTAATGGAAATGTAACAATGATAAAATCAAATATTATACCAATTAATGAAATCATATCAGATATAGCAGTTCGTATACAAAAAGAGTTAGATAAAGAAAGTAGTACATCATTTGATATTAGATTAGGAAGTTTTACAGGAAGTAAATTGCTTTCAGGAATAGGACCAGAAATACATTTTAAAATGTCTAGTGTAGGCAATGTAGAAACAGATTTAAGATCAGAATTTTCTTCTGCAGGAGTTAATCAAACATTACATAAAATTTATCTGCAAGTAGAATGTAATGTACAGATATTAACACCATTTAATATTATAGAAAAAAGAATTTCAAATCAAGTACTTTTAGCAGAAGCGGTAATTATAGGAACAGTACCAGATACTTATTATAATTTAGAAGGAATGACAAAAGATAATGCAATAAACCTAATAGAATGAAGACCTAAAAGGTCTTTTTTCTTGCCTTTTTATATTACCTATGGTAAAATAATTAACAGAAAAAGGAGAGAAATAGATGGAAAAATCAAAACAACAAAACATTCGTAATTTTAGTATTATTGCACATATTGACCATGGAAAATCAACATTAGCAGATAGATTAATAGAAATGACAGGTGTACTTACAGATAGAGAAATGGAAAGTCAAGTACTAGATAATATGGAATTAGAAAAAGAAAGAGGAATAACAATTAAATCCCAAGCAGTACGTATGAAATATAAATCTTCAGATGGTGAAGAATATATTTTAAATTTAATAGATACTCCAGGACATGTGGACTTTAATTATGAAGTATCAAGAAGTTTAGCAGCTTGTGATGGGGCCGTTTTGGTAGTAGATGCAAGTCAAGGTGTAGAAGCTCAAACTTTAGCTAATGTTTATTTAGCATTAGATAATAATCTAGAAATAATACCAGTTATAAATAAAATAGATTTACCTAATGCAAGACCAGATGAAGTAAAAAAAGAAATAGAAGATATTATTGGAATAGATGCTGAAGATGCACCATGTATTTCTGCAAAATCAGGTTTAAATGTTGAAAAAGTATTAGAAAAAATAGTAAAAGATTTGCCAGCTCCACAAGGTGATGAGAACAAACCTTTAAAGTCACTTATTTTTGATTCATATTATGATAATTATAAAGGTGCAATTGCATATGTTAGAGTGGTTGACGGAACAGTAAAAGAGGGCGATGAAATTTTATTAATGGCAACAGGGAAAAAATTTGTAGTAACAGAAGTAGGTTACTTTGAGCCTGGTATTTATAAAAAAGCTGATGAGTTATCAGCAGGAGAAGTAGGATATATAGCAGCTAGTATTAAAAATTTGGAAGATTTACACGTAGGGGATACAATTACTAAAAGTGAAGAACCAGCAAAAGAACCTTTAGAAGGATACAAAGCTGTAAATCCAATGGTATATTGCGGAATATATCCAATGGATGGAAGCGATTATGAGAATTTAAAAGTTGCTTTAGAAAAATTAAAGCTTAATGATGCAGCACTTACATTTGAAGCAGAAACATCTGCTGCATTAGGTTTTGGATTTCGTTGTGGATTTTTAGGGTTATTACACTTAGAAATTATAGAAGAAAGATTAGACAGGGAATATGGTTTAAGTTTAATTACAACATCACCTTCTGTTATTTATCATGTACATAAAACAAATGGAGAAGTAATAGAATTATATAACCCTTCAGATTTACCACCTCAATCAGAAATATCATTTATGGAAGAGCCTTTTGTAACTGCAGAAATATTAACACCTAAGGAATATGTAGGAAATATAATGGAAATATGTCAAAACAGAAGAGGAATTTATAAAGATATGAAGTATTTAGACCAAAATCGTGTTACATTATATTATGAAATGCCTTTAAACGAAATTATATATGACTTTTTTGATAATTTAAAATCAAAAACAAAGGGATATGCTTCTTTTGATTATGAATTTAAAGAATATGTAAAATCAGATTTAGTTAAACTTGATATATATGTAAATGGTGAAAGTGTTGATGCATTATCTTTTATTGTACATAAGGATAATAGTTATACAAGGGGCAAAAAAATGGTAGAAAAATTAAAAGAAGTAATACCAAGGAAATTATTTGCAATTCCTCTTCAAGCTGTTATAGGCGGAAAAATCATAGCCAGAGAAACAATTTCAGCAATGAGAAAAGACGTACTTGCAAAATGCTATGGAGGAGATATAACTAGAAAGAAAAAATTACTAGAAAAACAAAAAAGAGGAAAGAAAAAAATGCGTGAAATTGGAAATGTAGAAATGCCTCAAGAAGCATTTTTATCAATATTAAAATTAGATGAGGAGTAAAAATGGAAAAATCAAAAAAAGAAAATAAAATATTTGAAGATCAAGTAGAAGGAAGAAATGCTGTTATGGAACTATTATTATCTAAAAGAGATATTAATAAATTGTTAGTAGCAAAAGGCGAAAAACATGGTTCTATATACAAAATTATAGCATTAGCAAAAGAAAGAAAAATACCAATAGCTGAAGTAGAACGTAATAAAATAAATCAAATGTCACAAACCGAAAACGCACAAGGTGTTATTGCAATAGTTCCACCTTTTAATTATCAAACAGTTGACGAAATGTTAGAACTTGCAAAACAAAGAAACGAAGATCCATTGTTATTATTATTGGATGGTATAGAAGACCCACATAATTTAGGTTCAATTATAAGAACAGCAGAAACAGCAGGAGTTCACGGAATTATTATACCTAAAAGAAGATCTGCTTTGGTTAACAGTACAGTAAGTAAAACCTCAGCAGGAGCAGTAGAACATATGAAAATAGCAAGAGTAAATAACTTAAATGAAACTATTCGTGATTTAAAAGAAAAAGGACTATGGATAGTAGGAACAGATATGAATACAGAGACATATTATTATAAACAAGATTTAAAAGGACCTATTGCTATTGTAATAGGAAGCGAAGGATTTGGAATGAGTGAACTTGTTAAAAAGAACTGTGATTTTATTGTAAAAATTCCTATGAAAGGAAAAATAACATCACTAAATGCATCTGTATCTGCCGGAATTATAATGTATGAAGCTGTAAGGCAAAGGAATAAATAAACAAATAGTCACGTTTTACTACGTGGCTATTTTTGATAACAAAAGACTTGAATAATAAGGTAAAAAAAGGAAATAATAAAAATAAAGGTGATTAAATGTTTTTAGAAATAATTAAATTTTTAATATATTCATTTTTAATTGTTATAATAGCAAAATATGTACTGGTAAAATTACTAAGAAAATTAGCAGAAAACTTAAATTTAAAGCCAAAAACAGTAGGAAATATAGCTGGTTTTGCAACATCTGTTCCAGAGCTTCTAACAATATCATTTTCTTCTGCTACAGGTTTTATTTCAACTAGTATATTTAATGTTCTTAGTTCAAATGTAATTAACTTTATACAATACATTTTGTCTATTTATCTTAATAAAAATGCAAAAGTATTAAAAAATACAGCTATTAGAATAGATATTATAATGGTATTGTTTACAATATTAATTCCTGTTTTTTTAGTATGGAGTAATATAGAAACAAGCATAGGAATTATACCAATCTTTATATTATTATTTCTACTATGTTATATGATAAATAATAATACTCATAAATTATATCTAAAAAAGCAAGAAACTATAATAGAAGAAGAAATTATAGAGGAAGAAAAGTGGATAAAAGGGAAGAGAAAAATTACTATTACTTACTCAATATACTTAGTTTTAACAGGAATATTATTATTTATTATAGGAAATTTACTTAGTAATACTTTAGAAAATTTAGCTACTTTGTTTAATATACCTCAGTCAATTTTGGGTGTAGTTTTAGGAATAATAACAAGCATACCAGAGCTTATTACATTTATAGAATCACAAAAACATTATCGTAATAAAAATAAAACAAATAGCGAATTAGGAGTAGTAGAAGCAACTAATAATTTGCTGACATCAAATATATTAAATCTATTCTTTATTCAATCTATTGGTATTTTTATTTATTGGATAGTAACTTAAAAAGTTGCTATCTTTTTTTAATTTCCTATTTTTGTATAAAAAAAATAAAATGGAATATAATAGTAATAATAATAAAAGAAGAGAGGTATAAAATGAATCCTGAATATTTAAAAGAAACAAAAATGGTTGAAAAATCTAATGAACAAAAAAGAATGGAATTAATATTAAGCATTATAAAAAGTAAAAGAGAATTAGATGCTGCAAATCGTAATTTTGAATATGCAGAGTCAGAATTAATAGACTATTACACATATCAAATAAAAGCAATGCGCTCAAAATTAGATTACTTATTAAAAAAAGCTAAAAAAAACGGTATTGTATTAGATATGATAAGTGAAATAGAAATTAGATTAAATGAAGCGTAAAAAGTAATATTTGTCCTACTTATTTCATAAAAATGAAATAAGGGTAGGTGGAAATTATGGAGATGAACAATGTTCTAATTTATTCTGCTTGTATAATTTTATTATTTATTTTTGGAAGAATATTTGTATTACCATTAAAAAGTGTTTTAAAACTAGTTTTTAATTCTATATTAGGAGGACTTGTTATTTGGATTATTAATATAATAGGAGGAGCATTTAATTTTCATATAGGACTTAATATAGTAACTTCTATATTAATAGGAATATTAGGAATTCCTGGTGCAATTTTATTAATAATTTTAAAATTATTTATATAGAATACAAAATTAGAAGAAATGTTATATAGGAATCTTAATTTATAGTTAAAAAATAGTAGTAAATTTATAATAGGTGTGATAAAATAGAGATATATATAGTAAGAAGGAGATTTAATATGAGCGATAAACAATTAGTTTTAAATACAGTTCAAAATATAGATGACACAACAAGTTATGAAGAAATTCTTTACACTCTTTACACACAATTAGAAGTAAAAAAAGGAATAAAAGACATGGAGGAAGGAAATACAAAAACAAGTAAAGAAGTAAAGGAGATAATAGATAAATGGTAATTTGGACAGATAATGCAATATCACATATTACAGAATTTATAGATGAAGCGAGAGAAGATACAGAAGAAACCGCTAAATCATATATGAGAAAATTAGTTGATTATGTTGATATTTTAGAAACAATTCCAGAGTTGGGAAAAAACATGGAATATATTATATCTGATTATGAAATAAGACAATTAATTTATAAGAAATATAGAATTATTTATTATATTAAAGGAAATGATATTGTAATTTTATCTGTTTTACATACGAGATTAGATTTAGGAAAAGCATTAAGAAAATTAAAAAGAGATATAAATAATAATTAATTATAAAAAAATAAAAGCCCCACTTTGTACTTTAACAACATAGGGGGGCTTTTATGATAAATAAAAAATGTGTATAAATTATTCAACAGTAACGGATTTTGCAAGGTTTCTTGGTTTATCTACATCTAATCCCTTTTCTTTAGAAATATAGTAAGATAGTAATTGTAAAGGTATAACAGAAAGAACAGGTGAAATTAGTGAATCTGTTTTTGGAATATTAAATATAAAATCAAATCCTTTATTTTCAAATTCCTGGTTTGTAACTATCATTGTCTTAGCACCACGTGTAATAACTTCTTGAATGTTACTAATTGTTTTAGGTGCTAAGTCTTTATTTGTAATCATACTAATAACTGTAATTCCGTTTTCTATAAGAGCAATAGGTCCATGTTTTAATTCACCAGCAGCATAAGCTTCTGAATGAATATATGAAATTTCTTTTAATTTTAAAGAACCTTCTAATGCAACTGCATAATCTGTTCCTCTTCCTAAAAAGAACATATCAGATTCTTTGTAGATCTTTTTTGCAAAATCTTGTATAGGTTTTGTATCTTTTAAAATTTCTTCGACTTTAGAAGGAAGTTCTAAAATTTTAGATTTTAATTCTTCTATTTTTTCAGTAGTTTCTTTTTGTAAAACTTCTGCAAAATATATAGCTAAAATACTTAAAAGTACTAATTGAGAAGTATAAGCTTTTGTAGATGCTACCGCAATTTCTGGACCTGCATGTGTATAGATAGAGTAGTCAGCTTCTCTTGTAATACTACTTCCTATTACATTAGATATTGCAAGAGTTTTAGCTCCTTTAGATTTAGCAAGTTTAACTGCTGCAATAGTATCAGCTGTTTCACCAGATTGACTAATATAAATACATAATGTTTTTTCATCTATAATAGGGTCACGATAGCGAAATTCTGATGCAATATCAACTTCTGTTGGGATTTTGCAATATTTTTCAAAAATTGCTTTTGTTCCAAGACCTGCATGCATAGCTGTACCACAAGCTACAATAAATATCTTATTAATAGACTCTAAATATTCTTTGGTAATACAAAGGTCATCAAAAACTATTTTCTCGTTTAATTTTAATTTAGCACCAATAGTTTCTCTAATAGATTTAGGTTGTTCAAAAATTTCTTTTAGCATGTAATCTTCGTATCCATCTTTTTCTGCACTGCTAGCATCCCATTCAATATTCTTAACATTTTTTTCTATTGGTTTTAAATCTTTATCATAAAAACTAGCATTATCACGGTTAAGTACTACATATTCATAATCATTTAAAAGATAAAAATCTCTTGTAAATGATAATATAGCTGGAATATCAGAACAAATATAATATTCATTTTTTCCTTTTCCAACAACAAGAGGACTATCTTTACGAACAACAATCATTGTATCTGGATATAATGAAGAAATTACTTCAATAGCAAAACTTCCATGTAATGAGTTACAAGTTTTTTGAACTGCACGTAAAAATTTTAAATTATCATTATTTAAATCTTGATTAATATAATAATGAATTAAATTAGGAATAACTTCTGTATCTGTTTGAGAACGGAAATTATATCCTTTTTCTGTAAGAAAAGTCTTAAGTTCTGTATAATTTTCTATAATTCCATTATGTACAACAGAAAATGTATTACTATTATCCATATGAGGATGAGAATTTTCTTTACAAGGCTTTCCATGGGTAGCCCATCTAGTATGAGCAATACCAATAGAACCATTTAAATCATCAATGCCTTCTAAATCATATAAATTCATTACTCTTCCTTTATTTTTCATTAAAGATACATATCCATCCTCAACTGTAGAAATTCCAGCTGAATCATATCCTCTGTATTCTAATCTAAGTAATCCATTAATTAAAATTGGGCACGCTTTTTTTGTACCAATATAACCTACTATTCCACACATATATAAAAAACCTCCTTAAATTACATTAAAAAGGCTCGCAAACATAATTACACAATAAATAAACCTACATATAATTTTCTTTGTTCTAATATTACTATTAGTTTTTAAAAAATTACTTAATGACAGTAAGCATGCCATAGGACCATCCGCCGAATATTTCGATAAGTCCTAATCCTCGTCAACAATAAAATAGTTTTATTGTCCAGGCGCTATTATATAAAACAAAATTAACCTCCTTTAATAAAATGTTGTTTACGAATGTCTTTTTAATTTCACTATAATATATTACAACAAATTTAATAATGTGACAATATGTTACAAGAAAAAAATCCACATCATTTTTTCTTGTAACAGTTAATCCAAAATGTTATAATTGAAAAAGGAGGGGATTTTGTGTTTGATATTGAAGAAGAATTAAAAAAATTACCCAATAAACCAGGTGTATATATTATGCATGATAAAGATGATAACATAATATACGTTGGAAAAGCTGTTGTTTTAAAAAATAGAGTAAGACAATATTTTAGAAAAAACAACAAAACAGCTCGTATACAAAAAATGGTTTCATTAATTGACCATTTTGAATATATTGTTACAGATAACGAAGCAGAAGCTCTTATATTAGAATGTAATTTAATAAAAAAGAATAGACCAAAGTTTAATGTATTATTAAAAGATGATAAAACATATCCATATATAAAAATAGATGTAAAATCAGATTATCCCAATATATATACTACAAGAAGAATAGTAAATGATGGAGCAAAGTATTTTGGACCATATGCTAATAGTGGTAGTGCAAAGGAAATGGTAAATTTTATTAGAGAAAAGTTTAAAGTTAGACAATGCAAAAATTTTAAATCAACTGTAAGGGCTTGTTTAAATTATCATATTAAACGTTGTCCAGCTCCTTGTGTTGGATATATAACAAAAGAAGAATACCAAGAACAAATAAAGCAGATTATAGATTTACTAGAAGGTAAAACAGAGGAAATATTAAAAAAATTAAAACAAGAAATGTATGAAGCATCTCAAAAGCAAAATTATGAGCAAGCAGCATACTTAAGAGATAAAATAACAGCAATTCAAAATGTATCAGAAAAACAAAAAGTATCTAATATTTCTGAAAATGATATAGATGTAATAGGTTTATATAAAAATGAACTAAAAATATGTATAGAAATATTCTTTGTACGTTCTAGTAAAATGATTGGAAGAGAACATTACTTTTTAGAAAATATGCAAGATGAGGAAGATAAAGAAGTATTAGCCGAGTTTATAAAACAATATTATATGGATAGACCTAATATTCCAAACAAGATAATGCTAAGGGAAGAATTAGAGGAAAAAGAATTAATAGAAGAATGGTTAGGTAAAATTGCACAAAGAAAAGTAGAATTACGTTCACCAAAAAAAGGAGAAAAATTACGTTTTGTAGAGATGGCAGAACAAAACGCCAAAATAACATTAGAAAATAGTTATCAAGAAAAATATAATATAGTAAAAGAATTAAAAGAAGTATTAAAAATGGAAAAACTGCCAAGAAAAATAGAAACATACGATATATCAAATATATCTGGAACAAATATGGTAGCTGGAATGTGTGTAATGCAAGATGGTGTAATAAAAAAGAATTTATCAAGAAGATTTAAAATAAAAACAGTATTAGGACAAGATGATCCAAGGTGTATGGAAGAAGTTGTAAAAAGAAGGTTAAAACATTCTATAGAAAATCCAAAAGGTGCTTTTGGAGAACTGCCAGATACTATATTTGTAGATGGAGGAATTACAGAACTAAGAGCAGTAAAAAGGGCTTTACAAGAGTATAACTTAAACATACCTGTATTTGGAATGGTAAAAAATGATAAACACACAACAAGAGCATTAATAGACGAAAATAGGAATGAACTTCCTTTATCAGAAAATTTAAAAAATCAAATAACACTATTTCAAGATACTGTACACAATACAGCAATAGAATATCATAAAAAGTTAAGAGATAAAGAAATAACAAAATCAGCACTAGATGAAATAGAAGGAATAGGAGAAGTAAAAAAACAAGCTTTATTAAAAGAATTTGGAAGTGTAGAAAAAATAAAACATGCAACAGTAGAAGAACTAACAAAAATAAAAGGTATTAATGAGAATTTGGCAACAAAAATAAAAGAAGAACTAGAAAATGGTTAAAATAAGTAAAAATAACGCTAAATAAGACGAACGATTTTTAACATAAAACTAATCCTAAAAGCATATATATGTACTATAGAAAATAAAAAGGGGGATTTTAGGGTATGGAGCATGCAAAGGATGAAATTTTTGAGGTACGTTATTATGAGGAGGAAAATCGTTTAGAGGTGCAAAAAAGAAAAATAAGTAAAATACAACGTTTTTTAAGACAAAACAAAGCATTTTCAGGGATTATATTTTTAACTATTCTTATGGGATTTGTAAATACAGTACTTATATCTAATTTTGTTATGTTATTAAGCAGAATGTAATATATTTATTAAAAGAGCAAGTGATAGGAAATATACACTTGCTTTTTTATTTATAACAATAAAAATTTTCAAAAAAGCAAAAAAACTTAAAACTTTTGTTTGACAATTAAACATTTGTGTGATAATATGTTGTCAAATAAAGAAATTAGGAGTGGTGTTATTTTGAGAAAAAAAGATCCAAATGTGCTTAGTAAAAGAGAAAAAGCGATTTTACGTTTTATAGAAAAACAAGTTAAAGAAAATTCTTATCCACCTTCTGTAAGGGAAATCGGAAAGGCTGTTGGTTTAAGTTCAACAGCTACAGTGCATGGATATTTAGCAAAGTTAGAGGAAAAAGGATATATTAAAAAAGAAAATCAAAAAGGAAGAACTTTAAAATTATTAAAAGGAGAAAACGGTAAAACACCAGAAAAAGAAGGAAAAGATTTTTATACAGGTAAGGAATTAGTAGAAGTACCAGTTATTGGTAAAATAACAGCTGGTGCACCTATTTTAGCGGTGGAAAATGTAACAGATACTTTCCCAATTCCTGTTGATTTTGTAGGAAATAGTGAATGTTTTATGCTAACTGTACGTGGAGAAAGTATGATAGAAGCAGGTATTTTAAATGGTGACTATATTTTAGTAAAAAAACAAAATGTAGCAAATAACGGAGAAATAGTTGTTGCATTAATTGAAGATGAAGCAACAGTTAAAACATTTTATAAAGAAAAAGACCATATACGTTTACAACCAGAAAATAGTACTATGGACCCTATAATTGTACCAAACTGTGATATATTAGGAAAAGTAGTTGGTGTATTCAGAAAAATGTAACTATTTACAAATTATGTACACTTGTAGTATAATATTGATAGATTACCAAGAAATGGAGATATATTTATGAATAAAACATTAAAACTTTTTTTACAATTTGGAGCAATTTTTATTATACTATATTTTTTCTTAGATTTTTTAACATTTGCATATGTAAAATCAACGTATAGGCCGATTAATGATTATGAAATAGAGATTAATTCTCCTAAAATAGAGATAACAGAAGCTAAAGCTACATATATTAATGGTTTTGTAAAAGGAAAAGTAACTAATAACACAGGGGAAGATATTGATAACTTATATGTTAAAATAAATTTTTATTCCGAAAGAAATGTTGATTTAGGTACAAGATTTGCAAAAATAGAAAATTTAAAACAAGGAGAAACTAAAGATTTTGAAGTAAAATTCAAATTTCAAGAAGTAAAAAACTTTAAAGTAAATGTAACAAAAGAAGCAGTAATAAATGATGATGAAGGAACCCATATGTTTGATGGATTTACAGGAATTGCCGTTATATTTGCTAGCTTGATTTTTATAAGATACTTTTTATAAAGACAAAAGTATGTCAAAAGGGACTTAGTATATAGACATTATTAAAGTAGTAAAACTTGTTTGAGAATGAAGATAGACTATTAAAAGTAGCCTGTCTTTTTTCATATTATAAAATTTTATAATGTTAAAAAATGTATTCAAAAAAAGGCAATTTCATGCTATACTATAAATAGTATAAAAGAGAAAGAGGTGTATAAATATGCAACTATTAACAAATATTCAAGAAATAGAAAAAGCAGTTAATCAATATGGAGAAATAGTAATAAGTAAAAATAGTAAAAATGATGTTATTGTTATGAGTATGGAAGAATATAACCAAAAAAGAATTAGAGAAGATATAATAAAAAAATTAAAACAATCAGAAAAAGAAATTGAAAAAGGTGAAGGCATAGAGTCAGATGTAATGTTCAGGGAGTTGAGAGAAAAATATGGATATTAGCAAATATAAGGTGATAGTAACTCCTACAGCATATAAAGAAATGAACAAAATATATGATTACATAAGCGATAATTTATATGCTAAAAATGCAGCAAAAAGTTTAATGAATAAAATTGAAGAAGAAGTACAAAGATTAAAATACGCACCTAAATTATATCCAGAAATAAATAAAATTGATGAATTAAAAAGAACATATAGAAGAATAGTTATAAAAAATTATGTAGTATTATATACCATAGATGATAATAATTGTAATGTTTATATTTCACATATATATTATAGTGGTAGAAATTATATGGAATGTGAATTATAGTAATGAAATTAATATTTTTTTAAAAAAAAACATTGCTATTTTGAATTTGTTGTAATATAATTGTAACAAAAATGTAATAATATAATTAGTAATAAATTTTGGAAGGAAGATGTGCATGTTTGGCTTTGGTCAGGATATAGGAATAGATTTGGGAACAGCAACTGTTATTGCTTATGTTAAAGGAAAAGGTATTGTTCTTCGTGAGCCTTCTGTTGTTGCAGTTGATAATACTACAGGAAATGTTTTAGCAGTTGGACAAGAGGCTAGAAGAATGCTTGGTAGAACACCTGGAAATATAGTTGCAACAAGACCTTTAAGAGAGGGTGTAATTTCTGATTATACTGTTACAGAGAAAATGCTAAAATATTTTATAAATAAAGTATGTGGAAAATTTATTTTTTCTCCTAGAATTATGATATGCATTCCTTCACAAGTAACAGAAGTAGAAAAAAAGGCTGTTATAGATGCTGCTACACAAGCAGGAGCTAGAAGGGTATATTTAATAGAAGAACCAATTGCTGCTGCTATTGGTGCAGGAATTGATATTTCTAAACCATGTGGAAATATGGTGGTAGATATTGGTGGAGGAACAACAGATGTAGCTGTTATTTCTTTAGGTGGAAGTGTTGTTAGTACTTCTTTAAAAGTTGCTGGAGATAAATTTGATGAGGCAATTGTTAGATATATTAAGAAAAAACATAATATGATGATAGGTGAAAGAACTGCAGAAGATTTAAAAGTAAACATTGGTTGTGTTTATCCTAAAATTCAAGATATGGAAATGGATATAAGAGGAAGAGATTTAATTACAGGTCTTCCAAAAACTATAACTGTATATTCTAGTGAAATGATGGAAGCTTTACTAGAACCTGCTATGCTAATTGTTGATGCTGTTCATTCTGTTTTGGAAAAAACACCACCAGAGCTTGCCGCAGATATTAGTGATAAAGGTATTTACATGACAGGTGGAGGATGCTTAGTAGATGGTCTTGATAAGCTTTTACAAGAAAAAACAGGAATAAATGTTATGATAGCACAAGACGCAGTGTCTTGTGTGGCATTAGGAACTGGAAAAGCATTAGATAATTTAGATTCTTTGGAAAATAAAAGAAGAAGATAAAACAAAAAAGAGCTTGTAGGCTCTTTTTTTTGAAAAAAATTCATGTTACAATATAATACAAATAATAAAAGGAAGATGAAAAATGGATAAAAAATTAAAAGTAGCTTTTTATACATTAGGTTGCAAAGTAAATCAATATGAAACAAATGCAATGGCACAAAAGTTTTTAGAAAATGGATATGATGTAGTTTCTTTTGAAGAAAATGCAGACATATATATAATAAATACTTGTACAGTAACTAACATGTCAGATAAAAAATCAAGGGAAATTTTAAGAAGAGCAAAAAAGCAAAATAAAGATAGTATATTAGTTGCTGTAGGATGCTATGCACAGGTAAATAAAGAAAAATTAGAAGAGATAAAAGAAATAGATCTTATTTTAGGTACTAATGAAAAAAATGATATAGTGAATTTTATAGAAAAATATATTAAAGATAGAACAAAAGAAGAAGTTGTTACAGATGTAATGAAACAAATTAATTTTAAAGATTTTGGAACAATTACATATACAGATAAAAATAGAGCTGCTATAAAAGTACAAGATGGTTGTGACCGCTTTTGTTCATATTGTATAATACCATATGCTAGAGGAAGAGTAAGAAGCAGGAAAATAGAAAGTGTTGTAAAAGAAGCAGAAGAAATTAGTAAAAGAGGAATTAAAGAAATAGTAATTACAGGAATACATATAGCTTCTTATGGTAAAGATTTTAAAGAAGATATTACACTTATAGACTTATTGGAAGCTTTAAATAAAATACCAACTATAGAAAGAATTAGATTAGGCTCTTTAGAACCTAAATTAATGACAGAGGAATTTATTAAAAGACTTGTAAAATTGGAAAAAGTATGTGATCATTTTCATTTATCATTGCAAAGTGGATGTAATAGTACATTAAAAAGAATGAACAGAAGATATACAACCGAAGAATTTTATGATGTAGTAACACTTTTAAGAAAATCTTATCCAAATGTGGCGTTAACAACAGATATTATTGTAGGATTTCCAGGGGAAACAGATGAAGAGTTTGAAGAAACATATAAATTTTTAGAAAAAGTAGATTTTTATAAAATGCATGTTTTTAAATATTCTCCAAGAAGCGGAACAAAAGCAGCAGAAATGGAAAATCAAGTAGATGGAAATAAAAAAGAAGAAAGAAGTAATAGATTATTGGAGTTATCTGATAAAAATGGAATAAATCAGAACAAACAATATATAGGTAAAATAGTTGATGTGTTATGGGAAGAAAAAAAGGGTGAATGGATGATAGGACATACAACAAACTATATAGAAGTAAAAGCAAAGTCTAACAACAATTTAGAAAATGAAATTTCAAAAGTAAAAATAGATAATACAGATAATTTAGAATTAATGGGAAATATTGTAAAATAGAAAAACACGTAATAAAGCTGTAATAAAATTGTAATAAAAAAAAATCTTAAATTAGCTTGATAAATTAAAAAAAATGTAGTATAAGTATTATCTCGAGTTTGACAGTTTGAAAATAAAAAAATCTTGAAACTGATTGATATTAG
>CAUWGC010000022.1:0-21049 GCA_963558405.1 uncultured Clostridia bacterium
ATTTTTTATCAATTCTATTTTGTATTTTTTTATCAATTTTATATTGACTTTTACAGTTATTCTGTTTTCAATGTTCTTTCTTCTTTTATAGAAGTTATTTCTACCTCGTATTCTATATTTACTTTTCTCTTTTGTCAATACTATTTTGGTTATTATATAAAAAACATTTTTCTAATTTTGCAACCACAATTGCAAAATTTAAAATCATTTTAAAACCCCAGACAGAGAAAATTCTCCATCTGGGGCTTTTTTATAAAAGTATTATAACTCCACCATATGCATCTAATTCCTTTTGTGTGCTATTTCTTAACTTAAATAGCACTTGTCCGTTTTGATATTCCTTTGGAATTTCTATTGCTCTTTTATTTCCGCTTCTGTTTATGGCAATTAGCAGTTTACTTCCTTTAGCTTTTCTTTCAAAGATACATACGTCTGTATCTACCTTAATAAAAGCAAAATCTGCCTCTGCCAAAAATGGATTTTGTTTGCGGATTTTTCCTAAGCTTCTAAAGAACTTAACTAAGTCCTTATCCCTTTTTCCCCATGGATAACATTTGCGATTAAATGGGTCTTTGTATCCCATTAGTCCTGCTTCGTCACCATAGTATACACAAGGAATTCCTGGTAAAAAGTATTGAATAATTGTTGCAACTTTCAACCTTTTTTTACCAAGTCTATACTGCTCTTTAGAAAGTTTATCCAACCTTGCTTGCTCCATACGCTCTTCTACAAAGTTTGGTTTTCTTTCAATCTCCTCTCCTGCAAGTTTTGTAATTGCTCTTATTGTGTCATGTGTAGACAAAAAATTCATAAGGCAATCTACAGCTGGCTTTGGATATGTTTCCAGAATATTCATAATGGTATTATGAAATTCTGAACCATCTAACCCTCCATACCTCACATAGGAAATAATAGCATCTTTAAAAGGATAATTCATTACGCTATCTAGCTGTTTTCCTAAAAGATATTCTCTTCTCTTTCCAAAGCCCTCTTTGGTTGTTGCATCTTCCCATACTTCACCATAGATTACTTTGTCTGGATAAGATTTTACCTTTTGAACTAAAGGAGTTAAAAATTCATCTGGAAGTTCATCCACAACATCTAATCTAACTCCATTTGCTCCTTTAGAAAACCATAAATCAATTACTCCGTCCTCTCCAAAGATATACTTTTGATATTTGCTATTCCATTTGTTTAGTTCTGGCAAAGTAGGAAATCCCCACCAAGAACGATATCCGCATGGTAGTTTTGCATCAAATATATACCATGTAAAATATGGACTTTCTGGAGATTGATAAGCTCCTAAAGACTTATATCTTTTCTCCTTATTAAAATAAATGCTGTCACTTCCTGTATGGCTAAATACACCATCCAAAATGATGTGTATACCCATTTTGTGTGCTTTTTTAGTAAGATTTTCAAAATCACTCCAATCTCCCAAGAGGGGACTTACCTTTTTGTAATCAGCTGTGGAATATCCATGGTTTTCCATAGATTCTACAATTGGCATAAGGTATAAATTAGTTACACCTAATCTTTTTAGATATGGTAGTTTTTCCTCTATACCTTTTAAATCACCACCAAAGAAGTCGTTATTTCTAACAACTCCTTTTTCATCTGGCATATAGACAGGCATTTCTCCCCAATCTTTTCTAAGAACAATATTATCAGGGATATTTTCCTTTTCTTGTCCACTATTGTAAAATCTGTCCGGAAAAATTTGATACATTACACCATTTTTTACATAGTCTGGTGTTCTAAAGCTAGCATCAAAACATGTAAGTTTCCAATGCCATCCTTCTACGTTTTGGCTATAAAAACCTTCATTGGTCCTTGGATTCTTTTTAATTAGATTTGTTTTACCATTTCTGGTTATTCTAAAACAATATCCATATACACCTGGATTTTGAAGCGAAATTGTACAGCAAAATACGTTTTCATCTTTTTCAAGATCGAACCACTTCATAGGAATTTCCTTAATTGGATTATTCCAATCTCCCCAGATGCATAAAACCAACTGCAATGAATTTACATATGTATCATTTTTTATCCGCACCTTAATGATACATTCCGTTTTTGTATCAATTGCGCCAAAAGGATACTTGCACTCTTGTAAATAGCTGTTATAAATACTCATAATTTTTCCTCCTTATAATTATAACTTAGGAAAATGTGTACTTTGTTTACATAGTTATAATATAGCATTTTTCGACAAATATTGCAAATTATTATTAGTTTAAATTTATTCTAACTAAAACTTTAGATTTTTTTATTTTTACATAGTAACTTTAAATTTATCTTGCACTAATTGTTTTAACAACAAATTTTCCTCTTTTTCCAATTTTGGATCATCTTGCATTATTTTAATTGCTAGTTCTTGTACTAATTTTAAAGTAGGCATATCCTCAAAAAGATTTGCTATTTTAAATTCTGGAATTCCATGTTGCTTTGTTCCAAAAAATTCACCAGAACCTCTTAGTTCTAAGTCTTTTTCTGCTATTTTAAATCCATCTTGGGTTTGACTCATAATTTGCATTCTTTGTTTTGTATATTCCCCAAGTGTGCCACACTTTAAAATACAATAAGATTTATATTTTCCTCTTCCTACTCTTCCACGTAATTGATGCAGTGCAGCAAGTCCAAATCTTTCTGCATTTTGTACTACCATAATACTTGCATTTGGTACATCCACACCTACTTCAATAACAGTTGTTGAAATAAGAATATCAATTTTTCCATCTTTAAAATTTTCCATTATTTCATCTTTTTCTTTTGCTTTCATTTTTCCATGTAAATATTCTACTTTTAATTCCGAAAATACTTCATTTTTATAATGTTCTGCTAATTCTGTAACTGATTTGGCATTAATTACTTCATTATCCTCAATTAATGGGCAAACAATATAGCATTGTCTTCCTTCTTTTACTTGTTCTTTTATAAAATTATTTACTCTATCTTCCATTTTATCATTTACTACTAATGTATCTATTTTTTGCCTATTAGGTGGAAGTTCATCTATAATAGAAATATCAAGGTCTCCATAAAGAATAAGTGCTAGCGTTCTTGGTATTGGTGTTGCTGTCATAACTAAAACATCTGGATTTTTACCTTTGCTTGATATTATTCCTCTTTGCTTTACTCCAAAACGATGCTGTTCATCAGTTACAACCAATCCTAAATTTTTAAACTCTACATTTTCCTGTAGCAATGCATGTGTTCCAATTAAGATATCAATATCTCCATTTTTTAATTTATCTAATAATATTTGTTTTTGCTTTTTAGTTATTTTACTAACAAGTAACTCGCATCTTATTCCAAATGGCTCTAAAATCTTTTTAAAATTTGTTAAATGTTGACTTGCAAGTATTGCTGTTGGTGCCATTATTGCAGCTTGGTATCCACATTTTACTACTTTATATGCAGAAATAATACTTACAATTGTTTTTCCAGAACCTACATCTCCTTGTAATAATCTATTCATTGGTTCTTTTTTTTCTAAATCTTTATCTATTTCCTCTAATACTTTTAGCTGTGCTTTTGTAAGATTAAATGGAAGAGTATTTATTACATCAGACATTTTGACATCTTTAGAAAGAGCAATTCCTTCTTTATTATTTGAATTTATATATTTTAAATTAAGTAATGCAAGTTCCATTGATAGTAACTCTTCAAACACTAATCTTTTTCTTGCTTTTCTAAAATCATCAAAACTATTTGGAAAATGAATATCCCTTGTTGCTATATTTATTTCTTCTAAACCATACTCTTTTTTTATATACTTTGGCAAAGTTTCATCTAACTTTCCATCTATTTCATTTATTCCATTTTCTATTATTTTTCGTAATACATTATTGGTAATATTATGTGTTAAAGGATACACCGGAATAATTTTTCCTGTATTATTACTTTTTCCTTCTTTATCAAAAACTGGACTTGCAAGTTCTACTCTACCACCTTGTACACTTGCTTTTCCAAAAAAAGTATATTTTTTTCCTATTTCAAATATGCTTTTTAAATAACTTTGATTAAACCAAGTTATAATACAAGTGCCAGTTTCATCTCTTATAAGTAATTTATATAATTTCATATTTCTTCTATTAGTTGCAATTTCTTGTATTCTTGTAATAGCATAACCTTCTATTAAAACTTCTTCTCCATTTACTACTTCTGCTATTTTTTTTGGTTTATTTCTATCTTCATAACTTCTTGGATAATATCCTATTAAATCACCCAAAGTAAAAATACCCAATTTTGCTAAAATGTCAGCTTTATTGGGTCCAACACCTTTTATGTATTTTACAGATTTAGTTAAGTCCACCATAAAAACACCTCCTATAATTTGTTGTACCCATATATATTTTGCTTACTATAAAATTTTATTATATATTGACTTTTTACTTATAAATATATTATAATAAATATAGGAAATGGAGAAACCACAAAGTGGTTTGCCAGTAAATTGTGAAAACACATCTTACCGTCAAGTAACAGATGTGTTTTTTATTTGTCTATTTGCTTAAAAATATTACCAATATAATTAAGGCAAATACTATGTGCCTTTATATATGTAAAGTGGCAAACCACATCTGCTTATTCTCATTTCCTATAGCAATCATTTTACAATATTATTTTAATTTTGTCCATAAAATCAATTAAGTTTTATTTTTTATTTTACACTGTAAAAAAAAAGATGTAATAACTTATTACACCTTTTCATATTTATCTATTTTTAAATTGCCATTTGGCTTCCTAAAAAAGTGGCAGCAGATTGTACTACCTTTTTTTCTACATCTGACATTTTTGTATTTGCATCTTTTGATATAAGAATAACACTACCAATTACATCACCTTCTGAAATAATAGGATATACTACTTGTGAATTATTTTTTCTTTCTTTATTATCATTTTTAGTAATTGGAATAGAATTATTTCCATTTTCTGCGCTTAAATAGTATTCTTTGTCTTCCATTAGTTGTTCTAATTCTGGACTTAAGTCTTGTTCTAAAAATTCTTTTTTTGAACCTCCTGATACTGCAATTACAGTATCTTTATCTGTTATGCAAGCAATATGACCTGTTGTTTTAGAAAGAGTTTCTGCATAACCTGTTGCAAATTCTGATAATTCTCCTATTGGAGAATATTTTTTTAGAATTACTTCTCCTTCTTTATCTGTAAATATTTCTAATGGGTCTCCTTCTTTTATTCTAAGTGTTTTTCTTATTTCTTTTGGTATTACAACTCTCCCCAAATCATCTATCCTTCTAACTACTCCGGTTGCTTTCAAAAATTTTCCCTCCTTGTCATTTTTTATTTATATAGTTAGTATGACAATTTGGGAAAATTTTATACATTTTTATTTTTTATCTATTTTTTCTAAAAACTCCAATTGCAATTAATGTTATACATAGTACTATTCCTATTACTATAACAACTAATATAATAGTAAGAATATTTATTTTTCCTTTATTTTCTTTATCTTCTTCTGGTATAACATCTTCTACCTTTATTACTTGTTCTGGTTTTAGGTTTTGATCAATTGTTTTTAATTCATCATCTATAGCTCTTTTTTGTTTTTCTAAATTTTGTCTATTTTGTATAATAGAATTTGCACCTTGCTCCACTGTTTGCCTAATTACAGCTGAACTATTTTGATAACTACTTTCTTCGCTGACTGTAACAACAGTTTTTCCACTTTCAAAGTTTGCAGTCCATTCATTAATTACCAAAAATGGAATTTTTAAAGTCTCTCTTAAAATATTATTTTTTTGTTCTTCTAATTCTTTTATTTGTAACCTAATATATAAATCCGCACCTATTGAATTAGCAAACTCTGCTCTTTTTTCTTCTGATAATGTGCTATTACCTGGAATATATACTATTTTTTCGCTTCTATCTTCTTTTTGTACTTGTTCATATAATTTTGTTAATGTAGTTGCTTGTACTTGAGCTACATTTAAACCGTTATTTGTTTGTGAATTTGTTTGATTATTATTTACTTGGTTATTTGTTACTGTATTTTGCTGATTATTGTTTACTTGATTATTTGTTACTGTATTTTGCTGATTATTGTTTACTTGATTGTTTGTTACTGTGTTTTGCTGATTATTGTTTACCTGATTGTTTGTTACTGTGTTTTGCTGATTATTGTTTACCTGATTGTTTGTTACTGTGTTTTGCTGATTATTATTTGCTTGATTATTTGTTCCAGTATTTTGTCCATTATTGTTTTGTGTTGTATTTACTACTTGATATATTTCTTTTTGAATATTTGGAATATCTACAACTATCAATAAATTTTTAAATTCTAATCCCTCTAATTCACAATTTTTTCTTACATATTCTAATGTTAATGGTTGTCCTTTAAATGTTTGTAATATTCCTTTTTCATTTTCTGCTGTTTTATGATAATATTGTCCAATTAAATCTTGTCTATTTTCTCTTATCCATTGTCTTAATATTACATAATTATATAATTTTTCAAATGTTTTTCCTAATTCATATTTTGCTGCTTGTTCTTTTCCTGTTCCATCTAAATATGTGTAAGTAGAACTAATTTTATTATCATTTAATATATTATCTATAATTTGATTTGTATTTACTGTATCTTGTATATTTAAATTAATTCCATCTCTTATCCATGTTTTATAGTTAGCATCAAATAGTTCTTTTACTTTTGTTAAAAACTCTTCTCTACTTAATCCAAATACTTTTGTTCTTTCAAACTCTCCTTTTATTTGTTTTTCATATGCAAATTTATCTTCGTAAACTTCTTTTTCTAGAACAAAAAGTCTATTTAAATCTGTTATATTCATATTTTGATATGAATAGGTAATTACATTGTCTTCAAATGTGTAATTTGTAGGTTGTACATTTGTTACCAAAGGTACATCAATTTCTGGTACTATTATTTTAACTTGAACATTTTTTATTACTTTTTCTATTCCAAAATTTTCTAATTCGTATTCTATTTTAGGTAAATTTTTCATATTAGGTGAATTATATATAATTTGTATTTTTTTATATTCACCTGGTTGCATTTTTGTTGCTATTGTATAATATAC
Organism: uncultured Clostridia bacterium; assembly: GCA_963558405.1. GTDB lineage: Bacteria > Bacillota > Clostridia > TANB77 > CAG-508 > CAKNOI01. The sequence continues at coordinate 7,062 of CAUWGC010000022.1, forward strand.
TTTGTTATCTCTTTCTTCTATTTTAGGTTCTACTTTAGTTTTATTAATTTTTATCTCTACATTTTCTGCAGTTGTACCTGTTTGTTTATTTGCAAGAGGTATAGAAAAAGTATAAGCTTTTTCTGCATTTAACGCATTTTGTATAATAAATTCATTTGTAATTTTTTCTTTTTCTATATCTATTGTTACATTGTTAGATATTAAATTTACTTCTGAATTTTTGCTTAAATTTGAAATCCCTTCACCTTTAAAATATACTGTTGCAATATCATTTGCAGCCCATACATTTCCTGTAGTTCCTGTTAACAATATTATTACCATAACTATTGAAAATAACTTTTTTAATTTCATTTGTTTTCCCCCTTTTTAATTTTCTTCTATTGTTTCTTCTTTGTTGCCACCTAGTCTAAATTTATATTTGTCTAAAATATTACCCAATTCTTTAGAGAATCCTTTTAACATAACTACTTTTATTGTAGTTTCTTTTCCTGATACATAATCATCAATTACCTGTTTTAGTTTTTTAATATTTTTCATTTCTGGCTCTATTTCTTTAGTATACATATTTGCTCTGTTAGCAAGCATTTCTTTAATTGATACAATATCTTCGTTACTTGCGCAAGAAATTCTTTGGAACATTTGGAATGTATCATAATATTTAAATATTGGCACATTCATACACTCTTTAGCAAATTTATCATAAAATTGTTCCATTTTCATTGGAATACATTTAAATAACTCTTCAGCTCTTTCTGCATACATCTTGTCTTTTAATGTTGCATTTAAATTATTAAAATGTTTTAATATATCTTCCATATCAATAGCTACATCGTTTACTGCTATTTGTGATAGTTCCTCTTCTACATTATCACAATATTCTGATGTAAGTGAAGAAATATTCATACCATTTAAAAATACACTTTTTATTGTTTTTAAATCATAGTCTATTAATCCTTTTTGTATAAAGTAGTTAAAATAAGCATATAGTTTTACAATATCAATTAATCTTATTGTTCCATTTTTTACAGATGTTAATACTTCATCAATAACTGCTGGGAATTGGTCATCTGTAATTTTCCAGTATTCTTCTGTAAGTAATCTTTTATATCCTGGAAGTTTATCTGTATCTACTGTATTAATAATTGTTTCCATATCTTCTTTAAATACTCTCATATCAAATATTCTTGTTCTAACATATATTTCAATAAATTTAAAGAAACGATATTCTGCTTTAAAGTTGTAGTAATAGTTATTATCAAATTCTTTTATATAAAATTGTCTGTTATCCATAAACACCCTAGAAGAAACTAATGTTGCTTTATATTCTTCATTGTTTTGGATATTAACAAATTTATCTTTTGTAATTTTACCAGCTTTTATTTCAAATGAAATAGCTATTGTAAAAATTAACATTGTTTGTAATACTCTATTATTTGTATTTGGATGTGCTTTATTTACCATGTCAAATATTTTTTTAAAGTCTGTTAAAGCATGTTTTAAAATTCTTAAGTTTTTGGTTCCACTTTTATTAAAAGTAGAAATAATTAAATTTGTATTTTCTCTTAAAAATCTAATAAGTTCTGGATATCTTTCGTAACGCATTAATAGTCCGTTTATAATATAGTTAAATTCTGGAGCGTATTCAAAAGTTTCTCCTATTAATTTTTCTTTTATTCTTTCATAATCATTTGCTTTATCAAATACTTCTTCTATTGTTTCTTGTATTTTTTCTACCATTGGTTTATCTGATTTAACTGATAAATCTTCTTCTTTATCTAATAGATAAGTTGCAATAAAAGTTTTCATTTCTAGGTTAGAACTTTTAAGTTTTGTAGATAACTCTTTTTCGTTACAAATTATAATTGTTTTAATATGGTCATGTTCTACAAAGTTATTAATATAACCTAAAATATCTATAACATCAACATTTGCTCTTTCTAGGTCATCAAAACAAAGTACCTTGTCATCTGTAGAGAAAAATTTACTATAATCAATTTTATCTCCATTTTGTGTAACACCAAAAAAGTTTGCCATGTCTAATCCTGTTTTTGCATATTCTGGTATATTAGTTTGCCCATTTACTTGCATGTATTTTTTTAGATTTTTATCCATAAGCTGTGTTGTTTCAATAAATATTTTTTTGCTTATTTCTTCCAAATTAGAAATACCATATAAAGACATATAAATGGTAGTATATTGTTTTCCATTTAATTGCATTGTTTCTATTTTATTTCTAATTTTATGGTTCCAAAAGTAAGTTTTACCGCTTCCCCATTCACCATTAATCATAATAGCATAATCTGTATAATCTGCTCTTACATAATCTAATATGCTTTCAACTAAATCATCCATTTTACTTTTTCATCCTTTCTTTAATCTTTTGCTATTGTAAATATTCCAATTTTGCTAACACCAGCTGTTTTTATAACTTTTGCACATTCATTTAAAGTACTTCCTGTTGTATATACATCATCAAAAATTACAACTTTTTTATTTTGTAAATTTTGTATATTTTGTAATTTATATACACCTTTTACATTTTGCTCTCTTTGTTCTTTACTTAAAGTACTTTGTGGTACAATGTTTTTTATTTTTATTAAACAATTGGTTTCAACTTTTATATTTAAAGTTTTCCCAATTTCTATTGCAATTAATTCACTTTGATTATATCCTCTTTTTAATTTTCTATTTTTATGTATTGGAACTGGGATTATTATATCATATTTTTTTAAAAATCTACAAGCTTTTTCATTTTTTAATATAATTTTTGAAATAGTGCGATATATGTATGGTTTGTTATGAAATTTATATAATAATAATGCTTTTTTTATATATTCACCTTTATATGAAAAAGCAAAAAATCCATCTTCATAAAAAGCTTTAAGATAGCCCCTATGCTTATTTTCCGCTTCTTTTTGTATTTTTATTAAACACTTTTTGCAAATCCATTCTTCGTTTATTTTTCCACATATACCACAAACTGGTGGATATATACTAGAAATAAAAAAATTGAGAATTAATTTTAGAATTTTCATGTAACCTCCTAAAAATAACCCCCATTTAATTTATATATTTTCTAATTTATATGCAAGACCCGTATTTCTTTTCTTTATATCATTATTTTCTATCATTGAATTAATAACATTATCATACCCAATTACAATAAGAAGCTTTTTTGCTCTTGTTATACCTGTGTACAATAAATTCCTTGTAAGTAACATTGGACTAGATGGAAAAATTGGTATAATAACAACATCAAACTCGCTCCCTTGAGCTTTATGTATTGTAATACAATACGCAAGTTCTATTTGATCTAGCTCCGAATACTCATACCATGCTATCTTTTCATCATCATATTGTATTTTTACCCTTTTATTTTGTTCATCTATTTTTAAAATAGTTCCTAACTCTCCATTAAACACCCCAGTACCAGTTTCGTAAGTATCAGTCTGCCTCTCCCAAAAAATATCATAATTATTTTTAATTTGCATAATCCTATCACCTTTACGATAGGTATAGCCAGAATTTGTTTTTTCTGGTTCACCATCTTTTGCAGGATTTAACTCTTTTTGCAACTCTTCATTTAAACTTTTAGTACCAAGTTTTCCTTTTTTTGTAGGAGATAATATTTGAATATTACTAAAAAAATCATAATTTCCGTAGCTTTGTAATCTCCCCTTACAAAGTGAAATAATTTGATTAGTAATCTCATCTTGTGAATGTGAATTTATATAAAAGAAATCCTTTTTTGTATTATCAGCCTCTTCTTCCTTTTTTAGAAACCTTTTCCCCTCATTTACCCTATGTGCATTTACAATTATTTTACTTTCTGCAGCTTGTCTAAAAATTTTATTTAACACTACAGTATTTATTTCCTCTGACTCAATTATATCCTTTAAAATATTTCCAGGTCCTACTGATGGTAACTGGTCAATATCACCTACTAATACCAATTTTGTAGTATTGTAAATTGCCTTCATTAAATAACTTGTTAAAAACAAATCCATCATAGAAGCTTCATCTACAATAATAATATCTGCATCAATAGGTGCAACTTCAATAGAATTTCTTGAATAAATATCTTCCTGCACTTTTCCAATTTCTAATAAACGATGAAGTGTCTTAGCATCTTCACCTGTTGCTTCTGTCATCCTTTTAGCAGCTCTTCCTGTTGGAGCACATAGAACAGGTTTTAATCCATGCTTTTTATATATCTCTATTATTGTTTTAATAATAGTAGTCTTACCTGTACCAGGTCCTCCTGTGATAATTGTAACATTTGATTCGTTTACAATATTTACAGCCTCTTTTTGTTTATCTGATAAAACAATATCTTGACTTTTTTCTATTTGTTTGATTTCCTTTTCAAAATTATTTATTTTTTTAGTATTATCACTTTCTCGTAACCTAATTAACTTTTCCGCTACAATTTTTTCTGCTTCATAAAAAGGAGTTAAATAAACCCATTCTTCACTATCTCTATCTTCTAAAACAATGTCACCTTTTACTTTTAAATCTATAATTGTATCCTCAATTTGATCTTCTGAAACACCTAAAAGAGATTTTTCAAATAATACTAAGTTCTCATATAATGTACAACAATGTCCATTATACGAAATTTGATTTAATCCATATTTAATACCACTTCTTATTCTTTTTCTGCTATCTTGCACTATACCTTGTTCCATAGCTATTTTATCTATTTGTTTAAAATCAACACTTGGAAGAATATCAACTAATATATATGGATTCTCCTCAATTTGCGCTTTTGCATTATTTCCTAAGCTATCATATACAGTCTTGGCACTAGTAGCAGAAACACCAAACTTTTCTAAAAAGCTAACCAAATTCCACATTTCCCAATTTAAATTAAACTCCTCAGAAATGCTAATAGCCCTTTCCTCTGTAATACCCTTTACAACAGCTAGTTTTTTAGGTTCATACTTTAAAATATGTAAAGTCTCCTCACCAAAAGTTTGCACAATCTTTTTAGCAGTAGCAGGACCAATACCTTTTATAATACCATTTGCCAAATACTTCTCTAAAGCAACCTCTGTCTGAGGCATAATCTTTTCAAAAGTATCAATTTTAAACTGCTCACCATATTCTATATGATTTACCATATTACCAATTAACTTTAAACTATCACCACATTGAATAAACGGTAAATACCCAACAACAGTAAGAAGCTCCTCATCACCTGTTGCAAAATTTGCAATACAATAACCATTACTATCATTTTTATATATTATATCCTCAACTTGACCAACTATCTCCAACTCTAAATGTCCTCTTTCAATTAATTTTAGCTTCATTGTATCAAATAAAAAAGAAAAATACAATAATTTATTGTATTTTTCTGTACTTTTGTTCGGTAAAACAACTACTATTTACTTCTATTGTTCCTCTACACTATCCATAATATTCTTGCAATCCTTCCAATCAATTACATGCAAAAAAGGATAATCTTCACTTAATTTTTTTGCAATCTCTCTTGTTTCGTCTTTTGAAGCTAAATCTGCAATTACAATATCTTTAACATATTCCTCTTTTCCATAAAGTAATCTAAAAATTATGCTTCTTAAAAATCCTTCTATTGTATTTGCTTGATTTTTAGTTGCAATTATTACATAAATACCATCTGCCTTTAAATGTGTATATGTACATACATATATAATGCTTTTTATAATTTCAAAAAGACCATATAAAGCCAAAGTCCATAAGACCATATTCAATAAAAAATCTGCCATATTTACGCCTCCTATAAGGTATCATATGATAGATTTTTATTTTTTGTTCTATATTTTATTATACAAATATATTTTGTTTATAACTCTACTACTCTTTCCCATGGTAAGTCGTTTTTACCAAAATGTCCATAGTTAGTAGTTTTTGCATATATTGGATTTCTTAATCCTAAATATTCTATTATTCCATTTGGTGTTAAATCAAATTTTTCTTTTATTTTTTTGATAATCTCTTCTTCTGGAATAGTATTTGTCCCAAATGTATTAATATAAATAGACATTGGCTCTTTCATTCCAATAGCATAAGCTATTTGTAATTCACATTTTTTTGCTAAATTACTTGCAATTACAGATTTTGCAATATGTCTTAACATATATGCTGCTGATCTATCTACTTTGCTAGGATCTTTTCCAGAAAATGCACCTCCTCCATGACGGCTATATCCTCCATAAGTATCTACAATAATTTTTCTACCAGTTAAACCTGTATCTCCTAAAGGTCCTCCTATAACAAATCTTCCTGTTGGATTTACATATATTTTTGTATTAGAATCAATATACTTTTTATCAATAGTTGGAATAATTACTTCTTTTATAATATCTTCTTTCATTTTGTTTAAGTCAATATTTTCATCATGTTGGTTTGATATTAAAATAGTTTCTATTCTTTTTGGTATATTTTCTTCATATTCTACTGTTACTTGTGTTTTTCCATCTGGTTTTAAATATGGTAATATTTTTTCTTTTCTTACTAATGTTAATCTTTTTGCTAATTTATGTGCCATACTAATTGCAAAAGGCATATATTCTTCTGTTTCGGAACTAGCATATCCAAACATTATTCCTTGGTCTCCTGCTCCTCCTACATCTACTCCCATTGCTATATCTGGACTTTGTTTTGTTAAATTTACTATTACATTACATGTTCTATAATCTATTCCTGTTTTACTATCATCATATCCAATTTCTTTTAATGTATCTCTTACAATTTTTTCTACATTTATATTTGCAGTTGTTGTAATTTCACCTGCAACAGTAATAGTATCTTTTGCAGCAAAAGTTTCTGCTGCAACTCTAGAATTTTTGTCTTGTTCTAAACATGCATCTAAAATTTTATCAGATATTAAATCACAAACTTTGTCTGGATGTCCTTCTGTTACACTTTCTGATGTAAACATATATTTTTTCATACTTTCTACTCTTCTTTCTTTATTATATATTATCTATTTTAGGCAAATAAAAAGCCATCAAAAATAAACATTTTGTGGCTCTTTATATTTAAATTTTATAATAATTCTAGAATAGCAACTTCTGCTGCATCTCCACGTCTTGGTCCTGCTTTTACTATTCTTGTATATCCACCAACTCTACCTTCGTATTTTGGTGCAATTTCGTTAAATAGTTTTGCAATAACATCAATGCTATTTCCTTCACTATCTTTAACTTTATTGATTGTTTTCATCATTTTTCTTCTAGCATTTAATCTTGAAGGCATATCTTTTTGTCTTTTTTCCATAGTAGTTTCTTTTACTACTTTTAGATATTCTTTACCGTTTTTGCTTTTTACAAGCTCTGTTACTTTATTACCTTTGCTATCTAATTTAGCTTTTACTACTTTAGTATCTACCATTTCGTAGTTATCTTTTTCTTTAATAGCAAGTGATATTATACTATCAGCAATAGCTTTAATTTCTTTTGCTCTTTCTAATGTTGTTTCTATTTTACCATGTAACATTAAGTCTGTTACTTGTGTTCTAAGCATTGCCATTCTAATGTCTGTTTTTTTGCCTAATTTTCTATTCTTTGCCACTCTTTTTCACCTTCCCTTTATACTTATTCTTCTTCCTTAGCAAAGTCAAATCCTAACACATGTAATTTGTTGGTTACTTCGTCTAATGATTTCTTACCTAGATTTCTTACTTTCATCATATCAGATTCTGTTTTATTAATTAAATCTTCTACAGTAGAAATTCCTGCTCTTTTTAAACAATTGAAAGAACGAACAGATAATTCTAAATCTTCGATAGACATCTCTAAGACTTTTTCTTTTTTATTTTCTTCTTTTTCTATCATAACTTGTGTGTTTTTTGCAGTTTCTGAAAGATCTATAAATAATTCTAAATGACCTGTCATAACTTTTGCAGCTAAACTTAATGCTTCGTATGGTTGTAAACTACCATCTGTCCAAACTTCGATGGTTAATTTATCATAATCTACCATTTGTCCAACTCTAGTATTTTCAACAGAATAATTTACTTTTTTTACTGGTGTATAAATAGAGTCTATTGGTAATACATTAATTGCTTGATCTGGTTTTTTATTTTTTTCTGCAGTATTATATCCTCTTCCCATATCAGCTGTCATTTCTATTACAAGATGTCCTCCTTCTGAAACAGTTGCAATATGTAAATCTGGATTTAATATTTGTACTTCGCTATCTGCAATAATGTCTCCTGCTGTAACTTCTCCTTCACCATTAAAGTCAATACGTAAAGTTTTCTCTTCGTTATGATCTAACTTTAAACGAACACCTTTTAGATTAACAATAATTTCTGGAACATCTTCTACTACATTAGGAATTGTAGAAAATTCATGAACAACTCCATCAATTTTTATGCTTGTAATAGCACTTCCTGGAAGTGAAGAAAGTAATATTCTTCTTAAAGAATTTCCAATTGTTACACCATATCCACGTTCTAATGGTTCACAAACAAATTTACCATAATTATTTTTATTATCCATCTCTAAGCATTTAATATTTGGCTTTTCAAATTCTATCATTTTTACCTCCTAATAGAGAAAGATGGATGTATCTTTCTTAATCATCATACATTTTCGTTCTCTAATTATTTTTTTAGAAATATGTAAAACAAATTTTAAGAATATTATTTTTCTTATTGTTTTCCAATTTTATTTAGAGTAAAGCTCTACTATTAAATGTTCTTCTATTGGTAGATCTACATCTTCTCTAGATGCTAATCTAACAACTTTTCCACTTAGAGCATTTTCATCTTTTTCTAACCATGTTGGAACTGGTTTTGCTCCATTTTGTTCGATAGATGCTTTAATAGCTCCACTTTCTTTTTTGATTTCTCTTACAGAAATAACGTCACCTGCTTTTACTAAATATGATGGTATATTTACTTTTTTACCATTTACATCAAAGTGACCATGTGTTACAAGCATTCTTGCTTGAGCTCTTGAAGAACCAAAACCTAATTTGTATACAACATTATCTAATCTGCTTTCTAATATTTGAAGTAAGTTTTCACCAGTAATTCCTTTTTTATTTGAAGCCATTGCAAAGTATTTTCTAAATTGCTTTTCTCCTACTCCATAATATGATTTTGTTTTTTGTTTTTCTCTTAATTGAGTACCATATTCAGAAAGTTTTTTCTTTTTTTGTCCATTTTGTCCTGGTGCATAGTTTCTTCTAGAAATACTACATTTATCGCTATAACATCTAGAACCTTTTAAGAACAATTTTTGACCTTCTCTACGGCATATTCTACATTGTTCATCTTTATATCTTGCCATGAAAAATTTTACCCCCTTCTATACTCTTCTTCTTTTTGGTGGTCTGCATCCATTATGAGGAATTGGTGTTACATCTTTTATAGCACTAATTTCCAATCCTGCTGTTTGAAGTGCTCTGATTGCAGCCTCACGTCCTGAACCAGGACCTTTTACATATACTTCTACTGTTTTTAATCCATGTTCCATTGCAGCTTTAGCAGCTATTTCTGCAGCTTCTCCTGCAGCAAATGGAGTAGATTTTCTTGAACCTTTAAAACCAAGTTCTCCTGCACTTGCCCAAGATAAAACATTACCTTGTACATCGGTAAGTGTAACTATTGTATTGTTAAAACTAGAATGAATATGAGCTTGGCCTTTATCTATGTTTTTTCTATCTCTTCTTCTAGTTACTGTCTTTTTTGTTACATTTTTTGTAGCCATATCTTAGCTAACCCTCCTTAATTTTTATTTTGATTTTTTGCTTACTAATCTTCTTGGACCTTTTCTTGTACGAGCATTTGTTTTTGTTCTTTGTCCTCTTACAGGAAGACTTTTTCTATGTCTTAATCCTCTATAGCATCCAATTTCAGTAAGTCTTTTTATGTTAAGAGCAACATCTCTTCTTAAGTCACCTTCTACTTTGTAGCCTTCCATTTCTTTTCTAATAGCTGCAACTTGATCATCTGTTAAATCTTTAACTCTTGTATCTGGATTAACTCCTGCTGCTGCTAATATTTTTCTAGAACTTGATACTCCTATTCCATAAATATAAGTTAGTCCTATTTCTACTCTTTTTTCTCTAGGTAAATCTACTCCTGCTATACGAGCCATATTTTTTAGCACCTCCAAAATTTAATTCTTTTTGTTTTATTAATGTTTTTTCTTAAGGTTTTAAAAGTGAAATGTATGTTTAAAATATTAATTCGGATTGTAAGGTATATTTTAAACATCCTTTTAAAATTTTCTTAAGACATATATATAAACACAAATCTAGATAAATCAGCCGCACTAGAATTTGTGTTAATATCAATTTTTTCTTATCCTTGTCTTTGCTTATGTTTAGGATTTTCACAGATTACTCTGATAACTCCTTTTCTTTTTATTACTTTACATTTGTCACATATTTTTTTAACTGATGGTCTTACTTTCATTTCTACACCTCCTAAGAATTTATATATATATTCCTGCGGGTCAACAGTTTATTTCTTATGACTTATTTTGCTCTCCAAGTTATTCTGCCTTTGTTTAAATCATATGGAGAAAGTTCCAATTTAACTTTATCTCCTGGTAAAATTTTTATATAGTTTACTCTTAATTTTCCAGAGATATATGCTGTTACTTGGTGTCCATTGGCAAGTTCAACTATAAAATTTGTATTTGGTAATGTTTCAACTACTGTACCTTCTACTTCTATAACATCTTCTTTTGCCATAAACTTTTTTCCCTCCCCCAAACTAATTGATTTTTTATTATGGATTAGGTGCATGAAAAAAGACCATTACCCATTTTTTACAATTAGCTAATATAGTATATAATATTTTTATAGTAAAGTCAATACTTCTGGCTCATTTTCTGTAATTAAAATTGTATTTTCATAATGAGCAGATAAACTTCCATCTTCTGTTATAATTGTCCATCCATCTTCTAGCTCTAAAATATTTGGTTTTCCTGCCATTACCATAGGTTCTATTGCAAGAGTCATTCCTGGCTCTAGTCTAAGACCTCTTCCTGCTTTGCCATAGTTTGGTATTCCTGGGTCTTCGTGCATTTGTCTTCCTATTCCATGTCCTTGAAACTCTCTTACTACATTGTATCCATGTGATTCTACAAATTCGCCTATTCTATGCGAAATATCGCCTATTCTAAATCCAGGTTTTGCAAACTTAATACCCTCAAAAAAAGCTTGTTTTGTTATATCTACAAGTTTTTTTGCATCTTTTGAAGCATTTCCAACAATAAATGTTCTTGCAGCATCTCCATGAAAACCATTTTTATATGTTACTAAATCAATACTAACAATATCTCCATCTCTAATAATAGTTTTACTAGATGGAATACCATGAATTATTTCGTCATTAATAGAAACACATAATGTAGCAGGAAAATCGGGAACACCTTTTATTCCACTTGGATAACCTTTTTGTGCAGGTATTCCTCCATGTTCTTTAATTACTTTTTCTGCAATTTTATCTAAATCTAAAGTACTCATTCCAACTTTAATTTCTTTTTCTAATACTTCATAAACTAAAGCTGTAATTTTACAAGCTTCTCTCATTTGTTCTATTTCTTTTTTAGATTTTATAGTAACCATTTTGTATTTCCTCCCTTTAGGAATTACATTCCTTGTAAATAATCACGAATTTCAATAGCAACATCTTTTGTAGTTGTATTAGATTCGTTATTTAGTTTTACTGTATATAATATATTTTCTCTTTTATAATAATTAATTAATCCTTCTGATGTATCATGATATGTTTTTAATCTTTTACGAACTGTTTCTTCATTATCATCAATTCTTTGTACTAATGGTCCTCCACATTTATCACATACACCTTCTTTTTTTGGTGGTCTAAAATCCAAGTTGTAAATTTCTCTACAATTTTTATTTATACATGTTCTTCTTTTTACAATTCTATCTACAATGTCATCATCTGGTAAATCTAATTCTACAGCTACATTTACCATTTTACGTTGTAATTTTAATATATAATCTAAAACAATAGCTTGATTTCTTGTTCTTGGAAATCCATCTAAAATAACACCATTCTTTACGTCTGGTTCTTCTAATCTTTTTTCTACTATCTGAATTGCAAGTTCATCTGGAACTAACAGACCATTTGAAATATAATTTTCTATTTCTTCTCCTAATTTATCATGTTTTTTAGCATAACTTCTAAAAATTTCTCCACTTGAAATATGTACTATTCCTAGTTCTTCAGAAAGTAACTTTCCAACTGTTCCTTTTCCAGTACCAGGAGCTCCTAACATAATAACTACCATAATGTAATTCCTCCATTTCTTTTTTAACAAAAATTATTATACCATATGAAATGCAAAAAAACAACAAAAAATCTGCAACCATTATAATGATTGCAGTTTTTTATACTTATTTTTGTTCTTTTATGCTATATTCTGTTAAATCAGGTAATTTAACTTGTTCATCTGTAACTGTACCCCAGTTATATTCATACATATAATATGTTTTATATTTTTTCCCATCTTTTTCTACAATTCCTACTGTTATTTTTTTTGGTAATAAATTTTCTTTATTTATCCAAACTTTTTGTCCAAAATTGTTAAATTTATAGCAATTTGTATCTCCAACTTTTTCGCTTGTTAAACTACTTGTTAAAGAATATATTAAATTATATTTAAAGCTATCCTCTTCTCCAATATAGCTTGGATTAGGAATATCATTTATTAGTATATTTTCTGGTTTATATTTTATTGCTATTTTTTCATCATTGCTTATTAACCATGCTTCATTTGTAGAAATATCTTTATATGCAATTCTATTTCCCTTCATTTTTAAAAGAATTTTACTACCTTTTTTATAAAATTCTGAACTATAAACTGCATTTTCTCCTTCATAATATGTTATTTTACAATACCCATTATCCTTTTGGTTTATCTCTAAAGCTTTATCTTGGATTTTTTCCAACAACATCATTTTTTGAAAAGTTAATCCTCCCCATATTATTAGAGCAAGAATAAGAACTATTACCAATACTTTTATAACTTTCTTATTCATTTTTTTAATTTCTTCTTTTGACATTTTTTCTGATTCTTTCATAAGTTTTTAACCCCTTTCTTTTGTTTGATAGTATTTTATATTTAATTTTATTATTTGTCAATTAAATTTTTATTCTTATTTTACGCTACTTTTTCAGTATAATTAATAACTGTAATCTCTGTAATTGCATTTCTTACAGAATTTACTAATTTTTCTAGTTGTTTTGCAACTTCATTACTATATGATACCTCACCGCATTGTCTACATACTTGAGATGGTACATTTTTAATAATTATAATACAATTATTCAATTCTACCATAAATGTTGTACTTTTATTTTCTAAATCTCCTTTACACATAAAACAATTCATTTATATTTTCTCCTTTCTTGTCTTTAAATTATCTTCCCATTTTATATTATCTGGATAATATGCTGTAATTATCCATAATTCTGTTTCATTTACCCCACATACTATATGTAAAACTTCATTATTTAAGTTTATTCCATATACTAAGCAGCTTGGATATGGATAATCATTTTCATATTCTTCTATTATTTCTCCATTTAACAATGCATTTTCAATATCTCTCTGTGTTATATTTCTTTGAAATAGTCTTATTACAACATGATTTGTCCATCTAATCTTTTCTTCTTTAACCATTTGTTTTATAATATCTATTTTCTTCATAAATACCTCACTTTATTCTTAATATATATTATCATAATATTATTAAAAATTCTATAAGATTTTAATTTTTATTTTAAATAATACAAAAAAATAGATGCTATAAAGCATCCATTTTTTATTTTCTATTCTAAGAATCCTTTGTAATGTCTCATTACAAGTTGTGATTCTAGTTGTTGTACTGTTTCTAATGCTACACCTACTACAATTAGTATAGAAGTACCACCAAATGCTAGATTTAATGTTGTAAATCGGGAGTTTGACAGTTTTGAATCCAAAAAATCTTTGAAAGCATTATGAATGCTT
>CAUWGC010000023.1:0-15831 GCA_963558405.1 uncultured Clostridia bacterium
CATAAAAAAACAGATATTACAATAATGTTAACATAAAAAATACTTTTATCAAAAAACGTTGACTTTTTCTATATATCATGATACAATATATTGCGTTATTTTAGATATAACAACAAATAAATAGGAGGTGAAATTTAAGTGCCAACAATTAATCAATTAGTAAGAAAAGGAAGAAAAACTTCTACAACAAAATCTACAGCTCCAGCTCTTCAACATGGTTATAACTCTAGAAATAAAAGAGTAACAAACCATAGAGCACCACAAAAAAGAGGAGTTTGTACTGTTGTAAAAACTGTAACACCAAAGAAACCAAACTCTGCTTTAAGAAAAGTTGCCAGAGTAAGACTTTCTAATGGATATGAAGTAACTTCATATATTCCAGGTATAGGACATAACCTACAAGAACACAGTGTTGTTTTAATTAGAGGAGGAAGAGTAAAAGACCTTCCAGGTGTTAGATACCACATTATTAGAGGAACATTAGATACAGCAGGTGTAAAAGACAGAATGCAAGCAAGATCTAAATACGGAGCAAAAAGACCAAAAAAATAAACCGAATTTAGTAAAAAATTAGTGCATATAACTTACTAATTTTAAGGTACTTAAATTTAGAATAGATTATATAGCACTATACGGGAAAGAAATTTCCAGAGTACCGTTGATATTTTTTAATATCATATAAAAATAAGGAGGGAAGAATAGTGCCAAGAAGAGGATTTATAGCAAAAAGAGATGTTTTACCAGATCCAATATATAATAGTAAAGTTGTTACAAAATTAGTAAATAATATTATGTTAGATGGTAAAAAAAGTATTGCTCAACAAATAGTTTATGATGCATTTGAAATCATAAAAGAAAAAGAGCAAAAAGATCCACTAGAAGTTTTTGAAGCAGCACTTAATAATGTAATGCCTGTTCTTGAAGTTAAGGCAAGACGTGTAGGTGGAGCAACATACCAAGTTCCATTAGAAATTCGTCCAGAAAGAAGACAAACTTTAGGATTAAGATGGCTTGTAACTTATGCAAGAAATAGACATGAAAAAACAATGGCTGAAAAACTAGCTGGTGAAATATTAGATGCTGTTGCTGGAAATGGTGGAGCATTTAAGAAGAAAGAAGACACACATAGAATGGCAGAAGCTAATAAAGCATTTGCACATTATAAATGGTAATACTTAAAAAGGGGGAAATAAATAATGGCAGGAAGAGAATTTCCACTAGAAAAAACAAGAAATATAGGAATTATGGCTCACATTGATGCTGGAAAAACAACTACAACTGAGAGAATTCTATTTTATACTGGTAAAGTACATAAAATAGGAGAAACTCACGAAGGTGAAGCAACAATGGACTGGATGGCACAAGAGCAAGAAAGAGGTATTACTATTACTTCTGCTGCTACTACTTGCCAATGGTTAGGTCATAGAATTAATATAATTGATACTCCTGGACACGTAGACTTTACAGTTGAAGTAGAAAGATCTTTAAGAGTTCTTGACGGATCTGTAACAGTTTTCTGTGCAAAAGGAGGAGTTCAACCACAATCTGAAACTGTTTGGAGACAAGCAGATAAATACCAAGTACCAAGAATGGCATATGTAAATAAAATGGATATTACTGGTGCTGATTTCTTTAATTGTGTTGAACAAATGAAATCAAGATTAAATGCAAATGCAGTACCAATTCAATTACCAATAGGTAAAGAAGATACATTTAAAGGTATTGTAGATTTAATCAAAATGAAAGCTTTTATTCATAAAGATGATTTAGGAAAAGAAATAGAAGAATGTGAAATTCCAGAAGAATTAAAAGCTGATGCAGAAAAATATAGATCACAAATGGTTGAAGCTGCAGCAGAACAAGATGATGAATTAATGATGAAATACTTAGATAGTGGAGAACTTACAGAGGAAGAAATCAAAAAAGGTTTAAGAATAGGAACAATAGCTAATAAAATAGTTCCTGTAACTTGTGGTTCTTCATATAAAAACAAAGGTGTTCAAGAATTATTAAATGCAGTTGTAGATTATATGCCATCACCACTTGATATTCCACATATAAAAGGTGTTGATGCAGATGGTAATGAAGCAGAAAGAAAGACAGATGATAAAGAACCTTTTGCTGCTTTAGCATTTAAAATTGCAACAGACCCATTTGTTGGTAAATTATGTTTCTTTAGAGTTTATTCAGGAACATTAGATGCTGGTTCTACAGTATTAAATGCAAATAAAGATAAAAAAGATAGAATAGGAAGAATCCTATTAATGCATGCAAACCATAGACAAGATATTGAAAAAGTATATGCAGGAGATATTGCTGCAGCAGTTGGATTAAAAGAAGTATCAACAGGTGATACTTTATGTGATCCAGCACATCCAGTAATCCTAGAATCTATGGAATTCCCAGAACCAGTTATTGATATTGCTATTGAACCAAAAGATAAAGTAAATAGCGAAAAAATGGGAATTGGACTTGCAAAACTTGCAGAAGAAGATCCAACATTTAAAACATATACAGACCATGAAACTGGTCAAACAATTATAGCTGGTATGGGTGAATTACACTTAGACATTATAGTAGACCGTCTAAAAAGAGAATTCAAAGTTGAATGTAATGTAGGTAAACCACAAGTTGCTTACAAAGAAACAATTCGTCAAGCTGTAAAAGTAGAAGGAAAATTTATTCGTCAATCTGGTGGTCGTGGACAATATGGTCACGTATGGCTAGAAATGGAACCATTAGAACCAGGTTCAGGAATTCAATTTGAAAGTAAAATTGTTGGTGGTGTTGTTCCAAAAGAATACATCAAACCAATAGAAGAAGGAATTAGAGAAGCTGCTGAAAGTGGTGTACTTGCTGGATACCCAGTAATAGACTTTAAAGCAACTTTAGTAGATGGATCTTACCATGAAGTTGACTCTTCAGAAATGGCGTTCAAAATTGCTGGATCTATGGCATTTAAAGAAGGATGTCGTAAAGGTAAAGCAGTTATTCTAGAGCCAATTATGAAAGTTGAAGTTACAGTTCCAGAAGAATATATGGGAGATGTTATTGGTGACATCAACTCAAGACGTGGTAGAATGGAAGGAATGGAAGCAAGATCAGGAAATCAGATTATTCGTGGATTTATTCCACTTTCTGAAATGTTTGGTTATGCAACAGACTTACGTTCTAAAACACAAGGTAGAGGAACATATAGCATGGAACCATCTCATTACGAAGAAGTTCCAAAATCAATTTTAGAAAATATTGTTGCAACTCGTGGTAAAAAAGAAGAATAATTTTCTAAAAATATAGAAAAAATGAATAAACACTTGCAAAAATAACCAAAATGGTATAAAATACAAGTGCAAAAATTAGATTTTAAATTTAAAAATAGAGAATAAATCTCAAAAAATTAAAGGAGGAAATTTAAAATGGCAAAAGCAAAATTTGAAAGAACAAAACCACACGTAAACATCGGAACCATTGGACACGTTGACCATGGTAAAACAACAACAACAGCAGCTATTACAAAATATTTAAGTTTATTAGGAAAAGCTCAATATGAAGCATATGATCAAATCGACGGTGCTCCAGAAGAAAAAGCAAGAGGAATTACAATCAACACTGCTCACGTAGAATACGAAACAGAAAATAGACACTATGCACACGTTGACTGCCCAGGACACGCAGACTACGTAAAAAATATGATTACAGGTGCTGCACAAATGGATGGTGCAATTCTAGTTGTTTCAGCAGCTGATGGCCCAATGCCACAAACAAGAGAACACATCTTATTAGCTAGACAAGTAGGTGTTAAATACATCGTTGTTTACTTAAATAAATGTGATATGGTTGATGACCCAGAACTATTAGAATTAGTAGAAATGGAAGTTAGAGACTTATTATCAAGCTATGATTTCCCAGGAGACGAAATTCCAATCGTTAAAGGTTCATCTTTAAAAGTTCTAGAAAGTACTTCAACAGATCCAAATGCACCAGAATATGAATGCATGAAAGAATTAATGGCAGCTGTTGATAGCTATATTCCAACACCAGAAAGACCAGTTGATCAACCATTCTTAATGCCAGTAGAAGACGTATTCACAATTACAGGACGTGGAACAGTTGCTACAGGTAGAGTAGAAAGAGGAGAAGTTAAAACTGGTGATGAAGTTGAAATTATAGGTTTAACTTCAGAAAGAAAGAAAACAGTTATCACAGGTGTTGAAATGTTTAGAAAAACATTAGACCAAGCAGAAGCTGGAGATAACATTGGTGCTCTATTAAGAGGAATCCAAAGAGATGAAATCGAAAGAGGTCAAGTTTTAGCAAAACCAGGAACAATTAATCCACATACAAAATTCAAAGCACAAGTTTATGTTTTAACTAAAGAAGAAGGTGGAAGACATACACCATTCTTCAATGGATATAGACCACAATTCTATTTCAGAACAACAGACGTTACAGGTGTTATTGAATTACCTGCTGGAACAGAAATGGTTATGCCAGGAGATAACGTAGATATGGTTATCGAACTTATTACTCCAATCGCTATCGAAAAAGGATTAAGATTTGCTATCCGTGAAGGTGGTAGAACAGTTGGTTCAGGAGTAGTTGCTGAAATTATGCAATAATATATAAAAAAGGCGCTTAGGTAATAAGCGTCTTTTTTTTGTAAAAAACTTGGAATGTTTGGTCAAAAGTATTGCTTTTTTTGAAAATACATAATAAAATGAATAAATCATAAGGAAATATTCATAATTAAAAATATTATGAATATTTATAAGCTATATAAGTACAAATATGGGGGAATAAAAATGGTAATATTATTAGATGCTATGGGAGGAGATAATGCTCCAGAGGCAACTATTAAAGGTGCTGTAGCAGCTATAAATCAAGTAGAAGCTGAAGTTATTCTTATAGGACAAGAAAATATTATTTTATCCAAAATAAAAGAATATTATGGTAAAGATAAAATAGAAGAAATATCACCAAGACTTAAAATATATAATGCAACAGAAACTATTGAAATGGAAGATATACCAACAATGGCTATAAAACACAAAAAAGATTCTTCTATGGTAGTTGGATTTAAATTATTAAAAGAAGGAAAAGGTGATGTATTTATTTCTGCAGGTAATTCTGGTGCATTACTAACTGGTGCTACTTTACTTGTAGGAAGAATAAAAGGAGTAGATAGACCAGCTTTAGCAGGTATTTTGCCATCATATAAAGGAAGATTAGTACTAATGGATTGTGGTTCAAATACCAATTGTAAACCAATAAACCTTTTACAATTTGCTCAAATGACTCACATATATTTAAAAAACACTCTAGGAACAAAAGAGCCTAGAATAGGATTATTAAATATTGGAACTGAAGAAACAAAAGGTAATGAACTTACTAAAGAAAGTTATCAATTATTAAAACAAAAAGCACCAGAATATGGAATTAATTTTATAGGAAATGTAGAAGGAAGAGATGCTTTTTCTGGTGAGGTAGATGCAATTATAACAGATGGATTTACCGGTAATATTTTCTTAAAAGCAGTAGAAGGACTAGGAAAACTAGTTAAAAAATCATTAACAGATAGTTTAAAGAAAAACTTTTTATCAATATTAGGAGCTATACCATGTATGCCAGCAATAAAACGTTTTGGTAAAATGGTGGATTATAAAGAATATGGTGGAGCACTATTTTTAGGAGTAAAAAAACCTGTTGTAAAAGCACATGGAAGTAGTGATGCTAAACTATTTGAGTTTACAATTAAACAAGCAGAACAATTTGTAAATAATAAAGTTGTAGATATTATGATAGAAGAATTTGAAAAAGTAAATAAAGAAAACTAAAAATATTTATAAATACTATTGACTTTTTTCAAAACATATAATATTGTTTAGAATAATAAATGTAATAAACGTGAGAGGGGGTGTCATGGATGACTGCAGAAGAAATTTTAGAGAAAGTAAAAGGAATTATAGTTGAACAATTAGGTGTTGCAGAAACAGCTGTTGTAAAAGAAGCATCTTTTATAGATGACTTAGGTGCTGATTCCTTAGATATAGTTGAACTAATTATGGCATTAGAAGAAGAATTTGATATGGAAATACCAGATGCTGATGCTGAAAAAATAGTTACTGTAGGAGATGTAGTAGACTACATTAAAGATAATCTATAATAACAAAAGAATTGAAAGGTTATAATACCTTTCTTTTTTATTGTATAGTTATAAACATAAAAATAAAGTTAGTATAATACCTAAATTTACGAAAAATAGTTTCCTTTTTAATAAAAATAAGATATAATAGTAACTGGTGGTGATAAAATGAAAATAGAAAAATTTGAAGAGGAAATAGGTTATTCTTTTAAAAATAAAAAATTATTAGAAAAAGCATTAACACATACATCATATGCTTATGAAAATAAAGTAGATAGTAATGAAAAATTAGAATTTTTAGGAGATAGTATTTTAGAATATATTTCTAGTGATTATTTATATAAAGATTATAGTAATTTATCAGAAGGAGAAATGACTAAAGTTAGAGCACAAGTAGTTTGTGAAGAGAGTCTTTATAAAATAGCAAAAAAGCATAATTTTAGTGATTTCTTATTCTTAGGTAAAAGTGAAGTTGTAAACAATGGAAAAGAAAGACAAAGTGTTTTAGCAGATTCAGTAGAAGCTGTAATTGCAGCGATATATTTAGATTCTGGAATAGAAGAAGCAAAAAAATTTATAATTTCTAATTTGGAAGGTCCAATTAATGAAGCTGTAAAACATGTAGGTCAAAAAGATTATAAAACTGTATTACAAGAAAAATTACAAGAAAATGGAATAGCTCATATTGAATATAAAATTATTAAAGAAGAAGGACCAGATCATGCTAAAACATTTACTTCAGAAGTAATATATAATGGAAAAATATTAGCAGTTGGAATAGGAAAAACTAAAAAAGCAGCAGAAATGGAAGCAGCTAAAAAAGCATTAGAAGAGGTTAGGTGATATTTTATGAAAAAGGAATATATTATTCCTATTTTTGTTCCACACTTAGGATGTCCAAATGATTGTACTTTTTGTAATCAAAAAACTATAAGTGGTCAAACAAAAATGGTAACAGCAAAAGATGTTAAAACAACAATAGAAACATTTTTAAATTACATAGGAAATATAGATGCACATAAAGAAATTGCTTTTTATGGTGGAAGTTTTACTGCAATAGATAAAGAAAAGCAAGAAGAATTATTAGAAGCAGCATACCCATATGTAAATGAAAAAAAGGTAGATGGAATAAGAATATCAACAAGACCAGATGCAATAGATAAAGATATATTAAAAATGCTAAAAAAATATAAAGTAAAGACAATAGAACTTGGAGTTCAAACAAGTAATAATTACATATTAGAAAAAATAAGAAGAGGGCACACTTTTGAAGATGTAAGAAAAGCATCTAAATTAATAAGAAGATATGGATTTAAATTAGGACATCAAATTATGATTGGATTACCAGAAAGTACAAAACAAGATGAAATAGACACAGCAATTGATTGTATTAAGTTAAAGCCAAAAATTGTACGTATTTATCCTGTTTTAGTAATAAAAGGTACAAAGTTAGCAAAAGAGCAGGAAGAAGGAAAATATGAGCCTTTATCAGTTGTACAAGCAGTTGAGAGATGTAAAGAAATAGTAATATTATTTAGAAAGAAAAAAATAGATGTTATAAGAATAGGACTTCAAAGTACAGATACAATATCAAATCCAGAAAATGAAGCAAGCGAAGTAATTGCAGGTCCATATCATCCAGCATTTAGACAATTAGTTGAATCTAGTATTTGGTATGATGCAATATCAGAAAAAATAAAAAAGATAAATTCAAAAGTAAAAAAGATTCAAATATTGGCAAATGAAGAAGATATAAATAATATAATTGGACACAAAAAAGAGAATATTAAAAAGTTAGAAGAAATTTACGAAGTAAAAGCAAAAGTTATAAAAAATGATAAAATAAAACAAGGTAAATTTGAACTAAAAATTATAGAATGAATAAAATCACCTAATATTGCTAATAATGGTAATATAGGTGATTTTTATGGATTATAAAAAAGCTAAAATATATATTAAGGTTAAAAATACAATAGGTGAAATATTGGTATTGTTATTAGGAAGTGTAATGATGGCTGCTGCTACTAGTTTTTTCTTACTTCCAAACCAACTATCATCAGGAGGATTTGCAGGTATTGCTACAATTACATATTATTTATTTAAGTTGCCAGTAGGAATTGTAATGCTATGTTTAAATGTTCCATTATTTATAGCAGCTTTTTTTTCAAAAGGTAAATTGTTATTTTTAAAATCTATAATTGGTACAATAGGGTTAACAACATTTATTGATTTATTTGATAGATGGAATGCTATAACAACTGATCGATTGTTATCTTGTATTTATGGCGGAGTTTTAATGGGAATAGGAACAGCATTAGTACTTAAAGCAAATGGTTCTACAGGAGGAACTGACTTATTATCTTATATTATTAGAAAATACAATCCTAAATATAGAAGTGGAACAATTATTATATTAATAGATACAATTATAATTATAGCTAATGTATTAGTATTTAAAGAAATAGAAATAGGGCTATATTCTGTTATTACAATATATCTAATGGGGAAAATGATAGATATTGTATTTGAAGGAATTTATTTTACAAAAATGATATATATAATTTCGGAAAAATATGAAAATATATCAGAAGAGATAGGAAGTAAAATAGGAAGAGGAAGTACAGGCTTTTTTGCAAAAGGAATGTACACAGGAAAAGAAAAAATTGTACTTTTTTGTGTGGCTTCACGAAGTGAAATAGTACAAATAAAGCAAATTGTACAAAATATAGATGAAAGAGCTTTTATGGTTGTTACAAATGCAAGAGAGGCTTTAGGAAAAGGTTTTAAAGAAACTAAATAGATTGTGTAAATAATATAAAAAATAAATACAATAAGCAGTTATACCAATCGTTCGAAAAGAAAACTTTTCTATTTACAAAAATTAATAAATGTGGTTTAATTAATAGAGTGATAAATAGAGGAGTGACAAGGTATATGAGAATATTAAGAGATTTTAAAATGCCAGATTTTAAGTTTCCAAAGTTTAAGATGGAAGGCTTAGATGAAATTGAGGAAATGAATGTTGACTTAGAAAAAAAGCAAGAAGAAATTAAAAATAGAAAAGAAAGTAAAAACTATGAGCCAACAACATACCAGACTATAAAAGAGGTATTTAAAAAATCAACAGAAGAATACAAAGATTTGCCATTTATTCTGGAAAAATTTAATCATAAAGATGAAAATTTTACAGTTATGACATATGGTAGATTTAAGGAAGATGTAATAAATTTAGGTACAGGTTTAAATCGTTTATTAAATCTAAAAGATAAAAGAGTTGTTATAATTGGAGAAAATACATATTATTGGTATGTATCATATATGGCAATGCTTTGTGGAGTTGGAATTGCAGTTCCTGTTGATAAAGAACTTCCAGAAAATGAAATAGAAAACGTAATTAAAAGATCACATGCAGAAGCTGTTATATATTCTACAAAGAAAAAAGATGTTATTAAAAAAATAAGAGATAATGTAGAAGAAGTAAAATATTTTATTCAAATGAATGATTCAACACCACTAGAGAATAAAGATGTGGGAATAGAGTATATTATTAAACAAGGTGAACAATTAGTTAGGTCTGGAGATAATAGTTATATGGAAATAGAAATTGATCCAGATGAATTTAAAGTACTAATTTTTACATCAGGAACTACATCTCAAGCAAAAGGGGTTATGATTTGTAACCGTAATTTGGCAGAAAATATTAATGCGGTTTCAGCGTATGTAAAATTATATCCAACAGATAGATTAATGTCAATTTTACCACTACACCATACATATGAATCTACTATAGGATTTTTATTACCAATGGCATGTGGATGTTCTATTGGGGTATGTGAAGGCTTAAAGTATATTCAATCTAATATGAAAGATTTACAACCTACAGCTCTTCTTACAGTACCTTTATTAGTAGAAAACTTATACAAAAAAATTAATGCTTCTATAGAAAAAAGCAAAAAAGATGGTATTGTAAAATCAATGATTCATGTAACTAATGCTTTAAAAGTGGTAGGCGTAGATATTAAAAGAAAAGTATTTAAAGAGATATATGATAACCTTGGAGGAAAAATCAGAATTATAGTATCAGCTGCAGCACCAATTGATGCAAAAGTTGGAAAATGGGTACAAGATATAGGTATAAACTTTCTACAAGGATATGGTTTAACAGAAACATCACCAATTGCAGCATTAACTCCAGAGTTTGAACCAAAGGTTGGTTCTGCAGGAAAAGCTGTTATTTGTGCAGAAATAAAAATAGATAATCCAAATGAAAATGGAGAAGGAGAAGTTTTAATAAAGAGCAAAACACTAATGCTTGGTTATTATGAAAATGAAGAAGCTACTAAAGAAGCAATACAAGATGGATGGTTCCATTCAGGGGATATTGGATATTTAGATCAAGATGGATTTTTATATATAACAGGTAGATGTAAAAATGTAATTGTTACTCAAAATGGAAAAAATATTTACCCAGAAGAAATAGAACTTTTACTTGGAAAAATACCAGAGATAAAAGAATGTATGGTATATGGAAAAGAAGGAGAAGGAGACGAACTTATTATTTCTGCAAAAGTTATTCCAGAATACGAAGAAATAGAAAAAAATCATGGTAAAAATTTATCAGACGAACAAATACATGATATTATATGGAATAAGATAAAAGAAGTAAATAAAGGCTTAACTTCTTATAAAGCAATTAAAAATCTTGAAATAAAAAAAGATGAATTTGAGAAAACTACAACAATGAAAATAAAAAGATATGCAGAATTAAAGAAAGATAAAAAATAAAAATTATAAAGAAATCTATATTGAAATTATAGATTTCTTTTTAATTTTCTATTAAAATGCAGTTTGCTTCTTCTTTTCTAAGAGCAATAACACTTCCTCTAACTTCAAAAGCAGTTGGTTCACCAAAAGGAGCTTTAAAAATAGGCTTTAAATATGTTCCGGGTATCATTCCTAAATCAAGCAATCTTCTTTTAAGACTTCCGTGAACAATTTAAAACTATTATCTTGCCAGTTACGTCAATAGGAAGTTCACTTAATGTTATTTGTTTCTTTTGTTTTTCCATATAATATCATCTCCTAAGTTTATAGTTAATACAAAAATTATTTACTGTTATTAATATAATATGTAGAAAAATGTAAAAATGTTACTGATTTTACTTGAAGAAAATATAAAGTTAGTGTAGAATGAGAAAGAGAATATGATAAAAATATTTGCAAAAAAGAAAGGATGAAAAAAATGGATAGAAAAAGAGGATTTGAAATTGCAAAAGGATATGAAGATAAAGGAATTGTACTTCCAGAACGAAAAACTAAATATTCAGCAGGATATGACATAGCAGCTGCAGAGGATACAATTATTCCAGTATTTAAACCAGGACAAAAACCAGTACTTGTTAAAACAGGTTTAAAAGCATATTGCGAACCAGATGAATTTTTTATGTTATTTAATAGAAGTTCAAACCCATTAAAAAAAGGGTTGGTTTTAGCAAATAGCGTTGGTATTATAGATGCAGATTATTATGGGAATGAAGATAATGATGGACATTTTATGTTTGCTTTTTATAATTTTTCAGACCATGATATTGAAATTAAAAAAGGAGATTTTGTAGGACAAGCTATTTTTAGTAAGTTTTTAGTAACTGATGATGATAAAGCAGAAGGAACTAGAAAAGGTGGATTTGGTTCTACAAGTAAATAAATCGACTAACTGGTAAAAATCTTGTTTTGGTGGTAAAATTTTCTAAGATATAGTGAAATGCTACTGGGACAAGATTTTTAAGCATTTTTAGCCTTTATAAAGCTGGAAAATCTTTTGACTTTTACCAAATTTTGCTGTATAATAAATATGTAGGTGAATGAAACGGAAAGCTTATTAATTACTTTTATAGTTAAATTCAACAAATTAATTTCTTGGAAGGAGTGACTTACATGTTTAATGTAGGAGACAAAATTGTTTATCCAATGCACGGAGCAGGTACAATAGATGCAATTGAGGAAAAAGATATATTAGGAGAAAAACAATCATATTACATATTAAAAATGCCAGGTGAAGTTAAAGTTATGGTTCCTACCAATAAAGCAGAAGAAATTGGAGTAAGAGGAATTATAGATAAAACAGAAGCAGAAAAAGTAATTAATGTATTAGAAGAAAATGAGACAGAAATGTCTATGAATTGGAATAAAAGATATCGTGACAATATGGAAAAAATGAAAAGTGGAGATATCTACGAAATAGCAGATGTTGTTCGTAATTTAGCATTTAAACAAAAAGCTAAAGGAGGATTATCTACTGGAGAGAAAAAAATGTTATTAAATGCAAAACAAATTTTAGTAAGCGAACTAGTTCTTGCAGAACATTCTTCAAAGGAAGAAATAGAAGAATTAGTAGATACCAAAATAAATATGTCATTTGCAGAATATAAATTACCAGAACATAACATGGAAGATATTAATGAAAATATTGTAAATAAATTCATACCATTTAATGGAACAGAAGATAATAATTAAAATAAATTATGAGAGTATAGCTTATATGGCTATATTCTTTTTTGTTTTCTTGTGTACATAAGGAGGATTTAACAATAAACTGTCGAATAATATAGAATAGAGGAAAACAAGAGAACATAAACTTCTAAACTTACAAGAGAGGAGGTTTTTTATTATGTTACGTTATAGCGATGATATTATTGAAGAAGTAAGAAGTAGTAATGATATTGTAGATATTATTTCACAATATGTAATATTAAAGAGAAGCGGAAGAAATTACTTTGGATTATGTCCATTTCATAAAGAAAAATCTCCTTCTTTTTCTGTCTCTCCAGATAAGCAAATTTATCATTGTTTTGGATGTGGAGTAGGAGGAAATGTTTTTCACTTTCTTAGTAAAATAGAAAATATTACTTTTAGAGAAAGTATAGAAGAATTAGCAGATAGAGCAGGAATAAAATTACCAGTATTGGATAGTAACGAGGACCAACAAAAACTGGAGTTAAAAACAAAAGTATATGAGATAAATCAAATTGCTGCTGAGTTTTATCATCAAAATTTATATAAACCATCTTCTAAAATAGCACAAGAGTACATAAAAAAAAGAAGGTTAGACAATAAAACATTAAAATCCTTTTTAATAGGTTACTCTGGTAATTTTGATGAATTATATCAGCTTTTAAAGCAAAAAGGGTATAAAGACTCAGAAATGATGGCTTCTAGCATGATTGTAAAATCAGATAGTGGAAGATATTTAGATAGATTTAGAAAAAGATTAATGTTTCCAATAAAAGATATAAGAGGAAAAATTATTGCTTTTGGGGGAAGAGTACTTGATGATAGTAAACCAAAATATATGAATTCACCTGAAACAATTGTATATAGCAAAGGAAGGCACCTTTTTGGTATGAATATTGCAAAAAATAATACTTCAAAAAAAATTATTATTGTAGAAGGTTATATGGATGCAATTTCATTACATCAAAGAGGAATAGATAATGCGGTAGCATCATTAGGAACAGCATTAACAGAGTCACAAGGTAGACTACTTAGAAAATATAGTGAACAAGTTATAATAGGGTATGATGCAGATGGTGCTGGACAAGCTGCTACATTAAGGGGCTTAGAAATATTACAAAATTTAGGTTGCGATATTCGCATATTGCAAATAGAAGGTGCAAAAGATCCTGATGAATTTATTGTAAAATATGGTGCAGATAGGTTTAATTTATATATAAATAATGCAATTTCATTGGTAGAATATAAAGTTAAAAATTTAAAAAAAGAATTAAATATTGAAAATGCAAATGATAAAATTAAATTTTTAAATGAAATTGCAAAAATTCTTTCAAAAATAAATGGTGAACTAGAAAAAGAAGTATATGTAGAAAAAATTGCTAAAGAATATGGTATTTCACAAGAGGCTATTTATGCTCAAATAAACAAATTATTGTATGCAAATCAAAAGGGTGTAAAAGTACTTGAAAAATCAATACCTAGTATACAAATAAAAAAAGTAGAATCAAAAGAAAATATTCAAGAAGGAACATTAAAAAGAGAAAAAATGCTCATATACCTTATAATCACATATGAGGAGAAATGTTATAAAAATATAAAACAAAATATTTCTTTGGATGATATAAAATCAGAAAGAAATAAAAAAATAATAAAAATTTTGTATGAACATTTAGAAAAAGGAGATAGTAATACTAGTAATTGTTTAGATTGGTTTGAAGAAGATGAAGATATAAACTATTTGACTAGTATAATGGCAGAAGATTTTGAAATTACTGATGTAGATAAATGTCTTTCAGATTTAATTCAATTTTATAAAAAAGAAAGAGTAATAAGTAGAAAAAATGAAATTTTAAAAAAATTGGAAAGTGGAACAATAACAAAACAAGAAGAATCTGAACTAGTACAAGAGTTAAATAAAGTAATTCTAATGTTAGCCAAAATGAAATAGGAGGTATTTGTAATGGAAAATGAAGATAGAATACAAGATTCAAAAGAAATAAAAAAAGAAGAAATTTCAGAAAAAGACAAAGTAAAAGATATTGTACAAAAAGCAAAGAAAAAGGGAAAAATAACATATGGTGAATTAGCAAGCGAACTAAATGAAGTAAACCCAGAGCAAATGGATAAAGTATTTGATGCATTTGAAGAATTAGGTGTAGATATATTAAAAGATGATGATGCAGATTTAGAACCTGATATTGAAGATTTAGAAGAAGTAGAAAATATAAAAATAGATGATTTTGATTTTGCTAGTATGGAAGGGATTAGTGTAGATGATCCTGTTCGTATGTATTTAAGAGAAATTGGTAAGATACCACTTCTTTCATATGAAGAAGAACTAGATTTAGCAAAAAGAATATTAGAGGGGGATGAAGATGCTAAACAAAAATTAGCAGAATCTAATTTACGTCTTGTAGTAAGTATTGCAAAAAAATATGTAGGAAGAGGAATGTTATTCCTAGATTTAATTCAAGAAGGTAACATGGGATTAATTAAAGCAGTAGAAAAATTTGACTATACAAAAGGATATAAATTTAGTACTTATGCTACTTGGTGGATTAGACAAGCAATAACAAGAGCAATAGCAGATCAAGCAAGAACAATACGTATACCAGTGCACATGGTAGAAACAATTAATAAATTAATTCGTACATCTAGACATTTATTACAACAAAATGGTAGAGAACCAACTCCAGAAGAAATTGCTAAAGAAATGGATATTTCAGTAGAAAAAGTAATGGAAATACAAAAAATAGCACAAGATCCTGTATCATTAGAAACACCAATAGGAGAAGAAGATGATAGCCACTTAGGAGATTTTATACAAGACGAAGATAGTCCTGCGCCTCAAGATTCAGCTGCATACACATTATTAAAAGAACAATTAGATGATGTAATGAAAACATTAACACCAAGAGAAGCAAAAGTATTAAGATTAAGATTTGGACTAGAAGATGGTAAAGCAAGAACATTAGAAGAAGTTGGCAGAGAATTTATGGTAACTAGAGAAAGAATAAGACAAATAGAAGCAAAAGCATTAAGAAAATTAAGACATCCAAGTAGAAGCAAAAAATTAAGAGATTATATGAATTAAAAGGTAAAAAAAGCTTGAAATACATTACAATCCTGAATTTGACACTTTTTAAAGAGTAAAAGGCTGATAAGTCGCTTGTAAAGTA
>CAUWGC010000024.1:0-14745 GCA_963558405.1 uncultured Clostridia bacterium
CCCAACCTCCTGCAACTATTGCAGAAATAATAGCTTTTGTTGCAGCAATTATTGCTTTTATTGTTGCTATTGTTGCTTTCACAGTTACCTTAACTGCTTTTATAGTTAATTGTGCTGTTCTTTTAGCAATCATTATTGCTCTTTTACTTGCTTTAACACTTTGTTTTGCCACTTTTGCACTATTTTTAGCAACTTGTTCAGATGTTTTTATTCCTTTTTTAGTAAGTTTAGCTCCATTTTTTGCATATTTAATACTTTTTTGAGTTCCATTTTTTATTGTTCGTTTTTTTACTGCATTTTTAATTTGCTGTGCTTTCTTCTGTTTTATTTTAGATTTAATGTTTGATATTTTTTCTTTACTTTTTATGATATTCTGTTTTGTATTTTCTAATGATTTTTTCCCTATTTCATTACTCTTTGTCGCACCTTTTCTTGATAGATAACTTATATCATTTTGAATATGATTACTTGCATAATTTTCTGCTGAAGTATTTTCTTCTTTTGATGTAAATTCATTTAATCGTTCTTTTGTAGTTACTAAATTGTTTTTAAAGTTTTGTGTTTGTACTACTTTTTTATCTAATTGTTTTATTATACTTTTTTCTTTTAACTTTATATCTGGCATTTATACCACCTCCAGACTTTTATATTTTCTTCGCTATAATTACCATTCTTCCATTTTTTTGTGAATATTCACAAGTAGATAATGTAATTAGCTTATCTCCATAATTCACTTTGACATTTGTATTGTAAAACTCATAATTTCGACATTTTTCTACAAATGAATTAAAATCATTTTCATCATAAAACTTTGTATAATTATAATATTTAAAGCCTTTATCAGAATAAGCAACTGTTTTAAATGCAAATACTATTTCATAATCATTTTTAATAGTTTTATTATCTTCTAATGTATAAAACTTAATATATTTGTGGTTCTTATAATAATTATAATTCTTGTAATTATCTAAATTAGAAAACATTGTACTATTCTTCATGTGATGACCATATATAATTAAGTTATCACTTGTTTTCAAATTACAATGCTCTGCTAAATATGGAGTTCCACTACTTGAATAATTTTTATAAACATTTCTATGAAGATAGAAATCTCCATTTTGCATAACAGGATAATTTATATTTGTTCCATCAATTTTAAGCCACCCAATTATGTCTGCATTTATTTTGGAAATGCTTTCTAAATTGTAATTTCCAACATTTTTAGATGATAAATTACTTGTTTCATTTTTTAAATTGTCTGTAATTTGATTTTGGGCGGTCGTTTTTTCTTCTTCCTGCACTACTTCCTGCAATTCTTCAAACAATTCATTTTCTTTCTTATTTTCTGCAATTTCTTTTATAAAAAAATAACTACTAATAGCTAAAATAACTATTAGTAGTATTAAAATTAAACTATATACTTTATTCATTAAGATTCTCCTGGTTTAGTTGTCATCAGCCTATATAGTTCTGTATTCTTTGGAAATTTATTAACAAAAGGAACTAATGATGAACCTACTTTTATAAGTCCTTCTCCTGCTCCTACATTTGTTATAAAGCTCATCTGTAAATCTGATATATTTAATAATTTTGCAAGTTCAATTCTATCTGTACTTGCTTGATTAAGCATTATTATAAATTCAGAGTTTGCAAGCATAGTTCTAGCAGTATGACTTTGTAATAAGTCTTCAACATTTTGTGTTATACCTGTACAGAAAGCTCCATATTTTCTAACCCTTTTCCAAAGTGTAAATAAGAAATTTGCAGAATATTCATATTGAAATAATAAATATATTTCATCAATAAAAATATATGTATTCTTTCCTTTTGTTCTATTAGCAGTAATTCTATTCAATATAGAATCCAATACTACTAACATTCCTATTGGTTGTAATTGTTTTCCTAGCTCTAAAATATCATAGCATATCAAACTATTAGATGTATTTACATTAGTGTTCATAGCGAATGTATTTAAAGAACCATTTGTAAATAATTCTATTGCAAGTGCTATTTCTTTTGCCTCATCTTCTGGTTGTTTCAATAGTTCTTCCCTAAAATCTTGCAAAGTTGGTGGTATTCCCTGATAATTGCCTTGTTGGAATACTCTATAAACATTAGCAGTACATCTATCAATTATTGACTTTTGTTTCGGTCCGAGATTTCCACTACCAATTAGTTGTTCACACAAAGATAATATAAATTCAGATTTTAATATTACTGGATTTGCTCCATCTCCATATTGAGAGTTCATATCCATTGCATTTATGTGATTATTACTTACTGCTGATATTTTAATAACCTCTCCACCTAAAGATTTAACAAGTGGTGCATATTCGGATTCTGGGTCTATTAAAATAATATCTGCATTTGGATCTCTTAATCTAATTGATGTTATTTCTTGTTTACCTGCAAATGATTTACCACTACCAGATACTCCTAAAATGAATGAATTTCCATTTAAAAGTTGTCTTCTATCTGCAATAATCATATTTTTACTAATAGCATTTTGACCATAAAAAATACCATTCTCGTGCCTAATTTCTTGCACTTTGAATGGCATAAATACTGCTAAACTTTCAGTAGTTAAAGTTCTTACTGCATCTATTTTTCTAACTCCAAACGGTAATACTGTGTTAAGTCCATCTAATTGTTGAAATCTTAATATTCCAAGCTGACATAGATTTTTACTAGCTATTTTTAAAATTGCATCTGTCACACTTTCTAATTTTTCTTTTGATTCTTCTGTTATTACCATTGTAATAACTCCTAAAAACATTCTTTGGTCACGAATAGTCAAGTCATCTAACATTTCTTTTGAGTCATTTCTCTGTTGTTCCATATCATAAGGTATTATTGCAGAATAATTGTTTTGAGCATTCTGTTTTCTCTGCCAGTTTGTAATGTTCGTTTCTACACCTAATCTACGATTTTCTGCCTCTTTTACTGCCTCGTCCATCGGAATTGGAATAACATCTATTGATAACATCATATTTTTATTTAAGTCTGTAAGTTCTGTTACCATATCATCGTTGATATAACTAGAATATTCCTTTAAGAATAATACTCTCCCATATCTATCTCCCATTTTAAAGTAATCTCTTTCAAGTTCTACTGTATCAGGGCAAATAAAATCTTTAAAATTATGACCTTTCTTCATTGTTTCGTGTATATCAAATCTAAATGAGGTTTCTTCTCCTGTTCTATAAAAATCATGTGCTATTCTTAATCTTTCTTTTGCGTCTAATTCAACACATTTTGAGCCTAATGTATTGAATCTACTTATCAATTCACTACCTGCTCTATTAAAATAATTTCGAGCTTCTTCGACATTTTTCTTATAAACAGATATTGTTATTATCTTTTCTTGCACTATCTCATTTGCATTTTTTGCTTGAGATATAAGCATTTTGTTATATTCTTTTCTATAATCATTAAGTTCATCATTACTTTCATCTAGTAATATTGTTTTTTCAAAATCTAATTTATTTATTCTTCTATTATTTATTGTAATTTTAGTTATTGCTCCAACATCTAATGAATTTAATAAATCAGAATAATCTAAAAACATTGCTTCTTTATCTTCTTTACTAGCAACTGCATAATTAATATCCATAAACTTAAATGATTTTGAAAATTTATTTTTACTTACTTGAAAAATTCCATCTTCCCATATTGCTTTTATCGGAATAATATCCTGAACACATCTCGGTATTTTGAATTTTTCTTTATCTAATTTAAAAATCTTATTAAGAGTTCTCATTATTTTTTACCTCCTTTTTCTTCTTTTTATCTTTCTTTTCTTTCTTCTTTTTCTGTGGTTTTAGCAAACTTTGTTTTAACTTTTTATCAATAGTTGGTTTAAAGTTTTGGGCATATATATTTGTTGCTTTAAATGTTAATTTTTTAGGTGTCAAAAACTCTGATTTTATTACTGCAACAATAAACTTTTCTGCCGTCATTCCGTTATATTTAACAAATCCAAGTACAGCAAAAGGTGCAGCACCTAGTATGCAAACCCACGATAAAGTTTCTAGCCCTAAATATGGTTTGAGTACAAAATATAAAACAACTGCAACAATACAAGCTATTACAGAAAAAATGAACTGCCTTAAAGACAATCCAAAAAATATACTCTCACTAAATTCTCTAATATCTTTGTTTATTTTAACTTCCATCTATCTTGCCTCCTTATTTCTTTTTGCTTTTGTTTTTTTCTCTTGTTCCAACTTATCTCTTGCTTCTTCGAGTATGTATTCATCTATCATTTTGTAATCTTTGACTTCAATCTCTCCTTGTTGTAATTTTACAAATCTATCAATAATTTTTTCTCTTAAATCAGGATTACACTTATCTAAAAATATTCCCATTGTAGTTGCAAGTGGTGTCATTGATGGATTTTGGTAATCATATATTTTCAAATCTGTCATTCCACTTTTGGTATTTATATCAACTATAACATCTGGTAGATCTTCAAACTTAATTACTACCTCATCACATCCATCATCAACATATAATAATTTTTCCTTATCTTTTAAAATTTTCATAACTTCTTCAACACTATAAAATTGATAATCTTCCATAATTTTATCTTCCTCCTTCTCACTAAAAGTATCAGCTAAATTTTCTCCTGCTAAAACTCTTTTAAAATCTGTTTTTGCTTTTTCAAAATCTGTCAAATAATAATAACCATATTGCCAATCAATCTTGTTGTCTTTAATTTCATATCCAAAACCAATAACATATTCATTATTCATTTTTACAAAAGCAATAGGTTGTTCTTTTCTATAACCAACATCAATTACATAAGCATTTTCTAATTGTCTTGTTTCACTCATAAAGCATTCCTCCTATAATCCCATCATTTCTCTAACAATTCTATCTGACATTCTAATAGTTCCTACCAGAACTAACATATTAAATATTAGCTCTCCAACATATTTCCATACCATAGTAACTGTTGCAGCACCAGTATCAACACTCGGCGAGGTTGTTACAAATGCTGAAAAGATTACACAAGCTAAAACTATAATTGCACCTTCTAAACAAACTGCTATATAACTCTTTAAAAAGCTCTTTCCTATATTTTGTGTTCCTTCTCCTGCAAAAGATGATAATGGTATTGGAGCTATTGCTGTGTACATATATAATTTAAAAAATCTTCCATATACTGTTAGAATTAAAATAAATGATAATACTGTTACAAAAAGTCCACCTAATAGTGTAACTGCCCATAAAGGAATACTCTCAAAAAATCCACATTTATTGATTGCATCAATAATTGATTGTGGCAGAGTCATAGCACTTGCTTGAAATGAACTTTTCGCCATAATTGTTGTTACTATTCCCTGTATTATCTTAAATACTGCTAACATTAGTTCTAATCCATAAGTAACAATTCCTTTTGCTATTGCAAATCTTAAAAATAGTTTTAATGCTTGTTCTGGTCTTTTTAATTCTGAAAAATTAGTACAAGTTCTTGCTACTCCAACAACAAAAAATAAAACAAGTAATGCTAAACCTATTGCTTGTAAAGCTCCATTTATATTTAAAATAATATTCCATATTGCTCCACCTTTGAAATCTGCTGGACTTTGTGTGACTAACATATAAATTTCTGATAATTTACCATTCCATGTATCTAATGCATTCTGTAAATTTCCTACAATCCAATTCACATCTAGCACCTCCATTCTAAAATTAATTTATTAAGGCAGATGAAACTGCCTTAATCTTTATCCACCTGTAATAATATTTAAAATCTCTTTTGCAAATGTAATTACAACTCCACCTGCTAAAGTCATTATTCCGTTTGCTCTTTGTGTTGGATCATGAGATTTTAAACTCATACCTACTTGAACAATTCCAAATCCTAATATAATCATTCCAACTGCTCTTATTAATCCAAATATAAAATTAGATAAATTATCAACAATAGCTATTGGGTCATCTGCTGCAAATGAGTGAATTTGCCCAGCTACATTTAAAGCAATAACATAACCTATAATTATTGCTCCTCTTTTTAATGTTTTCTTTAAAAATACTTTAAAATTTCCTTTTTTCTTATTTTCCATATCAAAAATCCTCCTTAATTTTTATTTTTGGGTACAAAAAAAGACCAAAGTATATTTGTTAGATATAACTTTGGTCTTTTAGATACTATTAGC
The DNA here is from genome assembly GCA_963558405.1 of uncultured Clostridia bacterium. Taxonomy (GTDB): domain Bacteria; phylum Bacillota; class Clostridia; order TANB77; family CAG-508; genus CAKNOI01. The sequence continues at coordinate 6,165 of CAUWGC010000024.1, forward strand.
ATTTTTTGTATCTTCTTTGTACATATTTTCGATTTCTTCACTTGATAATAATTCAACATCAAGTTCATTTGTTTCTAAATCTATAATTTCTTTTGTATCAATTTCCATATCATCTAAATTAAATGATATTGTACCTATTGAATTTTCTGTTCCTCCATGTATATATGGTTTTATTTCTTTATTTCCAATAGGTGTATTTATGCTATTAAAATGTTCTTTTAAATTAAATTTGAAATCTTTTACTGGTCTTTCTCCTCTAATAAAAAGTAAAGCATAATTATTATCTAGCATTCTTACCTCATCTGGTGTCAATAGTTCTCTACCTGCGATTTGGTCATTTGTAGAATAACTGCCATGTGAACCATAACTCCTACCATAAGTATTTGTATCTATTGTTTCTTTTCCTAATAATTCACTAACATACTTATGGGTGCTTTGTTCATTACCACCTAAATATAAAAACTCATCACAATTTCCAACTATTGATTCCCATTGTTTTTCAAATAAGGCTTTTAATTGTGCTAAATTTTGCAATATTATAGAAACAGATACCTCTCTTGACCTCATTACTGATAATATTTTATCAAAATCATCTGGTAAACTTACATTAGCGAACTCATCCATAACAAAATGTACATGTATTGGTAAACTGCCACCATATTTATAATCTGCTAAATAAAATAATTGTTGAAAAAGTTGTGTATATAAAACACTAACTAAAAAATTAAATGATGTATCATTATCTGGAATAATTGCAAATAATGCAACTTTCTTTTCTCCTAAACTTGGCAAGTCTAATTCATCTGTTTGTGTAAGTTGTGCCATACTCTCTAAATTAAATTTTTCAAGTCTTGCAGCAAGAGTTACTTGTATTGATTTTAATGTTTTAGCTGAACCTGAATGATATGCTCTATAATATTTTAAAGCAATATGTTCTGGGTTTCTTGTTTCTAATCTATTAAATAACATATCAAGAGGACTAACATATTCGTCATCATCTTCTTTAACATCTCCTGCTCGTAGTAATTCCATTACCATTACAAAGTTTTGTTCTTCTTCAGGAGCTTCATATTTCAAATAAAATATTAAAGCTAAAAGCAACATACTTGCAGCAGTATCCCAAAATGGGTCGTTTGTGCTACTTCCTTTTGGTGTTGTTGATTTAAAAAGGTTTGTTACTAATTTTTGAACATCATTATCTGTTTTTATATATACAAACGGATTATAGCAATGCGATTTCTCCATATTTATTAAGTCTAATACTTTAATTTCATATCCGTTCTTTTTCTAATAAATAACCTGTATCTCTTACAATTTCTCCTTTTGGATCAAGTATAACATACGATGTTGCACATTGCATTACATTTGGCTTACAATAACTAAATGTCTTTCCTGCACCAGAACCACCAATAACTAATACATTAACATTTCTTCTATGCTTTCTTCCATTTAATCCAACAGAAACATTTTTAGTAAGCAATTTATTATAATTATTAGGTTGTTTGTATTTTTTATTTAATTCCTTTGCCTCGCCCCATTTGGCTGAACCATTTTCTTCTCTCCTCCTATAATTTTTTCTAGTTGATTCATATAATAAGATTGAAAATATATAAATAATCAAAAAAATAAGAATAGTTCTAATGCTATTCTCTACAATAACTATTTTAAATGGCTGATTTAATGCAGCACTACCATTTTTTATTATTTCTATAAGTCCACCTTTAGTATAAGGAGCTAAAAGGAGAGCAATCCAAATAATTGGAATAATTCCTATTACATACAACACTCTCATTATTCTTTTTTCATCTTGCTTCATTGCTTGTAAATTTTCCCTTTGCAGTTCTATTTAAAGATAACATCTTTTTATTTACAGGGGCTTTTAACAATTTTGACATTAACTTATCTATGATTTCTATATCAACATTTTCTTGTATTTTTATATTTCTAAATTCATTTAATGCATTTAATATTAGTCGATAATCATATTTATCTAAATTAATTGTTCTCATTTCTTCCATTGAACACTCCTCCTTATCTACTTGATTTTGATTTTGCTTTTTTATTATTTTGAACAGGTACTATATTTACTTTAACCTTTTCTTTAGATTTTTGTTCATCTAATTTCTTTGCTTCAACTTTAAGTTCTGCAAGTTCTTTCTTTACAGATGGTTTCTTTGCTCCTTTAGATACCCCTTCTTGCATTTTGGAAGTCGTTGAGGAAGGCTCTGACAGAGGGTCTTTTTCCGTCTTTGCCATATTGAAATTTGCTTTTGAGGTTTCTTCTGTTTGCATAGGCTTTTTAGCAAGTAAATCTTCTAGCTGTTGTTCCTTTGATTTTTCTGGAATACCCTTTTCTCTTTTTTCTGCCTCTCTATCTTCAATAGATTTTGTAATAACAGTATCCATTCTTGCAGTATCTGTTGTTGTTAGTTTAAATCTTTCAACAATTCTATTTATTCTTGAAGCATCTTCATCTTTAACCATAACATCTACCATTCCATCAATGTCTTTGTTATTTCTATTGATTAAAGCACAATATGAAATACCATAATTTTTTGCCTCTCTTGCAAATGTTTTTAAATCTTCTCTGCTTACTGTAAATATTTTTAAAGGCTTTCCTGTTTTTAACATATTATTAAGTCTAATCTTTCCTTTTGTTTGTTTTTTATCTTTCATAATAGTATAAATCATTGCAGCAACATTCTTTGCTCCACTACCAGTTAGTCTTGCTAAAATTTCAAATCCCTCTAAACTTAATCTTACTACTTGTTCTGATACATCTCCATTAACACTCATATATCATTTACTCCTTTCCTTTTTTTCTTTTCTCTTTTTTTCTCTCTTTTGTTTCTCTTTCCATTTCTTCTTGTGTATCTAATTCAGATAAATTATTATCTATCTTCGGTACTCTTGTTTTAATATCTTCACATAATTCCACCCTCTTTCTTAATTTAACTAATTTATCATTTAAAGATGAAATCTGCTCTGCATATTCGTGCATTTCATTTCCATCTTTTGATAACTTTCTTTTTGCCCAAAGTCTTTCTCTTTGGTCTAGTATTTCTTTTATTTTAAAATTCACATCATCTTGATAATTACTTAATTCTTCAAATGTTTTTATTTTATGTGTTGCTAAAAATCTTGCTTCTTCAGATAATTGTTCCATTCTTGAAACATCTGCTCTAATACTTGGTGGTAATCTTTGTTGTGGTACATTATCTGGAAAAACTTTTAGCAAATAACAATAATGATAATATAAAGCAATAAATCCTTTCGCTTTGGCTCTTTTGTGCCTTTTTGCAAAAGGATAATTAACTTTTCTATAATTATAAACATTTTCTATAAACGGAACTCGAACTGCTTGTTCTTCTATTATTCTTCTTTTTATATTTTCTATTGAATAATTTTCTCCATATCTTCTTTCTATTCTAATGTTTCTTTTATATGGTTCTTTTCTAATACTTATTTTATTAGCTCTAAAAATAATTTCATAATCTAATTTTTTCATTAAGTATAAAAAGTCATCATAAGAATATGCTTGTCTAATTGCTAAATCTAAATCTCGTTTTGCATTATTAGAATAGTTGTCAGTATATAAAGATTTCTTATAAAAATTATCATAGTTCATTTTTTTCTTTGTTGCTTTTTCTTCTATTACACTTAATCCATATTCCTTACAAAGTTCATCTGATATATGCCTCATTTTTGCATAATTAGTATGATTATCATAATATTTCAAACCATCTTCAAAAGAAACAGAATTAAGCACTATGTGATTATGTATATGATTAGTATTAAGATGAGTTGTAACTACTACTTGAAATCTATCTCCCCACATTTCATTTGCAAGTTGCACACCAATCTGATGTGCTAATTCTGGAGTAACCTCTCCCTCTGCAAAAGATTGATATGCGTGAAATGCTAAAATTTTATCTTTTTTATTATAATATCTTTTTGTATCTTGCATTTCTTCATAAGCTGAATCTGAATCACAATTTATTCCTGTAACAAAATATTCTTTTTCTGTTTTATCTGAATTTCTTGCATAATCAATTACATTTTGCAAGTCATCTACCAACATTTCATATTTCTGATTAAATTCAATTTTCGTTTTATTTTCATCTTTAGCATAACTTATAACATGATCCATTCTTTTAACAACTTTCCATATTTTTGTTACTGCCAAATTACCACCTCCTACAAAAATTTATTTTTTACTTCTTCTGCAAATTTGTGCCAATTATTTGCTTCACTCTTATAATAATCTTTATCTATTTTATCTGTTTGATTTGCTTTCTTTGCTATTTGATTAAGATTAACTCCTATTTTAGAAAGTTGTTTCATTATCACATAAAATTCTTTGCCAGGCTTTTCTTTTATATTTTCATTCATTAACAATCTTCTAAAATATTCTCCATAAGAAAGATTACATCTTTGACAATCTGCAATTAACTTTTCATTCTCTAATTCATTAAGCATTATATCTTTTCTTATATATCTTTTTCTCAAATCTCTCCCTCCTGTTTTACTCATTTAAAAATGGGGATTGGGGTTTCCCCATAGAATAGAATTTTGAAACACGATATTTTCGTGTGAACAAATTCAGTGCTTGCTAGGACAAGAAATCCTTTTTTTACATTTTTAAATGTACCTATATTGGTACTCTATTTTGTTCTTTTTTCATTTTATATCTGTCAATTTCTTGCCTATTTTTTAACCCTATGCTGTAACATAAGTAATCATTTATGTCTTTACCATAAGGAGCAGGAATATCATAAACATTGTACTTATCAAGTGCATATAGCATTGCTTTTGTTGCATTTCTTCCTGCTATATCATTATCAAAATGTAATACAATATCTTTTATATTTGCGTTTTTATTTAAAAAGTTTTGTACTGCTATTGGTACTTTACTTTGTTCTATATTAGAACTTGGTTGATACACTCCTGCAAGTGATAAAAGATTTTGATTTGTATAATCATATCCCTTATTTTTTAATAATGTTGCATAAGATAATAAATCTATACTGCTTTCAAATATATGTAATGAATTACATTCTTCTGCTCCTAACATTCTAAAAGAATACTCTTTTGAACTCCCCTTTGCATCTCTCATTATTCTTTTTTCATTTGTACTTCTGCACCCTGCATATTTAATATTGTTATCATTATCGTACCCTAAAAATACTGCATTATTGGTTTTATTTTCTTGATAAATAATCTTTTTATTTATGCAATCATTTATTATTTCTTCGTCAATTCCTCTGTTTTTTAGATACTCTATAACTTGTTTATTGGTACTCGCTTTTTCTGGAATTACTATTGTTTTAGGTTCGTTTTCATTACTATATTGAGGTCTAATATATGTATCTATATTTCTATTTAATACACTTGAAACTGCCTCTTGTAATGTCATATTTTCTACTTTAATAAGATAATCAACTGCTGACTTTCCTGCTTGATGTGTTGAAAATCTATGCCATAATCCATTACTTATAATGACACTATCATGACTTTTTAAGGAATATGTATTAGTACCTTTTCTTACAAGTTCTGATGGATTATTGTTCATAAAATAAGTTAGTAAATCAATTTCTTTTGCTTGTTTTACAACTTCTTTTGGTACAAATTTAGGCATAATTTTGCACCTCCTTTTTCTTTATCTTGCATCTTTATTTCGTTCTTTTTTGACCTCATTATCTCTAATAAGGTCTATCGTATCATCTATTGAAAATTCTAAAGCCTCTCTTAAGCTACCATCATTAGATAGCCAATCATCATAGCATTCTTGTAATATATGTTCCCTTTTAAGTAATGTTTTAAGTTCGAATTTTGAATAATCTTTATCGTATGCTAAATAATCTTGTATCGTTTGCATACATGTTATTTTATAACTATTGTCTATTATTTGTTCTGCAGGTAGTCCCTTTAAACTATCTTTAAAATCTGTTAATTCCCTTTCTAATTTTTCAATTAACTTATTTTTTAATTCTTCATTTTCCATAATTTATCACACTCTCTTTCTTTTCTATTGCATAATAAAAAGGACAGATTTTTTAAATTATCCGTCCCTTTAAACTAGTTTAATTTTAACATTCCCATATTATTTAAATAGATTAATGCTTCTTTAAAACCTAATTTAAAACTTTCTTTTAACTCAATAACATCAAGTTCAGTTTCATAATCAAGTACATTAAGTATTGCATATTGTTCATCATCTCTTAAATCTATTGGTTCTTTTTCTTCTAAAAATGTTCTTACATTTGGGTATTTATACTTTAGTTCTGATATCTTTTTATTTAATGTTTGATAGTCTTCTCTATCTTTTAATGCTTGTGCTTTATGAACTTCTAAATACTCTAAAAAACCTTCTTCATAATTATCAAAAAAATTACCTGCGATTTCTTCCATACCTTTATTCTCCTATTTCCATCAATATTTTTTTACTATCAACTATTCCTAATTTGTAATAATGTTTACAAAGTAAGTCAGTTTCATTACCAATGGCAAGTTCAAATTTATTTAATTTATCAATTATTTGGTTTAACTTTTCTTCATCTTTAACTACTTTTTTAATCAAATAAATTAATTCTTCTTCTACTTTTAATGACTCTGTAAATTTACCATCAAGATTCTTTTTCTTTAATAGCATTGTTTCAAAATCATCACTTATTGAATCATATAGTTGATCTAAAATAGATCTATTAAATAATTCTTCCATTTCCTTATCCCTCCTCAAATTTATTCTAATATAATCTTTTGAATTTGAGAAATGTGCAAATTATTTAATTATAAATTTGACAGAAAAAAAGAGCAATATTTTAAATATCACTCTTAAAACTACTCTATAACTTGTAATTTCTCGCACACTTATTTTTCTATTGTTATAATCTTTGTCGCTACTTTCTCTACAAAAGTTGTATCGTGTTCAACAAAGATTAGTGTTGGATTATATTTTAAGATTGAGTCCTCTATTTGTTCTCTTGTTAGTATATCTATATAATTCAATGGCTCGTCCCATATATAAATATTAGCTTGTTCTGATATACTTTTTGCAATTAAAATTTTCTTTTTCTGTCCTTCGCTCATTTCTTCAATTTTAGTATCAAAATCTAATTTTGAAAATCCCATTTTAGATAACATTGCTTTAAAAATACTTTCATCTATTTTATTATCTTGTGAAAAGTTTTTTAAGTTTCCTTTTAAATAGTCTGTATTCTGTGATACATAAGATATTTTTAAGTCATTTGCTATTTTTAATTCTCCGTTATATTGTATCTCTTGACCTAAAATCAATTTTAATATACTTGATTTTCCTATTCCATTTTTTCCAACTATTGCAATTCTATCTCCATTTTCTACTTCAAATGAAACTGGAGAGAATATTATTTTTTCATTGTATTTTATTTGTAAGTTATTTGCTAAAATCAATGGACTTTTTCTACTTCCTATTGGAATTATTTTTAAACTATCATTTCTATCTATATTTTTTAATAAATTAGTTTTTTCATCTATTGCCTTTTCAATTCGCCCTTCCATAACTTTTGACTTTTTCATCATTTTAGCAGACTTATGTCCTAGGTAACCTCTGTCTATCTTTGATTCTGAATTGCTTGTTTTATATTTTGACTTTTCAACCTCATTAGACCATTTTGCAGTATTTTTTGAAGCAATTTCAAGTTTATTTATATCTTTTTGTAATTTTTCATTTTGCATTATTTCAAAATTATCTTGTCTGTCTTTATTTTCTTTCCAAGATGAAAAATTACCCTGCTGTATTTCAATATTAGTGTTATTTATAGAAATAATATGATTTACAACTTTATCTAAAAAAATTCTATCGTGAGATACTAATATAAAACCTTTTTTCTTTTCCAAATAATCAACTAAATTATTTCTTGTTTCTATGTCCAAATGGTTTGTAGGCTCATCTATAAGCAAGAAATTATTTCCTTTTAAAAATAAGCTAATTAAAAGTATTTTTATTTGTTCTCCACCACTTAATAAATTAAAATTTCTATAAAGAATTTCTATATCACTATTTAATAAATTCAATTCTTTTATAATTTCCCAATCCTCAACATTTGGAGCAATTTCATTTACTATCTCTATTGACATTCTATTTTTATTAGTTACTTCAAAAGGAAAATAATCAACATCTACACTTTTTGATATTGTTCCTCTATATTCATATTTTCCCTGTAATAGCTTTAAAAATGTAGTTTTTCCTTTACCATTTCTACCTATTAGTCCTAATTTCCAATCTGTATCTATATTAAATGAAACATTTTCAAATATATTATTAAAACTTCCATCATATCCAAAAGTCAAATTATTTACACTTATTAAAGACATTGTTCCTCCCTACAAATTACTATTTATCTAACAAATCACTAAATTGTAATTTATGATTTACTTATTACTTTTTTCTGTCAACTTTTTTGTTTACACTATTGCTAATAATATAGAAATTTGAAATATAGCTACTGATAAAATTCTTATTTTCCATTTTCAAATTTTAATTTTTTTTGGCGCTTAGTTTCAAATTTCCAATAACCATGATTACGATTTCGATGTTTTT
>CAUWGC010000025.1:0-14464 GCA_963558405.1 uncultured Clostridia bacterium
TAGCTTAATGCTTTTGATCTATCTTCTATTCTTTCCATATCTATTTCTATATGTAGATTAGATTCCAAATTAACTATTCTTGCATTAACTAATTTTATAGCATCTTCATAATTTTGAGATTTTTTTCCTTTTGCTCTTCCTATTATTCCTAATGTTTCTATTATATCATCTGAAAAATCTGAAGATATTTCATTAATACTTTCTTTCCAGTTTTCTTCTTTATTTTCTACAATAGCTAAAACTTCTTTTAATCTTGATGCTAAGCCTATATTTTTTTCTCTTTGTCTAATCAATTCTTCTATTCTTTTTGTATTTTCTTCAAATTGATTTGTTGCATATTCTACCAAACCATAGGCAGCTTTATAAACGCTCTTTGGAAAATTTTTCTTTTTAGGATATTCTATTAGATATGTTTTTATAGATTCTATTAAATCTTTAAAATATGTATCATCTTCTAATTGTATTATTTGTTTTTTATTGTTTGGATTAATCATTTTTTCAATCTTGTCTATATTAGATAAGATTTTTTCTTCTGTAATTACCATTCTTACATTTACGATGCCAGATCTAGACAATGTAAAAGCGCCTCCTTTGTTTTATTTAAGATAATTTTATTTTACATTTTTAGATAAAATTCATCTTAAATCTCTTTCTTTTTATTTCATAACAATTCTATTACAAACTACATATAAATGTCAAGCAAAAAATAAACTTTTTTTAGTTTTTTTCTTACGGAAAGTTAATGCTCAGAAGATTTAACTTATTTGTTAAGCTAGTACTAATAAAATCAGCATTTATTTGTTTTATTTTTTTCTTAATCCTTGTATCATAGATTTTTCTAATTCATGATATAATTTTATTTCATCTATGTCTTTTCCTGATTTTAATTTATATATTAAACTAGAACATGTTAAAGAAAAAATTTCTGGAGCTACTACTTTTGGGTCTACATCTATTATCTCACCTTTTTTTATACCTTCTGCTATAATTTCCTCTACTGTATTTATACAGTCAAAAAGAGAATTTCTACATAAAATACTTCTTTTTTCTGTTCCCCATATTTGGCTAAGCAATATACATATAAATTGTTCATATTTTACCAATATTTTAATTTGTATTAATACAACAGCTTTTAATTTATCTATTGAATTGGTAAGTTTTGAAGTTTTTATATCTATACTATTTTTTAATAGTTTCATTCCTTCTTCTACTAAAAAGTTAAAAATCTCTTCTTTACTAGAAAAGTGATAATATAAAGTACCTTTTGCAACTCCCACCGTTGCTGTTATTTCTTCAATACTTGTAGCATCATATCCTTTTTCTGCAAATAACTTCATTGAGGTTTCAAATATCTTTCTTTTAGTTTTATTCATTTATTTCTCCTATTTTAATCTTCTAATTTTCACTATTATATAATTGTTTTTGCAATTATTCAATAAATTTATAATAGTTTTAGATATATTTTAAAATTTTCAACTTAATTCTGCCGCTTTTTGTATTTCCAATTTCACTATCATAGATATATTTTCCTTTTCCTCTTATAGTAATAATATCTTTTTCTTTTATCTGTTTTGTTAGTTTTGTTTCTATTTTTCCGTTTATAAAAACTCTTTCTGAATCAATTATTTGAACCGCTTTGTTTCTTGATGTGCATGCTAGTTCTGAAACTATGTTATCTAAACGGTTAGAAGATATTTGAATAATTTTTTCTTCAAATTGTAACTTTTTTTCATTTATTTTATTTATATCTATTTCTTGTATAATGGCATTTTTAAATCTTGTTAAACATGGCAAGTTTGTTTGCAAAAAGTCTAGTATATTTCTTATTACAATAATATCAGCTTGATTATCTTTAATAATAATATCTCCTATTTTTTTCCTTTCTACACCTAGTTTTAAAATTCCTCCTAAATATTCACGATGTTCGTATTTTTCTTTTGGAATAATAATTCTAATAACTGCTATTTTATCTTGTATATATGCTATTTTTTCCTCTTCATCTATTTTTCTTTTACTAGGAATAAAAAATATTACTTCTCTTTCTGCTAAATTTCCTCCTCCAAAAGAAAAATATTCTATGCCTTCTTTTTGTTTTAGTATTTTATTAATTAATGCTTTTTGATATATATCTAAAAAATCTGTATTTTGCACAATTCCAGTTTTATTAGCTAATTCTATTTTATCTAAAATACTTGCTACAAGAATTCTTTCTTCTGGATTTTTATAATTTTCTAATATTTTATCTCTATTCATTTTTCTTACTTCCAATTTTTTATTTGCTTAATTATAGAATTAGTATCTAATCCATATATTTTTTCTATTTCTTCTGTTTTTCCATGTTTAATAAATTCATCTGGATATCCAAAATTTTTTATTCTTACTCCTTGTATGTTGTTTTTTAATATTATATTTTGAACTGCCATTGCAAGTCCTCCTAATATAACATTATCTTCTATTGTTACAACTACTTTTGTTTTTTTGATAGAATTTACTAACATTTCTTCATCAATTGGTTTTAAAAATCTTGTATTAATAAGTTCTACTTCTATTCCATCTTTTTCTAATTCTGTTACTATTTCCTTAGCTCTAGCTACCATTTTTCCTATTGCTATAATTGTTATATCTTTACCAGCTTGTAAAAATTCTGCTTTTCCATACTCTATTTTTCCATGAGAGTAAAATGTTTTTTCACTTTCTCCTCCTCTTGGATATCTAATAGCTACTGGTTTACCTAAGTTAACTGCAAATTCTAGCATTTCCTCTAATTCTTGAAAATCTTTTGGTGCCATTATAGTTAAATTTGGAACAATTTGAAAAAAAGATAAATCTAATATTCCTTGATGTGTTTCACCATCATTTCCAACAATTCCAGCACGATCAACACCTAAAACAACTGGTAAATTTTGAATGCAAATATCATGAATTACTTGGTCATATCCTCTTTGATAAAACGATGAATAAATAGGTACAACAGGTTTTAAACCTGCTTTTGCCATACCTGCAGCCATTCCGAAGTGCATGTTGTTCTGCAATTCCTACATCAAAAAAGCGATTTGGAAATTGTTTTGAAAATTCGGTTAATCCAGTTCCATCTTTCATTGCTGCAGTAATTGCAACTATTTTTTCATCTTCTTTTGCAAGTTTTACTAATGTTTCTCCAAAAACAGAAGAATAATCTTTCTTTTTTATTTCCTTTGGCTCACCTGTAATAATATTAAAGCTACTACTACTATGGAATTTATCAGGATTTTGTTCTGCTGGCAAATACCCTTTTCCTTTTTTTGTTATAACATGAATAAGTACTGGTCCTTCAACATTTTTACTTAATGAAATAATTTGCTCTAATTTTTCAATATCGTGTCCGTCCACAGGTCCTAAATATCTAAATCCAATATCTTCAAACATCATATTACGAATAATTAGTTGTTTTATTCCATGTTTTATTTTTCTTACACCATAAATAATTCCATTCCCTATAATTGGTAACTTTTTTACTATTTTACGAATAGATGCATTTGATTTTGTATATAATTTTTTTGCTCTTAACTTACTAAGTGATAATGGTATTCCACCTACATTTTTTGAAATACTCATTCCATTATCATTTAAAATAACAGTAAGATTTGTTTTACTAGCGCCTGCATCATTTAATGCTTCTAAAGCCATACCACCCGTTAAAGCTCCATCACCTATTACAGCTACAACTTTATTATTATATCCCTTTAAATCTCTTGCTCTTGCCATACCTAATGCTGCTGAAATTGATGTACTACTATGTCCTGTATTAAAGCAATCATATTCTGATTCTGTTGTTTTTGGAAAACCCGCTATTCCATTTAATTTTCTAATAGTATCTATTTTTTCTTTTCGTCCTGTTAGTATTTTATGTACATAAGTTTGATGTCCTACATCCCATATTATTTTATCTTCTGGAGCATTATATACACTATGTAGTGCAATAGTAAGTTCAACAACACCTAAATTAGAAGCTAAATGTCCTCCATTTTCTGAAACTGTTTGAATTAATAAAGTCCTAATTTCTTCTGCTAAACTTTCTTTTTCTTTTATCTTTAATTTTTTTAAGTCTTCTATACTATTTATTTTATCCAATATGCTTTCCATCTTTTAGACTACTCCTTTATTTTACACCAAAAACGTTACTAAAATTGATGTTATAATTGGTACTGTTAAATTATCTGTTCCTTTAATAGATATTGCTTCTATTACTGTAATAATTATACTTAATATTAATGCTTTTAAGTACCATAAATTTATCCCTAAATATGCCAAAAAAACAGACAATATTATAAATGAAACAGCAAGCATTGTTGCAGAACCTGCAATTGTTTTTTTAGTTTTTCCAATTAAATATTCATGACTTTTTACAGTTCTTCCAATAACACATGCTAATCCATCACCATATCCCATAATTAATATACTTACTAAACCAATTAAAGGATTTTTTATAATTCCAAAAGTATATATTGTCATAAATAATAGTGAACCAGCATAATATACAGTGCCCAAGCCATCTTGGTTGCTTCTTTCCATTACACTAATAAAGTCCTTTTTGTATGAGTAATAATTAATTATAATAAATATAAATGGTAAAACAGAAGCCCATATAGGATTATCAAAAAATGCCATTGCTATTATCCACCAATTTGATAGCATAATATGAATATATTTCCTACTTGCCTCTTTTCCTGCTTTTTCAAAAAACTTGGCAGATACTATTATAATTCCAATATATATACAAGAAACTACTATCCCCAACATATTCTTCATAAAAAAATCCCTCCTAATATGTTTTTTATCATAACATATTAAAAGAGATTTTTCTACATTTTTCGAAATATTTTGCATTTATAGATTTCTAATATATTGTTCTTATTTTATCATCAAACACTACAGCTTCACCCAATTCGTCTTCTATTGTAAGTAATCTATTATATTTAGCTACTCTTTCTGACCTACAAGGTGCACCTGTTTTTATTTGACCTGCATTTGTTCCTACAGCTATATCTGCTATTGTAGTGTCTTCTGTTTCTCCAGAGCGATGTGAAATAATTGTAGTATATCCACTTCTTTTAGCTAGGTATATGGCATCTAGTGTTTCTGTCAATGTTCCTATTTGATTTGGCTTTATTAAAATACTGTTTGCAATTTCATTTTGAACACCTTTTCTTAATCTTTTTACATTTGTTACAAAAAGGTCATCACCTACTAGTTGTACCTTTTTACCAATTTTTTTAGTAAGTTCCATCCATCCTTCCCAATCTTCTTCTGCAAGTCCGTCTTCAACAGATATTATAGGATATTTATTACATAACTCCACTATATAGTCAATCATTTCTTTTTTAGTTTTTAATTCACCTGTTTTCCAAAATAGATATCCTTCTTTCCCTTGTTTTTTTGCTTCTTCATACATTTCTGTACTTGCAATATCTAGCGCTATTCCCACATCTTTTCCTGGTTTATAACCTGCTAACTGTATAGCCTCCAAAATTACTTCTATTGCTTCTTCATCTTGTTTTAAATGTGGAGCAAATCCTCCTTCATCTCCAACTGCAACAGAAAGTCCTTTATTCTTTAATACTTTTTTTAAATACTGATATATTTCGGCTCCCATACGAATAGCATTTTTAAATGAATCTGCTCCAATTGGAACTATCATAAACTCTTGAATATTTATATTATTATCTGAATGTTTTCCACCATTTAATATGTTCATCATTGGAATTGGAAGTCTTTTTGCATCAATTCCACCAATATAGTTATATAAACTTGTTTTTAAAGAATTAGCTGCTGCCTTTGCTATTGCTAACGATACCCCTAAAGTAGAATTAGCACCAATTATTCCTTTGTTCTCTGTTCCATCTAAGTCCATTAATATTTGATCTATTTTTATTTGCTCATATGCATTTTTTCCTAATAAGGCTTCTTTTATTTTTCCATTTACATTAGAAACAGACTTTCCGTGTTCCTTTTCCTAAATATCTAGATTCATCTTTATCTCTTAACTCCACGGCCTCAAAACTTCCTGTTGAAGCTCCTGATGGTACTAAACTTTTTCCTATAGAACCATCTTCTAATATTACCTCTACTTGAACAGTAGGAACTCCTCTAGAATCTAAAACTTCTATTGCATGAATATCTTTTATCTTTACACAATTTTTCATTTTTTTCCTCCTTAAAAATATTATGCACAATTCTTATAACTTTATCCAAATTTTAGGATATGACTTTCATTTTTTTATTTTTTATGTTATAATTAAGTTCCTATAATTTTTTAAGGAGGGTTTTTATGGACCGCTATTGTAGAAGACATCATATTCCAGTTGACAGACCATGGTGCATAAGACTAATCAACCCTAAGTTTTGTACTGGTTATCAAAAACCTGTACCTGTCAAAGTTCGGGTAAAAAGAGCTACCACTCAACGAGTAGTAGTTCGTAGAAGAAACTTTCACCCCGAAAAAAACTTTGACTAAAAATAAAGTACCCATTTTTTGGGTACTTTTATTTTTTTAATTCCTCTAATCTTTTATTATATGCTTCCATAACTTCTTTTTCAAAAGCAAGTTTTGGTTCTTCTATTCCCATTTGCTTTAAAATATATTTTGTAAGTAGTGGGTTTAAAATAAGTATTGGTCCTAATAGATATGTTGCAATTAAATTATTTCTTTGTATTCCTTCTAATTTTGATTCTTTATATAACCCGCTTCCTTTTTCAATTATTAAAAAAGGCTCATTTTGGTTATTACCATAACTTTGTGTAAATTGATTTTTAAATCCTAAAACTTCTATTTCTTCATTTACTTTCATTTTACCAAGTATTATATCATTCCATCTATGCATCATATCTTGTTTTGCATGTGTGTTAAATATTCCTAGTCCTTCTATTTTTTCTCCATTTTCTTTTTCTATATATTCTCCAAATATTTCTAAACTGTTTCCTGTAAGTAAAAATACTGTATTTGTTTTTATTAATTCTATTATACGCTCTTTATAACTCTTAAGTTTTGAAATAGCTCTTTCTTGCATCTTTTCAGTCATTGGTCCTAGATATATAAGATTAACATTTTCTTTTAAAAATATTGGTTCTTCATCAAATGATGTCTCTATAAATTCTTCATCTGGTAAACATTTTTGTAAATATTTCATATTAGCTAAATCACCATATAAATTACAAAACTCTGGAAATAATATTTCAATCTTCATTTTGTCCTTTTCCTCCTTCTTTTTTTTCTTCTATTCTATGTCTTATTTTCTCTTTTACTTTTTTAGCTAAATCAAAGGCATAAAGGTCATGTAATATGAAAATCTTATCTATTCCTTCTAACATTACATTGTTTGCAACTTCTTTTTCTTCCCTCATACAGATAATTTTTTCTTCTTCTATTCCTGCCATTAATAATCTTACTTTATCATCTAAATATCTTGCTCCTCCAACTACAATTTGACATATGTTTTCTTCTTTTAAAAATTCAAAATCTGTATCATATAACCAAGTAACATTTTCTGAAGAATTTACTGCTTCATGTAAATCATCTAGTAAAAGAATTACTGCTTTTTTTCCTTCTTCTTTTTTTACATAATCAAATACACGTGAGCAAGCAATTGGATTTTGTCCTTTTGCTAAGTGCATAATAACTTTTATTCCATCTATATTCTCTTCTGAAAATCTTGTTTCTACTATTTTTAATTTAGATATAGATTTTATTAATTTATCTTCTTCTATTCCAAATTCTTTTAAAACTGTAATCATTGCTAACATATTATAAATATTAATTATGTTATTGCTAACTAATGGATATTCTATTTTTTCTTCATTATGTACCAATGTCATATTCATTTTTTCAAAATCTAAATTTGTTACCAAATAATCTACTTTAGGTGATGCAAAGTCACAGTTAGTACAATGTGCTTTTCCTATATGATTATACCTTACATAATCGTATTCTAATTTATGATTACATTTTGGACAAACAATAATATCTCGTACTATATTTTGTGCTTCTTTAGTATCTGTATCCAATCTATTTATACCAAAATATACTCTATCATTGTTTGGAGCTATATTTGATGATATTAAATCATCTCCATTTAATATCATTTTTGTATCTTTTGGAATAGCTTCATTTAATATACTAGCTATAAATTCTGTATGTGCATTTCTTTTAATAGAATCACGAAACAAGTTTGTACAAACAATATAATTTGGTTTCATATATGGATAAATTTTTTTAGAACTTCTTTCATCAACTTCAAAAACGGCTAACTTCTTTTTTTGCTTACCACTTAGGCTTGCTCCATCTATTAAACTGCTTGCTATTCCAGCATTAATATTAGAACCTAATCTATTGTTTAATACTTCAATTTTGTTATCTTCTAATACATCATTAATCATATTACATACAGTAGTTTTTCCATTTGTTCCTGTTACACAAATAATAGTTTCTGGTTTATCAATTTGTCCTATAAAATCTGGACAAATAGTTACTGCTATTTTTCCTGGTAAATATGTAGCATCCCTTTTTATTATTTTTAATCCTAATTTAACTAACTTTGCTATATAAAAAGCAATATAATATTTAATTCGGTGCATATTTTCCCCCTCTTTTATCTTTCTTTTTCACTTTCCATAGTTGCTAACATATATAATATGCTTGGTTCTTTTATATCACTTTGTTTTAGTTCTTTTACTAATTTTTTGTCTTGTTCCATTTTCTGTCTTATAGCTTCTTTTAATGCCACGCGTTCTTTTTCACATATTTCTATTCTTTTTTGGTTTTCTTCATATTGTTTTATTTCTTCATCCGAAAAAGCTCTTCTTTCATTTGCCACCATTCTATCTATATAAGTATTTCTTGTAGCCAAATCTTTTTGTAGGCTAGATATATCACTTATTCTTGCAATCATACTCATAATATTTTTTTCCATTTTTACCACATCCTATTTATTTTATATAATATCATTTATACTTGTTTTAATCATTTCTTTTAAAATATTAGCACTATTTTCTAGTTTTTCTTGTTCTTCTTTGGTTAATGGTAATGTTAAAATATCTGTTACACCTTTATTATTAATTAATGTTGGTACTCCTATATATACATCTTTAATACCATATTCTCCTTGTAAATAAGTAGAAACTGTTAATATTGAGTTTTCATTATTTAAAATTGCTTTAATTATTCTTGTAAGTGATATACCAATTGCATAATATGTTGCTTTTTTTAGTTTTATAATTTCATAAGCAGCATCTCTTACTCCTTGATAAATTTTATTTAACTGTTCTTCTGTTTCTCCTCTTTCCTTCATTATTTGAAGTAAACTTTTGCTTCCAACATAACAATGTGTCCATGGAACAAATGAAGAATCTCCATGTTCTCCCATTATATATGCATGTATATTTTTACTAGATACAGATAAATATTCACTAATTAGATAACGTAATCTTGCAGTATCTAATACTGTTCCGGAACCTATAACACGACTTGCTGGAAATCCAGATACTTTTTTAACAACATATGTCATTAAATCTACTGGGTTACTTGCTACTAAAAATATTCCGTTAAATCCACTTTCTACAACTTGTGTTGTTATATCTTTTATAATTTTGGCATTTTCTCTTGCCAAATCTAATCTTGTTTGATCAGGTTTTTGGGCTAGTCCTGCTGTAATTACTACAATATTAGCATCCTTACAATCTTTGTATTCTCCAGCATAAATTTCCATCTTGCTTGGTGCAAAAGGAAGTCCATGACTTAAATCCATAGCTTCTCCAACTGTTTTATCTTTATTAATATCAATTAAAACAAGTTCATCTGCTCCTCCTTGATTTAATAAAGAATATGCCATGCTCATACCAACAAAGCCTGTTCCTACTAATACAATTTTTCTTTTTTCAACCATTTTATTTGCACTCCTTTTTTTCTATATTTAAATATTTTTTAGTAAGATATGTATATAACATTAAATATGCAAGAGAAATACAAAATCCAGCTAATACGTCACTTGCATAATGTACACCTAAATAAATTCTACTTATTCCTATTAGTATAATAAGTAAAGACAATATACTACATATTACCCATTTTAGGTAAATATTATCCATTTTCTTGTATATTATATATATAAAATATCCATAAAAAGCCATACTTACCATACTATGCCCAGATGGAAAACTAAATCCTGTTTCTTGAATAAGACGATATAATTCTGGCCTTGGTCTTTCAAATATATTTTTTAGAATAGTATTTAATATAAAAACTATAATTAAATTTAATGTAATACAAATTCCGTATTTTTTATTCTTTATTGCTATAAATATAGTAAAACATATTAAAATTACTGTAGTTGCTCCACCGCAAATTTGTAACTACTTTAAAAAAATTGGTAATTGGTTCAGAAATAAATTTTGATATTTTATCATAAATCAAGTCATCAAATTTGTGTATATCATTTTCAAAAATATTATCTAAAATTATTATTACAGTAGCAAAACAAATAAATGCTATAATCCATCTTACATTTTTTTTGCTCCATTCTATTATTTTATTTTTTGTATCTTCCATCATCTTTTGCTTCCTTTTTATTTATATATTACCTAATTTTAATTAGCAAACATATTATAACATATCTTATATAAATATTCATTATTTTTGTAGTAAATACACAAAAAATGTGATATACTTATTAAAGTTTAAATTTAAAATAGACATTACCCAAGTCTAATTTTTTCTATGTAATAACAAATATAGGAGTGATTATTTTGAAATTATCATCAAACAAAGAAACATTAGCAGAAAGTAAAATTATATTACTTTACTTGTTAAACAAAATTCAAAAACCAGTCACAAATGATGTATTATTAAAACTTGTAACAAATATTACTGATATCAATTACTTCTATTTTCAACAATTTTTATTAGATTTAATAGATTCTCGTTATGTTGCAAATTATTCAAATGATAATAATGAAATCTTATATGAGATAACAAGAGAAGGAAAAGATATTTTAGAATTAACACACGATATTATTCCAGGAATTATAAAATTAAAAATTGATAGTAATTTTAAACAGGAATTAGAAAATGTAGAAGAAGAATTTTCTGTTACTTCCGATTTTATACCAACAGACGAAAATCATTTTACAGTTACTTGTAAAGTAATAGAAAATAGTAACAGTATTTTTGAAGTCAAAATTTTTGCAGGTTCAAGAGATACTGCAAAATCTATTTGCGATAATTGGAATAATCACGCAATTGATATCTATCCCAAAATTATTGAATTATTAACACATTAGTAAGAAAATAGGAAGTGTAATTTTTACACTTCCTATTCTTTTTAAAGCTGAATAATAAGCATTCCTATTATTTCTGTAAATGTCCAAATAACATATACAGTTGTTAAAAATTTGATTGTTTTTTTCTTTTTTCTGAAAATTAATCTAAGCTTCCGTCTTTGCCTTGGATAAATTATACATATAACTTCCCAAAACGTTCTTATAATTATTCCAATAACAAAAAGCCAGAATCCACTTAGAATCAAAATTTTTAACATTAGTCATTCCTCCTAATTGTTTAATAACCTTATTATACTCCTTGTTTTACATAATGTCAATTGCAATGTAGAATTTTAATATTGTCTTCCCCATACTACCATTGTATTTGCTGGTTTTCCACAACATACACAAGTATCAGAAATATGTTCTTGTTCAAAAGGAATACATCTAGAGTGTGCACCTGTTACTTCTTTTATTTTATCTTCACATTCTTCATTTCCACACCACATTGTTTTAACATAACCTTGGTTTTCGTTTATGTTTTTTTCAAATTCTTCCATGTTTTTTGCTATTGTTGTTTTATCTTCTCTTCGTTTTAAACATTCATTGTACATATTTTTTTGAATATCTTCTAAAATTTCTTCCAATTTTGTTTCAATTTCATTTAAAGAAATTGTTAATTTTTCTCCATTATCTCTTCTTACAACAACACAAACTCCATTTTCTATATCTCTTGGTCCAAGTTCTATTCTAACTGGTACTCCTCTCATTTCCCAATCATTAAATTTATATCCTGGTGTATAATTATCTCTACTATCTATTTCCATACGATATTTTTTATTTAACATTTCATATAACTCTGTTGCCTTTTCTAGCACACCTTCTTTTTGCATTGCAACAGGAATAATTACAGCTTGAATTGGAGCTACTCTTGGTGGTAATTTTAATCCTCTGTTATCTCCATGTGCCATAATTACACCACCTATTAATCTTGTGCTAATTCCCCAAGAAGTTTGGTATGCATATTCTTGTTTACCTTCTCTATTTTGAAAAGAAATATCAAAACATTTAGTAAAATTTTGTCCAAAATAATGTGAAGTACCTGCTTGTAAAGCTCTTCCATCATGCATTAAAGATTCTACTGTATATGTAGCTTCTGCTCCTGCAAATTTTTCTTTAGGTGTTTTTCTACCCTTTAATACAGGAATTGCTAATAAATTTTCAATTACATCTGCATAAATATCTAGTATTTTTAAAGTAAATTCTTTTGCATCTTGTTCTGTTTCGTGTATTGTATGACCTTCTTGCCATAAAAATTCTCTAGAACGTAAAAAAGGTCTTGTTTCTTTTTCCCAACGAAATACATTACACCATTGATTATATAAAAGTGGTAAATCTCTCCATGAGTTAAGCCATCTTGAATATAATGTTGAAAACATTGTTTCTGAAGTTGGTCTAATGCAAAGTCTTTCTTCTAACTCTTGACCTCCTCCTCTTGTTACCCAAGCAACTTCTGGTGCAAATCCCTCTACATGTTCTTTTTCTTTATTTAATAAATGTTCTGGAATTAATACTGGTAAGTATACATTTTTAACTCCTACTTGTTTAAATTTTTCATCAGCATATTTTTGTATATTTTCCCAAATAGCATATCCATATGGTTTAATTGCAATACATCCTTTTGTATCAGTATAATCAGCAAGCTCTGCTTTTAATACAATATCTGTGTACCATTTTGCAAAATCTTCTTCTATATTTGTTATCTCTCGTACAAAATCTTTTTCTTTACTCATTTTCTTTCCTCTCTTCTTTATTATTATTTGCAATTTTTAATTCTTCCTCTAAATTTACAACTGGTTCTTCTATTTCTTCCCTTTCGGGTTCTGGAGCCTCTTTTGTTTCTTTATTAAACTCTTCTAATACAATTTGTTCATTTTCATCTAATTTATACCTTGGAAGCTCTGGTAGTTCATCTAAAGAAGAATACCCAAACATCTTAAAAAATTCACCTGATACTTTATAAGTATTTGGTCTTCCTGGTGCATCCAACTTTCCTGCTTCTTCAATTAACCCATATTCTAGTAACTTATATATACTAGCATCTGCATTAACACCTCGGATGGACTCAATCTCTGCCCTTGTTACTTTTGGATTATATGCAATTATTGCCAAAGTTTCTAATGATGCTGTTGATAAATTAGGTTTTGAACGTTTATCAAGTATTTGATATATATATTCATAATATTCTTTTTTACTACATAACTGATAACCATCTTCTATGCTAATTATCTCAATTCCTCTATTTGAATTTCTATATTCTTCTTTCATATTTTCAACTATATTTGTAACATCATCTGGCTCTATTTCTAAACATATAGCTATTTCACGTTTACTAACTTTTCTTCCAGCCGCAAATAAAATAGCTTCTATAACTCCCTTTACTTTATCTATTTCCATAAAAAACCTTCTTTTTTATCTTTTAACAATAACATTATGACACGTATTTTCTTTACTGTCAATGTTATTTACCTTAAATCAAGCAAAAAATAGACTAAAACAAAACTGTTTTAGCCTACATTATACAAATTTTATTCTATTTGTTTTTCTTTCCAAATGATATTTCTTGAAATAAGAAATCATGTACTTTTTTAAATGTTATTTCTTGGTGTAAGAAAGCATTTATTTCATCTTCAACTTTTTGTTGTTTTGGTGTTAATTCTACAGTTATTTCTTGGAATAAGAAATTTTTAATTTTTGTCCAAACGCTTACTTGTGATGGTAAATTACTTGCTACTGTAAATCCATTGTTAGAAAAGTTAGCACCTAATTCTCCACCAACAACACCTGCATTTTCTTGTATTTCTGCACCAGGTATTTTATTTTCTTCCATTTCTTTTTCCTCCTTTGTAATTTCATAATAAATTGTTATCATAATACTTATACTACATTTTTTTTAATTTATCAAGCTAATTTAAGATTTTTTTTTATTACAATTTTATTACAGCTTTATTACGTGTTTTTCTATTTTACAATATTTCCCATTAATTCTAAATTATCTGTATTATCTATTTTTACTTTTGAAATTTCATTTTCTAAATTGTTGTTAGACTTTGCTTTTACTCGGGAGTTTGACAGTTTTGAATCCAAAAAATCTTTGAAAGCATTATGAATGCTT
>CAUWGC010000026.1:0-14107 GCA_963558405.1 uncultured Clostridia bacterium
TTCATAATTCTGTGGATAACATTCCGCAAATTTTCAAAAAATACCGAAACTTAAATTTTGTGCCACTTGCTTTTCCTAAAATTTTATGATATTATATTTTTAGTTTTGTTTTTTGGAGTTAGATATGCGCTTTTTGCATTTCCAACTCTTTTATTTTTATATTTGTATATTCTAATGCATTAAAATAATCTTTTTCTAATATTGTAGCTTGTATATTTTGAAATGTTTCTCTTTCTTCATTTACAGCTCTGTAATATCTTTTCTCTAATAAATTACATATATCTATACAGATTTCGATATATATAAGTATTTCATTTCTTATTGCATCATTATTATTTAATATCCACTGTAATTTTAAACTGATTTTTTTAAGATAAAATTCTATTAGTTCTTTTTCCAACTAGATTTCCTCCTTTTCTATAATAAATTAATTAATATATTGCTTATAGTTTCTGCTATATAACAACCTAATATTGGTAACCATATTAGGCTTGTCCCTAATAAAAATTCTTTAAACTTTTTCATTAGTTAACTCCTTTCGTTTCTATTTGACTTGTGTATAAATTAATGTAAGATAATCTTCTACTCTTTTTATTATTTGTTTTTTTTGCTCTTCTGTTGGTGGATTTTTCACAATCACTTTAAACTTTCTTTCTTTATTTTTCATAACCAGCACCTCTCTATATTTTATTTAGAAAGTTTGTACTAATTGATTATTTTTTTTGATATAATTACCTCGAAAGTGAGGTAGTATTATGACTGAATTTATTAGAAAATACTCATAAGGTTAATAAGAGTCTTGAAGATTAGTATCAATCTTTTTTAATGATGGTATAACTGCTTCGGAAACTTTTGCACCATCTATTTTTATTTTAGAAAACTCTTCTCTAATTTGTGCCAATTGTTGTTTTGTAAGTACCGTATCATTACTTTTGAACTCTTTTACAAAATCTTTTATTTCTTGTACACTTCCTTCTATTTTCAACCTTCTCCCTCCTAACTTACTTATTTTACATTCCTGCTATATTCTTAAAATTCAATATTTCTAACAATTATAGAAACGTAGAAATATAAATATTCCAAATAAGATTACGTTTATCCATTGAGTTATCACTAGTACTAGTAATAACTTTTTTCTGTCCATCAGCTTGCCTCCTTTATGCTTTGCTTTTATTTACCACTATGCTATAATTTTGTCGAAAGGTGGTGATTAATTTGGATATTAAAAATATATCTTCTAAATCAGATGTACATAATCATCTTGAAAGTAATATCGAAGCCTATAAGGAAGAAATAAAAGACATAATTAAAAACAGTAACTTTACTTCTTCGCAACAACAAGATTTAGAGAATATAGCTCGACAACATTACTATTCTTTACGTGACATCATTAAATCTATTGAAATATTAAGTCAATAGTTATTAATAGTAGCAAGTTCTGTCCCATCAGAATTTGCTATTATTACTTTTGGCGGTCTAGCATTCCAATCTTCTGAAACTGCTTCTTTATATTTCTTTGCGATTTGTTTAGCCTTTAATAAATTTTTTTCATTAAATTCTTTACTAGAAAAATCTTCTTCTAATAATTCTTCTAGTAACTTTTTTCTTTGTTTCAAATGTTCTTTATTAATATTTTGAAATTTTATCTCCATCTCAGCTTACCTCCTTTGTTTTTAATGCACGTTTTGTGTTTTCATTATATAAAAAAAATATTAACATCAAATTGAGGGTATTTTTTCTTGAGTTTAGTTAAAAATTCTCTACTTGGCTTTCTTGCTCCAGTTTCTAACTTGTCATATAATGATTTTGAAATACCTATCGTATTTGCAAATTCTTGAGTAGTAAGGTTTAGGGAATTTCTAAAATCTTTTAATGCTTTCATGTTTTCACCTCCTGCACATTTCGTGTTTTTATAATATAACACAGTTTGTGCTTTGTCAATAGTTTTTTTAAAATTTTTTTATTTTTTTACACAAATTGTGTTTTATGTTTACTTAACACAATTTGTGTGATAAAATAATAATAATTTAGGAGAGTGAATTATGAAAGGAAATAGAATAAAAAAATTAAGAGAAGAAAAGAATATGAAACAAGAAGATTTAGCTAGGGTTCTTTCTATTTCTTCTAGTGCGGTAGGGATGTACGAAAGGGATGAGCGAGAGCCAAACGATGAAATAACACTTAAGCTGGCCGAATACTTTGGTGTATCAACAGACTATTTACTTGGCAAATCCGATATACGTAATCCAGAAGAACTCAATAAAGTACAATTTGCTAATGCAGGAGGACTTGATACAAAAGGACTTGATGAAGAAGATTTAGAAGAGTTACAAAGACAAATAGATTATATAAAGAAAATGAAAGGTAAAAAATAAATGGAAGAAGATAATAATATTCAAAGAAATAAAGCAATAATACATAAAGATAATTCATTAAATAGGCTTAATTTATCTTTTCTTAAGCATATTGATCTAGAAGAATATAAAACTAGTCATTTATTATCTTATTGGATAAATGATTATGCTAATTATCATGATGAAGAAAAATCATTTGATACAGGTAAACTTATAACTTTTAAAAGAGGGACTATTGTCAAAGCTAATTTAGGATTTAATATTGGTCATGAATTAGGAGGTTTACATTATTGCATTGTTTTAACCAAAAATGATACCCCTAAAAATGGTACATTAAATGTAATTCCATTAACTTCTAAAGATAAAAAGTATAAAGGTTGTGTTAATTTAGGAAGTGAAATATATGAATTATTAATTCAGAATATACAAGCTGAACAAATATCTTTACGTGAATTAGTAAAAGAATCTACAAATCAAGAAATTACTGATGAAATGCAAAGAAAATTAGAGTATATACACAAACTTAGTACAGAAGTAAAGAAAATGAAAAATAATAGTGTTGCATTATTAAATCAAATAACAACAATTAGTAAACAAAGACTATTTGATATTGATATATTACATAAAGTAAGATTATCTTCCTCTACACTTGATATATTAGATAAAACAATTATTGATTTTTTCACAAAATAAAGAGGAGAGTTGCTATTGAACCCTCCAAAGTGTTTCTGACGCCCGACTACTATATAGTAGTGGGAAAGTTAAATATATTATAACAAATTATATTTAACTTGTCAAATATTTGACATTACCTATTATACTCATAAATGAAAAAAATATTACATATAGAGGTATCTTATTGTGGAATTAATAGATTTAGAAAATGTAGCTAGTCGTGAAAAAATTTGTATCAGCAATTTTAAAATGAGAAAAACAAAGGCTAGAATAATTAAATATAATAACACTTGTATTTTTATGGACTATTCCAAAATACATACTTACACAGAAGAAAAATGTTTATTAGCAGAAGAGCTTGGTCACTATTATTATTCTGCTTACTATACATTAAATTCTGATAAAGAATTTATAGACAAACAAGAATATAAAGCAATGAAATGGAAATCGCTTATTTGTGTGTCTTTAAATTCAATTTTAAGCTGTTTTTATAAACGGAATATATAATTTATCAGATATTGCAGAAGAATTAAATGTGGAACCTAATATGGTAGAATTTGCATACAATTATTATAAAGATAATAACCAATTAAAGACAAATGCTTTTGATAGCATTTAATTTTCAAGAACATTAACAAACAAAAGTTTTACATAAGGAGATGTTTTATATGTTACAAAGAGGAGCTTGCTATATTCGTGTATCTACAGATAATCAAACAGAATTTAGTCCAGACGCACAATTAAAAGCAATTCGTAAGTATGCTGAATTAAACAATATTATTTTAAATGATGAATATATTTTTGTTGATGAAGGAATATCTGGAAGAAAAGCTGATAAAAGGCCTGCTTTTCAACAAATGATAAAAATTGCTAAATCTAAGCCCAAAAAATTTGACGTCATACTTGTACATAAATTTGATAGATTTGCTCGTTCGAGAGAGGACAGCGTAGTATATAAATCTCTACTAAAAAAAGAATGTGGTATTAAAGTTATTTCTACGACAGAAAGTATTGAAGATGATAAATTTTCTGTTATTCTTGAGGCTATGTTAGAAGCAATGGCAGAATATTATTCTTTAAATTTAGCAGATGAAGTAAAAAAAGGAATGACTGAAAAAGCTACAAGAGGACAATATCAGTCTTCTCCACCATTTGGCTATAAAATGCAAAATAAAGTACTTTCAATTATTGAAGATGAGGCTAATATTGTAAAATTTATATTTGAGAAATTTACTTCTAAAGAAATGAATGTATTGCAAATTGCTAAATATGTAAATAACTTAGGTTATAAGACACATAGAGGAAATAAATTTGAAAACAGGACTATAGAATATATTTTAACAAATCCTGTTTATATTGGTTATGCTCGTTGGACTCCTTCTGGGAAAATAAAAAGAGGTCAAACTAATAAAGAAACCATAATAGAAAAATCTCAACATGAACCAATAATCTCTGAAGAATTATTTCAAAAAGCCCATGAAATAATCGAAAAAAACAAAATGATACATAAGAAATATTTTAAAAGCACAAATTCTAATTTACACTGGTTAAATGGATTAATTAAATGTAAATTGTGTGGACATACACTAGTTAGAAATCAAAAAGATTTTTATCAATGTAATGGTTATACTAAAGGAAAATGCTTAAAAAGTCAGCTTGTAAAAATAACTAATATAGAAAAGGCAATACTTGAACAAATAAAAAATGATTTTACAAATAATATAAATATTAATGTCAAATTTAATTTAGATAAAACTAATAATAATGACGTTTCTATTATATTATCTGAATTAGAAAAACTTAAAGAAAAAGAAGTTCGTATAAAAGATGCATATATTAATGGAATAGATTCTATAGAAGAATATAAAGAAAACAAGCAAAATTTAGAGAAACAAAATAAAATGTTAAATAATCAATTGATGAAACTACAAAGTAAAAAAGATATGAAAAAAAGAGAAACAATTATAAAAGAACAACTAAAAACAATTTACAATATTTTAACTGATGACAGAATCGATATGCAAAGAAAATATGAAGTATCACATATGATTATAGATAGAATAGATTTCAATAGAGATGATGGCATTTTAGAGCTTACTTATAAAGTATAATATCAAATGCCATCTGGACCACCATATTGTGAAATAATAAATTTAGCAAGTCTTGGATTTGGGCATTTTATTTTTACTGGATACTGTAATACTTTGTTATATGTCCACATTATTAGTTCCCCCTTTCCCATGGCCATGGTTCTTCCAACCATCTCCATTTATTACATGGAAAATAGATTGTAAGTGGTCCATATACCTTTTGATATTTATCTTTTAAATCTTTTAATCTTTTGCAATATTCTCTATGCAAACAAAGAGCTTTGGGACTATCAGGATGTGTATCTAAATATTGTGCTAATTCTACAATAGCAAATTCTAATTCTCTTATTTGCATAAGCATTTCTTCTCTTACTCTATTTTTTTCTTGACATTCACATTCATCCATAATATTGGCATTTTCTATTTCTTGTACAGTATTATTTTGATTATTCATTGGCATAAAATTTCCACATCCACAGTTTCTATTTTCTTCTTTTTCATTATAGTTTAACATTTATTACATCCCTCCCCAATTTTATTTGTTGCTCTTATATAAGCTATTTCTTCCATTGATTGACCTGGCATATATGGTCTTACTAATTCTGGAAATATAGTTCCCATTTTAAGTCCAACACAAGGCACAAATGTTGTATTTATTATTTGTTGTGGAACATAACTTTGAGCTAATATTGGTTCTGATGGAAAAGGATTAAACTCTTCTTCAAATCCACATTCGCAGTTTTTTTCTGAATTGTTGTAATTTGCTACATTTCCTACATTATTGCATATTGTTTCTAAATACTCGTTATTACATGTTTTTTGACAATTACAATTACAACAACATTTCCATTGACAATTCATCTGATAATTCCTCCTTATTCATAAGTTATATTACATAATATGAGTTTTTTTTTGTTTTGTTACAAGATTTATTTGTTATATGGTAATTTACAATAAAAAAGAAGAAAACTGTCTTGTTTTCTTCTTTTTTATTAAATATTATACTTTTTTGTAGATAATCAAAGTTCGCTCAGGTTCCTCATTTTCTAGTATTTCTGGATTATTTAAAAGTGTTTCTATTTTCTTTGTATCAGAAAATAAGTTTTCACATCCATCTGAATATGCACATATATACTTTACATTTTTTAAATCTATTTTATATACATCTATATAATATTCTGCATTTTTTTCTCCTGATAAAACTCCAAAAGTAATATCTTTTCCATTTTCCTTTTTACTAGGGTTATTCCTATATTCACTTCTTATTAATTTTCTATCTTTAGGATTTTCCCAATCAAAGTTATGCAATTTTTCGTAATCTTCAAACCATTTATGATTATTTATTGTTGTAAAAAGCAAATTATATTTTTCATCAAATAAACTAATATGACAATCCCCTATTGAAAAAGCATATAAAGTATTATCTGTTATATATCCTCCAACAGAAACACAACAATAATAATCTTCTTTTAAGTAATCAATACATCTACCTTTGTTTATATCAATTAGTTCATTATTTGATTTTACTATTGCTTGTTTTATTTTTTCTTCCGAAATGTCATTTTCTTTGATATTTGAAATATTGTTAACAAATGATTCTGCTATAATTTTTGCTGCTAAATATGCTCCACTTGGGTTTGGATATTCTTTTATAAATTCTATTGCTTCTTTTTCATTTTTAGGTTTTTTTATAGGATTACCATTAATATTATCTCTTGTCACTCCATCTGCTATACAAAAGCAATTATCCTTAATTTTATAATAGTCTTCTGAAACAGGTTTTAAACCATATTTCTTAAAAATAGATATATCATACATCTTATCATATACTAATTTGAATTCTTTCATTTTTAAAATTATCCTTCCACTTCTTTTTTTAGTATTTTAAAAATTCTTTCTTCTGCAAATTTATTATCATATGATGTAAGTTTTATTTTTAATAATTCATCAACGTATTGCTCAAATTGATTGATGTTATCACAAAATTTAATGTAGTCTAAATCTTTTAACCAATTATAAGATTCTATTATTTTATGATCCATGCTACTAAATACTATACAAGGAGTTTCTGTTATTGCAGAAAATATCATTCCATGTAATCTATCAGTTACTACAATTTTTGCTTCTTGAAATTCTTTAAATTTATCTTCCAATAACATTTCTCTGTTTTGGTCTGTTATATTTGTAATTTCTACTTTATTATTTAAATTAAAAATGTGAAATCCATCATACTTATTTAACATTTCTTGTCTTAATTCTGGTATATTGCTATCTAAATTCATGTCAGATAACTTATATTTTTTTACTTTTTCTTCAAGGACTTTTTTTATTATTACTTCATCATTATTATTTAATACTTTTTCTTTATCAACTCTAAGTAATAACAAAGCTCCTTCTCTATTATTTTTATTGCTTGTCCTTTTTAATGTCATTACAATATCTGGAGTAAGATATACTTTTGCATTTTTAAAATTTTCTTTTATAAAATTGTATGATTTATTTTCTCTTGCTAATATTACTAAGTGTTGGTGTTTATTATATATTTCCTTTGAAGTTTCTAGTTCTTTTTTACCCTTTTCAGTATTTGAAAAATATGCAGTTTGAGGAAACATAATAATTTTATTGTTTGGAAATAACTTTATTACTTCTCTTCTTCCATATTCTGGTCTGTCATAAGTATCTCCAAAATTACCTCCACCATGTAACATAATAATATCATCATCATTTATATATTTTTTTACTTTACCAATACATAAACTTAATAATTCCTCGTGAACTTGATACAATTCAAACTCTGGAAAATATTTTTTTAACATTTCTTTTTCCGCCATAAAAATTGCTTGGTCACCTAAATTTCCATGATGAGGTTCTCCAATAATTATTATCTTTTTCATATCTTCCTCCATTATTTGTTATTTTATAATTGTATCTATTTGTTTTAAATAATCGTTATCCTTTAACTCTTGAGTTTGATTTCCTCCCTCAACCTCGTTAGTATATTTATTTTCTATTCTTTCACGTTTTGAAACATTTCTTCTATACCATTCATATTCTATATCTATATGACCCATATCTAAAGCTTGATAACCTTCTTTAGCTAAGTCATAAGCTAATACTGTAGCTGTTGGTCCTAATGCCAATATAATAAGTACATCCTTAGGTTCTTGTTTTAATCTATTTATAATTTCATCATATTTATTAAAAGCATCTTCTGCTGGACATAATACTCTTCTTACAGATTTGCATCCTTCTAATAAATCATTTCCAACTCCAACCCCTGTTTGTTCACCTTCACAAACTACTACGTCTTTATCTTTCCATATTTCTTTTATTATAGAAAAATACTTGCCACATTCACTTCTATCCTTATGTCTTATATATGGTCTAGTTAAATTAGCTGTGCAATATTCCATGTTATCATTTATATATTTAAGCCATGTTTTTCTGGTTTTATACATGTTATCAATCCAAAATGCTTCACTTTCAAAAGTTAAATTTTCAAATTTATTTATAACATCTGGTATTCCAATTAAACAGAATTCTTGATTATCTGCTAAAATACCTTTTAATCTTTCAGCTAATTTTGAATTATGTTCTTGAAATTTTAAATCTTTATCAATGATTATATCAAGTTCTCCATCTCCAAAACGAGCAATGGATTTTCCTTCTTTTATTTTTATTAAAGATTCTTCTATTCCTAATATTGTTATATTACTTTTTTCCATTTCTTTAAGTAGTTCTTCTTTTTTATGTAAAAGTTCTATATCCATTTTAGTTTCCTCCATTTCTCTATATGTATCTGCATTTGGTTTAGACATTTTTTCTTTTAATTCCTTTGGTAATATTTTTCTTACTTGATTTAAAATTTCGCAATATCTTAAAGCTTGAGCATAATCTTTTTCCTCTATTGCATTTATAATGTATTGAACAGATTTAAATATAGTTGGTATTTTTAAATCATTACTAAGCATATAAAACCATTTCATCTTATCTAATACTTCAATTCTTTCTTCTAGTGTTAATCTTGTTGAATCTATAAATTTATATAGTATATAATTCATACTTTTAGCATAAAAAAATCTATAAAAATCTAAACGATTATTCTCTTTAAAATTTTCGTATATAATTTTATACGCTTTATTTATTCCCATAAAATATTCTTTTGAACAGCTATTAGAAATAGAATCAGAATATCTCATTCTATAATTGTACATTATTTTTGGCATATAATATACTTGTGAAGATTTTATAAAGCAATATGTTGTGAAAATAGCATCTTCTGCTGGAACTCTTTCAACAAACTTCATTTTTAATTCTTCCAAAAAACTTCTTCTAAAAATTTTGTTCCAAACAGTTGAATTCATTATAAAGAAGGAATTTTTGTAATCTTCTATAGAAAGTTTAAATTCCTTGTATTTATCTTGATCAAAGACAGGTTTTTCCCATTTAGTACCGTCTTCATCTATATATATATAATTTCCAACAACATATTCTGCATTTGTCTTTTCTATTTCTTTATAAAAATTTTCACAAGCATCAAGTTCAAATTTATCGTCAGAATCTAAGAACATTATATATTTTCCTGTTGCTAAATCTAATCCAGTATTTCTAGCTCCTGATAGTCCTTTATTTTTTTGATGAACTACAGTAATTCTATTGTCTTTTTTTGCATATTCTTCACATATATCACCTGAAGAATCTTTAGATTCATCATCTATTACAATAATTTCTAAATTTTTATAAGTTTGATTAATAACTGAATCTAATGCTTCTCCCACATATTTTTCTACATTGTATACTGGTATAATAACTGTTATTTTATCTGTCATATTTGTTCCTCCCTTTAAACGCTCTATAGCTATTATACCATAGAGCAAAGCTTCTTTCAAGCATTCTACTTATTCTTAATAATTAACATAAGGTTGTATATCCAAAATTTTCGATTTTTCCTATATAATAAAAAAGAGGTTTCTATAACTTAGAAGTGAAACCTCTCTTTTTTCATCTTTCTATATTATCTATTATACTTTGCTCTATATCGTATAAATTAATTAAGTGTCTTTGCATTATATTATGATACTCATTAAATCTTTGCCTAAAATCATTTAAATATAATCCATATTGTGATTTTTTATCAAATAATTTTTCTAATTCTTGATATACCATTTTCAAAGTAGGATCTTTACTATAGTCTTCTATAGTATGTAATATTTCTAAACTTTGTTCTTTAGAAAAATTGCTTTGTTTTTTTCCAAAACATCTTCCCATTTGATAAATAGATGTTGGCTCTACCATTGTAGGAAGTAAAAAGAAATTTACTTCTTTATTTGGAGCATCATCTGTTTTATATAATTCTTGTAGTTTTAGAAACTCTTTTGGATTATTTTCTATAAAATAGATTTGTTTGTAATCTAGCAAAGTAACAGGTTTATTATTGTTTTTATATATTTGATATTCTCTTGAATTTAAATACATATTAGATTTTGCAATATTATTTTCAATATTTATTACATGGTCAAAAGGATTTTTTATTTGCTTTTCTTGCATCTTCTTAAAAAACATTTCTGTAATACTATTGTTATCCGAAGTCCATAAAATCACATTAAATTCTTGATGTTGTTCTTTAAGCTTAGAAATTTTTTCTAAAAATTCTACACTACCTGGTCTTAGGAACATCATGTAACTTCCATTTTTTGAACAACATCCTCCATCTGCTAAAGTTCCACCTAAATCTATTACGATTACTTTTTCTTTTTGTACTGTTGAATCCTTCACAAAAGGCACATCCTTTTTATAGTTTTAAAACTCCTCCAATACTTCTGTTAACTTCATCTTTGATTGTTTCATCTTCTTTTAAAATAGAAGCTCCACCAGCAATAACAACTGTATCTCCTTCTGCTAATTTTCCTTGTTCCTTTAATTTCTCAATTCCTATTTTTAGCATATGATTTACAGTATCACCTTTCTTTAATAAAAATGGATGTATGTTCCAATATAGTGCTAATTGACGATATGTACGTTCATTACTTGTAAATGCATAGATTGGACATGCTGGTAAATAACTTGCAATTATTCTTGGAGTATCTCCACATTCTGTATATGCAATAATAGCTTTTGCATCCATTTGCATTGCTGTAAAGCAAATAGAATAATTTAAATTAAATTCATAATTTAATGATTTTAAATCATATTCTCTATTTCTAAATCTCTTCCAATATTTTATGTTTGATTCAATAGCATCTGCTATTTTACTCATTGTTTTAACACATTCTACTGGATATTTACCCATTGCACTTTCTCCAGATAGCATTATTGCCCCTGTTCCATCAAAAATTGCATTCGCAACATCACTTACTTCTGCTCTTGTAGGTCTTGGATTTTCTGTCATACTCTCTAGCATTTGTGTAGCTGTTATAACAATTTTTCCTTCTCTATAGCATGATTTAATAAATTGTTTTTGTACGATAGGCACTTGTTCTAATGGTATTTCCACTCCCATATCTCCACGTGCTACCATAATTCCATCAGAAACACTTAAAATTTCTTTTTGGTTTTCTATTCCTTCTTGGTTTTCTATTTTAGCAATTATTTTTATTTTATCTCCGCCGTTTTCATTTAATACTTTACGTATATCTAAAACGTCTTGTTTTCTTCTTACAAATGAAGCAGCTATATAGTCAAAATCTGCTTTTACAGCATCTTTTAAATCTTGAATATCTTTTTCTTTTAAACTAGGTAAATTTAATTTTATACCAGGTACATTAACTGTTTTTCTATTTCCTAATTTAGCTCCATGTGTTATAACACAATGAATATCTTTGTCTTCTACTTTTTCTACTTCTAATTCTATTGAACCATCATCAATTAAAATTTTTGTTCCCTGTGTTACATCTTTATAAAGTTCTTTATAAGTAACAGATACTTTATTTTTATCTCCTTCGATATCTTCATTTACAAGTACAAATTTTTCTCCTGTTACTAAAAATACAGGTGCTTCTTTTAATTTTCCAGTTCTTATTTCTGGTCCTTGTGTATCTAATAATAACGCAACTGGAAGTCCAAGTTCTTCTCTTGCTTGTTTTACTGCATTTATAAATTTTTCTTGTTCTTTATATGAACCATGTGAAAAATTAATTCTAGCAACATTCATTCCTGCTTTAATTAATTCCTTTAAAGTTTCTACCTCTCCACTTGCTGGACCTATTGTACATACTATTTTTGTCTTTCTCAATGTAATTCCCCCTTACTTATTTACAACAATATACGATTTATTTCGACATTTGTACTCTAAGACCCTATTATACCACACTTTTTCTAATATGTTCAACCTATATTTTTATTTTTTCTTTATTTTTCTTCTAATTCTCTTTTTTTATTATCTGTAATACAACTTTTTGGTTCTTTAAAACTTAAATACCAACTCATTCCATTTTTATTTTCTTCAATATACTTATTTCGTTCTTCTAATTCTATAAATGTTTTAGGAACAGGTATAATTACAGGATTACAAGGAACCCAATTTGCAGGTATAGCTACTTTTTCTCTATCTGATAATTGAAGAGCTTCTATGGTTCTTAATATTTCTGGAATACATCTTCCAACTTGCATAGGATAAACTAAAATAGTTCTTACAATACCTTTATCATCTATAATAAACACATTTCTTACTGTTTCTGTGTTACTAATATCCGATGCAATCATACCATATTTTCTAGCTATTACTCCATTTTGATCTGCTATAATAGGAAATGGAATTCTTATTCCAGTTTTGCAAAAAATATCATAAATCCATGCAAGATGTGATGCATTGCTATCAACACTAAGTCCTATCAAGCATGTATTTAATCTTTCAAAATACTGTGATGCCTTTGCAAATGCTATTATCTCTGTTGTACATACGGGGGTAAAATCTCCTGGATGCGAAAATAAAACTATCCATTTTCCTTTATAATTATCTAAAGATATTTGTCCCATAGTAGTTATTGCTTCAAAATCCGGGGCTTTTTGCCCTATTCTTACATTTCCATTCATCATTAATTCATAATCCATATATAAACTCCTTTCAAGCTATAAAGCTCGTTTGATATTTATATATTTTATGAAACATAATGTTTAATGGTTACATTATTATTGTTACTTTAATTAAAAACTATTTAACTTATTATTTTTTTATATTATTTGAACTTCTCCATTCTTTTTTTAATTCTTTTTCTTCTCTCTCATCCGCATATTCTTGTTCTACATCTATTAAATATATTTTATCTTTAAATTTCCCCTTCCTACTACTTTTTATTTTTCTAGCTTTTTCAACATCTTCTGATGAAATATTTTTTAAATGCATTATTGCACTAATAACCTCTACTAAATCAGCAAGTTCCTCAACTGAATGTTCTTCTATAAATTCATGAGCTTCTTCAAATATTTTTTTATCAAGCTCTTGCAAATATTCCTCATTATTTAATATTCTATAATTTGCTTTTCTGCCTTCTATTTTATTAATTTCTTCTGGTATTTTATCTCTAACTAATTTATTATATACATATTTCATAATATCACTCCAATCCTCTTATATTGTAAAACATTTGTTCTTATTTGTCAATTATCTTTATTATTTTAATTTTATATATAATATGTTAATTAGTATTTGCATAAAGGCTAGTCCTATTGAAATTACTATAATTTTTATCTTATCAATCGAGTAGAGGATAATTCTTAATGAATTTCTCCCCTCTCACACCACCACTCAAGCGGTTCTCGCAAATGGCGGTTCAATTTGTTATCGAATTTAGAACTCGGTTCGCTGCTTTTTCACTTTTAACAAGTATTATACAATCATCTGCATATCTTACAAAGTTTAGTCCTCTTGCTTCAAGTTCTTTATCTAGTTCATTTAACATTATATTGCTTAGTAATGGGCTTAAGTTTCCTCCTATTTTATGGAAAGCTTTCCATAATATTGGTTATAGAAACTTTATTATTATGGAAAGT
>CAUWGC010000027.1:0-11227 GCA_963558405.1 uncultured Clostridia bacterium
ATTAGGGGGTATTTTGTTGTCAAAGTTCATTTTTCATTTATTACAGGATGCTTATGGTAATTTTTCCATTTTGTTCTGTTTTATTCATTATATTTTTTTCATTTTACTATTTTTTTTATTTTTATTCAAGTAATTTCTAATTTTTATTTTTTTCAAAAAATGTATAGACTTTTTATATTTTTTTGTGTATGATTATATCATATGTGAAGAAAAAAATTACTTTGTTTTGGGAGGCAAAAAATTATGAGAAATATTTCAAAAATATCATTAATTACTGTTCTTTTAATTGTATTTTGTTCTAGTTTTGTATTTGCTGCTGATATTGATATGAACTTACAAGGAAATTCTACTACTGACGCCAATCAAACAACAACAAATGAAACTCGGAAATAATACTGTAACTCAAAATGCAGTAGGAAATACTAATAATACTGCTCAAAATTCTATTAATAATACTTCTAATAATTCTTCTGCTAATGTTAGTTCTGTAGATTCTGTTCCAGAAACAGCACTTAGTTTAACAAATATTTTAAGTATTTTATTAATTGTAGTTGGTATTTTATTAATATTACTTTCTATTGCTATTTTAATACGTTTAAAACATTAATTTTAAAAATTACAAAAGTTGGGAATATTTCCCATCTTTTTTTTGAATTTTTTTCATGTATATTTTTAAAGTTTTTTCTGATACTAATATTAAAGTTTTTTTAAACTTATCTTTATTAATTTTAGGAGGTTTATTATGACAAAGAAACTTGCAATTCTTTTAGCTATTATTACTTCTGTTATCTTTGCTACCTCAGTTGTATTTGCTGCAAATGGTATGGAAAGTGCAGCAGAAGGTGTTAGAAACGTTGTTGGTGGAGTAGAAAACGCAGTAGAAAATGGTGCTAAAGGTGCTACTGAAGGAATCAAAAGCGGTATGAATGCTGTAGAAAATACTGCTAAAAATACTGCAGATAGTGTAAAAAACACAATGACTGGAAACATGAATTATGGTGCAACAACTGCAAATAATAATAACAATAATTATACAACTACAAGAACAAGTACAAATACAACATTTATGGGTATGACTGGTACAATGTGGACATGGTTTGTAATGGGAATAACAGGTATAGCTATAGTTTCATTAATATGGTATTATGGTTCAGCTAAAGACAACGAAGTTAGCCATGCTACCAATAACAATGATGAAAACAGATTTTAAAAATTTTAAAAAGGAGCTCTATAATTTATTATACAGCTTCTTTTTTATTATTTTTTATGATATAATGTATCAAAAATAACAAGGAGAAGTAAAATGTCTAAGATAATTGCAAAAAATCCAATTGCATCTCATAATTATTTTATTATTGATAAAATTGAAGTTGGAATTGTTCTTTTTGGTACAGAAATTAAATCTATTAGAGCAGGTAAAGTAAATTTAAAAGATAGTTATGCTAGTATTATAAAAGGTGAATGTTTTGTTCATGGTATGCATATTAGTCCATACGAAAATGGAAATATATTTAATAAAAATCCATTAAGAGACCGTAAATTGTTATTAAATAAATCCGAAATAAGACGTCTTGTTGGTCAAATAAAACAAAAAGGGTACTCTCTTATACCTATTAGCTTATATTTTAAAGGATCTTTTGTAAAATTAGAATTAGGTATATGTAAAGGTAAAAAATTATATGATAAAAGAGAGGAAATTGCAAAAAAGGATGCACAAATGTATATAAAAAGACATATGAATTAATTTACAATAAAAATAAAGAACAAACTTTTTTAATTTGTTCTTTATTTTTATATTTATGCTTTATTACTTGAACCAAAAACATCTCTTATTTTATGTTTTACTGTTTCTTTTATTTTTTCTCTTGCTGGTGTTAAATATTTTCTTGGATCAAATGCAGATGGTTCTTCTGCAAATACTCTTCTTATTTCTGATGTCATAGCTAATCTTAAATCTGTATCTACATTTATTTTAGAAACACCTGATAAACTTGCTTCATGTAGCATTTCATCTGGTACACCTTTTGCTCCTGGAATATCTCCACCATATTTATTACATGTTTCTACTAACTCTGGTATTACTGTAGAAGCACCATGAAGAACAATTGGAGTATTTGGTATTCTCTCTTTTATTTCTTTTAAAATATCAAATCTTAGTTTTGCTTCACCTTTAAATTTATATGCACCATGGCTAGTTCCTATTGCTATTGCAAGTGAATCACAGCCTGTTCTTTTAACAAATTCTTCTGCTTGCGCTGGTTCTGTATACATAGCATCTTTAGCATCAACATTTACATCATCTTCTACACCGGCTAATTTTCCAAGTTCAGCTTCTACTACAACTCCTCTTGGATGTGCATATTCTACAACTTTTTTTGTTAGTTCAATATTTTCTTCAAAACTATATTTTGAACCATCTATCATTACAGAGGTAAAACCTCCATCTATACACATTTTACAAGTTTCAAAATCTGCTCCATGGTCCAAGTGTAAAGCCACCTGTAGATTAGGATGTTCTTCTAAAGCAGCTTCTATCATTTTTCTTAAATATCCAATTCTTGCATATTTAATAGCACCAGAAGATGCTTGTAATATTACAGGTGAATTTTCCTCTGCAGCAGCATCAACAATTCCTTGTATAATTTCCATGTTATTAACATTAAAAGCTCCGAATAGCAAAATGTTCTTTCATAGATTTTTCAAACATACTTTTTGTAGTTACTAATGGCATAATTTATTATCTCCTTTCAATTTAGCTTTTGCTAAAACTATTTTATTTCTAAAATAAGATAATGTCAAGAAAAATTACCAATAATTTGTTAGTAACTAACAACTACATATATTACTTATTTTCATAACTAGAGCACATTGATTCTTCTGGCATTTTTGTTTGATTTCCTAGTACAGGTGCTACAATTATTTGTTCTAATTTACATTCCTGTCTTTGTTTTTCGTTGTATTTACAACTTGTTACTGTACAATTTATTCTTTGATTTTTTTCCATTTTAAAGCCTCCTAATAATTTTTTATATTATTAGTATTGCTTTTTTTCCTTTTTTATTACCTATAATTTTTTTCCTTTTAATTATTATTTTTCCATTTTTGTTTTGCACTTATTTTTATAATTTGTTCCATATCATCATCTTTTGCAACTTTATTTTTTCTTATTTTTCCACATTTTTGACATTTAAAAACTATTACATAGCCTTTTTTATTATTTGTTTCTATTTCTATTGGTTCTAATAAACCATGGCACTCTTCACTTCTATCACCTGGATAGATATCAACATGTTTTGAATACAAACAAAAAGGACAATGATTTCTGCAAGAATATCCTAGTTTAGGAACTTTTTTACCGCAATTTTCACATATAAATTCTTCATCTATTTCTGTAAATTTACTTGTTTCCATTTTTTCTCCTTATTATATAATTACTATTAATGTTTATCTCATATTTTACAAACTGTAAAACAATTGCATACATATGATAGATACATTTTTTTCCTGTTAAATTTGATTTTTTTGTCTATTTATGGTAAAATATATTTGCGTTTTAGCTGTTTGGACCATAAGAAGGGAATGATCAATTTGTCTAATAAAAAAATTAGACCTGATATGAAAGAACGTTTCAGTTTTCTGCTTGATGACGCAGAATTTTATATTGCAGATATAAAATCTGAATTTAAAACTCGCAAAACTTCCTCACATATATGGAGCAAAAATATTCTGATTTTGTTAACAACCTTGAATTCTTACATTATATGGTTTTACCTTACCATAGATATCAATTACGGTTAACAATTAAAGAAATCGAGCAGAACTATTCTTTAGGATTTATTGTTATTCTATTTACAGAAAGTCAGTTTAACGTAAGTTGTAGAAGTTTTGAATCTTTACTTTTTAGAAGTAATTATAATAACTACTCTAAAATTTTATGTAGAGACTTCCCAAAGCTCTTACAATTTTTACAAGAGAAAAATGCAAAATCATTTGGTGAGATTTTTGAAAGAATTACTCCAGATAAGTTTTTAGAACTTATCTTATAACAATCTTTTTAAAGTTAACATGGTCCAAGCAAAAGCCTCCAACTGGAGGCTTTGTTTTTTTATGCTCCAAATATACTTCCACCAATAAATTCTCTTAATAAAGAATTTTTTGGTACATCTTCTGATGGAATAGACTCAAAATATCTAAGTAAATCAAGTAATCTAACAGCTTCTGAGTATTCTTTTGATGATGGTGTAATTTGTTTTAATAGCGGAATAACATAGTCTTTTAATACACCTAATTCATATACTAATGATGTATTAAACATTGTATCTGCTTGTTCTTGGAATGGAAATATATATTTTACTTCTCCTCTATTTACAGAATACCACATTTCTAGTGTATGCATTGCAGAATATCCTCTATAATTAAAATCTCTTACCATCCTACGGATTAATCTAGAATCTGTTGTTGAGATACGGTTAAATCCATCAATATTAAGAACAGTTAAATCACTTATATATATTTTATATTTTTGTTCTCTTGGAACTTTACTAGTAAGTACATCATTTAAACAATGTATACCTTCTATTACAAGAATTTGATCATTATCTAAGTGCATTGTTTCTCCCGTATATTCTTTCTTTCCGGTTTCAAAATTAAAAGTAGGAACAAAAACAGTTTCACCATTTAGCAATTTTAATAAATGTTCATTAAATAACTCCAAATCTATAGCATCAATTCTTTCAAAATCATAATTACCATTCTCATCTCTTGGAGTATCTTCTCTTTCTACAAAGTAATTATCAACTGAAATAGTAACTGGTTTTAATCCATTTAATCTAAGTTGTATTCCTAATCTTTTAGCAAATGTAGTTTTACCAGAAGAAGATGGACCAGCTATTAAAACCATCTTTATATTCTTTTTAGATGCTATTTTATCTGCTAAATCAGATAATTTTTTTTCGTGTAATGCTTCGTCTATTAATATTGTGTCTTTGATTTTTCCTTTTCTTACAGTTTCATTTAAACGATGTACTGTATCTATACCTAAAATACGGTGAATGTCATCATATTCTTGTAACGCTGTTAACAACTTCATTCCCTCAATATATGGCTGAAGCTCTCTTGGTTTTCTTCTACTTGGGTAACGGATTAAAAATCCTTTTTGATATTTTTTCATTTCAAACAAATTTAAAATTCCTGTAGATATTGGCATTACTCCATAAAAATAGTTATAATATTCTTCACAATAATATAAAGAAACATTATCCTTTTGTTTTGCCTCTAGTTGCAATTTACCATTTTCTGTTTGTTCTTTTGCATAAAAAGCTTCTGCTTCTTCTTTTGACATTACTACTTTTTTTATTTCTAAATCTTTTTCTACAATATCTTTCATTCTCTTTGTTACATTTTTTAACATTTCTTCTGTAATTTCCATGTTATTACAATCGCAATACATAGCATTATGTAACTGATAATTTACAATCAAATTAGTTTCTGGGTAAACTTCTTTAAAAGCTTTTCCCATAATATATAATAGTCCTCTTATATAAATTCTCATTCCATCATTATCTCTAATATCTAATAACTCTATTTGACTATCTTCGTTTATTTCATAATTTAAAGAAACAACATGATTATTAATTTTAGCAGCAATAATAGGTAACTCTGCTTCTTTTATTTCATTTTTTAAAACATCTTTAATTAGTGAATTTTTTTGTATTTCTATTTCTTTTTCTTTATAAGTTAGTTTCATAAAATTCCTCCGTTTACATTTTTACTATACTATTTTATATCTTATGCTTAAATTCGTCAAGCAGAACATTTTATGAATATTTTTCCAATTTAAGTATATATTATGATTAGGACAAGTAATTTTATTATGGAGGTTTATACATGGATATTTGTAGAGTAAATGAAATTCTAAAAACAAAAGAAAAATGTGATGTTCTTTATGAGGAAAGACCAATATGGATACAAGATGTACAAGATAATATTGCTCATATAAGTTTTATAGATACATTTGAAGAAAAAAATGTGTATATTGAAGACTTATATGAAAAGAATTTATATTCAAAATAGTATAAATTCTTAATTTTATATACAAATAGCAAATAAAAAGCAGAGGGAAACTCCCCCTGCTTTTTGTTAAAGGCTTCTTCTTGGTTCAAGCTTATCGATAATTGGGCAGAACAAAGACGCGTACATCTTAGTTTTTTGGCATTTTGAACATACTCTCTTACTTTTAATTTTGCATGTAGGACAAATGCGCGCTTTTGCTTCTTCATAAGCTGCTTTGTACCTTGCTCTGTCCATTTCCGCATTTTTTCTTCTTCTTTCTCTCTCCTCTTTAGATACCGTCCTGAAGTTTGTTCTTGGATTATGCATCCGTTTTCTTTTGCTTCTATACATAAAGAAGCCTCCTTTATATTTACTTTAGCATTACGCTAATACATTAATTATACCACATTCTGATATTATGTCAAATTATTCTTACTTCATTTTGTCTTTTATCTTAACAACCCAATTTAAGGCTTCAATTGGAGTAAGCGTATTTATATCTATTTTGTCAACTTCTTGAGCAATTTCTGCTAATTTGTAATTATATAAATCTAGTTGTCCTACTGCTACTTTTTTGTTTTCTTCTTCTTTTTTCTTTTCTATTAAAACACTTTTTCTTTCTAGTCCTTTTAAAATATGGTTTGCATTTTTTAGTACTTCTGTTGGAACTCCTGCAAGTTTTGCTACATGTACACCATAACTTTCATCAGTTCCTCCTGCTACTATTTTTCTTAAAAAGACTATATCTTCACCTTTTTCTTTTACAGCAATAGAATAGTTTTTAACTCCTGGTTTTGTTTCTTCTAGTTTTGTAAGTTCATGATAATGTGTTGCAAATAAAGTTTTAGCACCGCATTTC
This sequence comes from uncultured Clostridia bacterium, assembly GCA_963558405.1. Classification (GTDB taxonomy): domain Bacteria; phylum Bacillota; class Clostridia; order TANB77; family CAG-508; genus CAKNOI01. Next base: position 6,911 of record CAUWGC010000027.1, read on the forward strand.
TCTTTATCTACAATATATTCTGCAACCGCCCACGCAATAGAAAGTCCATCATAAGTTGAAGTTCCTCTTCCTATTTCATCTAATATAACTAAACTATTATTAGTTGCCTCTTTTAAAATTGATGCAACTTCCATCATTTCTACCATAAATGTACTTTGTCCCATACTCAAGTCATCAGATGCTCCAACCCTGGTAAATATTTTATCAACAACTCCAATATGAGCTGTTGTAGCTGGTACAAAGCTTCCTATTTGTGCCATTAATGTTATTAATGCAACTTGTCTCATATATGTAGATTTTCCTGCCATATTAGGACCTGTAATAATACTTAATCTGTTTTCTTCTTTATCCAAATATGTATCATTTGCTACAAAAGAACCTGGAGGTAACATCTTTTCTATTACTGGATGTCTACCTTCTTTTATATCAATTATTCCGTTATTATCTACCACTGGCTTACAATAGTTAAGGTCCTCGGCTACTTGTGCAAATGAAGTTAAAACATCTAATGTTGCAACTACTAATGCAGACTTTTGTATTCTTTGTATTTGTAATTCTATTTTATCTCTTATTTCTATAAAAGCATTATATTCTAATGTAATTACCTTTTCCTCTGCTCCTAATATTTGATTTTCTAAGTTTTTTAATTCCTCTGTAATAAATCTTTCACAATTTGTTAATGTTTGCTTTCTTATATATCTTTCTGGTACCATATTTAAGTTAGATTTTGTAACTTCTATATAATATCCAAATACACGATTAAATCCTACTTTTAATCCTTTAATACCTGTTTTTTCACGTTCTTCTGCTTCTAATTTAATAATCCAATTTTTACCTTCTGTTGTTGCTGTCTTTAATCTGTCAATTTCTTCATTGTATCCTTTTTTTATAATACCTCCCTCTTTTATTGTAAGGGGTGGCTCGTCCACAATAGAAATTTCTATTAAATCTCTAATGTCTTCTAACATATCAAGATTATTATATATATCTTGTAATAATTTAGATTTTGTATTAGATAAAATTTTCTTTAGTTCTGGTAATTGTGCAACAGAGCATTTTAAAGAAATCATATCTCTACCTGTTGAATTACCATAAGAAATTCTTCCTGCTAATCTTTCTATATCATATATTTTTTTTAAAAGAGCAATAATATCTCCTCTTAATATTACATTGTCCTTTATTTCCTCAACCGCTTCTAATCTTTGATTTATTTCTTCCACATCTATAAGAGGGTCATTTAACCATCTTCTTAAATGTCTTCCCCCCATTGATGTTGATGTTTTATCTAATACCCATAGCAAAGTACCCTTTTTAGATTTATCACGCATTTTTTCTGTTAGTTCTAGATTTCTTCTTGCATTAATATCAAGTGCCATATATTTAGTAGTTTTATATAACTGTATTTTATTAATATGCTCTAAATTATTTTTTTGAGTTTCCTTTAAATATGCATATAATCCATTTATTGAACATATACAGAATAGTTTGTCTTGCAAATTATCAATCTTATTTTGATTGTCATCTAATATATCAAAATTTGTTAAACCATCAATTGATTCCGAAAATTTTTCATCTTTTAGTAATGTAATATATATATCAAATCTTTCTTTTATTTTTGAAATTTCTTCTTTTGATTCAAACATATCGCTATTTGTTACAATTTCAGCAGGTGAATATCTAGAAATTTCATCAAGTAACTTTGCAAAATTGTTATTTTCTTTTATCTCAGTAGACAAAAAATCTCCTGTTGAAACATCACATACAGCTAGTCCATAATATATCCCCTTTTTAAAAACTGACATAATATAGTTGTTACGTTTTTCTTCTAATAAATTAGATTCTATTACAGTTCCTGGAGTAACCACACGAACCACATCACGTTTTACCATTCCTTTGGCTTGTTTTGGGTCTTCCATTTGTTCACAAATTGCAACTTTATACCCCTTGCTAATTAATTTTGCTATATAACTGTCTACTGCATGAAAAGGAATTCCACACATTGGTGCTCTTTCCTCTTGTCCACAGTCTTTTCCTGTTAATGTTATTTCAAGCTCTCTTGATGCTGTTAATGCATCCTCAAAAAACATTTCATAAAAATCTCCTAATCTATAGAACAAAATACAATCACTATACTCATTTTTTGTTTGTAAATAATGTTGCATCATAGGTGAAAACTCTGCCATTTTTTATACTCCCTTTCTCAATTCCTTTATTGTTAATTTTTCTCTCCTCTCAAATACCACATATGTTCTGATACAATTTTTACTGGAATAATTTTTCCTATTTCCTCTTCTGTTCCTTCAAGTACAACAACTTTATTTGTATCTGTTCTTGCACTAAGCATATTTGGATTATTTTTACTTTTTCCTTCTATTAAAACATTTTGAATAGTTCCAATATATTTTTTGTTATTCTCTTCCATTTGACTTTCTACTAATGCTTTTAATCTATCAAAGCGTTTATGCTTTATTTCCTCTGGAATTTGATTTTCCATTTTATCAGCTACAGTTCCAACTCTTCTTGAATATATAAACATAAATACCTGCTCAAAATTTACTTTTTTTACAACATCTAAAGTATCTTCAAAATCCTCTTCTGTCTCACCTGGAAAACCAACAATAATATCTGTGCTAAACTTTACTTCTGGAATTTCCTTCTTCATTTTTTCTACCAAATTTAAATATTGTTCTTTTGTATATTTTCTATTCATAACTTTTAATACTTCTGTACTACCAGATTGAAGAGGTAAATGTACTAGTCTACTAATTTTTTTACAATCATGAATAGCCTCTATAACATCATCTTTAAAATCCTTTGGATGTGGAGATATAAATCGTATAATCTCTATTCCTTCTATTTTATTTATTTCTCTTAACAAATCAGAAAATCTATAAATTCCTAAATTTCCATTTCCTACATAAGAATTTACGTTTTGACCTAATAAAGTTATTTCTTTATATCCATTTTTAGCTAAGTCATTTATTTCTTCTAAAATATCTTTTGGATCTCTGCTTCTTTCTCTTCCTCGTACATATGGAACAATACAGTAAGCACAAAAGTTATTACAACCATTCATTATAGTAACAGAAGCCTTGTATTTATCATCACGTTTAATTGGAAGTCCTTCTATTATTTCTCCATCTATTTGTAAAATATTTTTTATTCTTTTTTTATCTACTAAGACTTTATATAAATCTTCTGGAAATTGATAAAAAGTATGTGTTCCAAAAACAATATCACAAAAAGGATAGCTTTTTTTTATTTTTTCTACAATATGTTCCTCTTGCATCATACATCCACCAACAGCTATAATTGTTCCATTATTCTCTTTTAACCTTTTAACTTCTCCTAATTTACCAAAAAGTTTTTCTTCTGCATTTTCTCTTACACAACAAGTATTAAAAAGAACAATATTTGCATTAGACATATTTTCTGTTTTACTATATCCCATATTCTCTAGCATACCACATATTTTTTCAGAATCATTTTCATTTAATTGACATCCCATTGTTAAAATATAGTACAAAGGCTGTTTATTTAAATTTATATTTTTTACTTTTTCCATAAATTCTTCTTGTTTTATAATTTTTTCCTCTTTCACAAAAACCTCCAAATTGCTTTTAAGATAGTTATAATTTTATTATATTTGTCGAAATTTATCAAGTATTTTGGATAAACTTAACTCTAAAGGTTACTTTTAAAAGCAAAAAAAAGAAACGACCTATAGTCATTTCCCTTTTTATTGTATACCATATTTTTTCTTAAATTTATCTGCTCTACCACCTGTTGTATTTTGTTTTAAGTTACCTGTCCAATATGGATGACATTTAGAACAAACATCAACTTTCATATCTGCTTTTGTAGAGTTTGTTTTAATTACATTACCACAAGCACAAGTAATTGTTGATTCTTTATATTCTGGATGTATTCCTTCTTTCATCTAGTTTCACCTCTTCCTACTCTTTTATAAATGTATCATATATTATCATAACATATTTAAATATTTTTTTCAAGCTTTGTTATAATTTTATTAAGCTTATTTTTTATTTTGTTGTTCTTGTAAATATGTTGCAGATGTCTGAAGTTCTTTACTTAAAGGATTTTTACTTACTAATTTATTTACAATATTAAATAAGCAAGCAACAATTAAAATAACTAAGCATAACTTTTTCCATATTTTAGCTATCATATAAAAATCCTCTCCTTCTTTAACTATATTCCTATTATACTTGCTTTTCGAGGCATTGTCAACACTTTTTATGTTTTAAGTTTCGGTATTTTTTGAAAATTTGCGGAATGTTATCCACAGAATTATGA
>CAUWGC010000028.1:0-10407 GCA_963558405.1 uncultured Clostridia bacterium
ACCACTAAATGCAATTAATTTTTTTTATACTTGCATTTAACTTTTTATTTCACACAAAACCTTAAATTTGCTTAAAATACTTGACAAATAGCTAAAAATAGTGTAAAGTATATTAGCATTACACATGAAGAGGTAGAAAATGGATAAACATATAGAAATAAGTTTGTTATGTGAATATTATGGAAAATTATTAACAGAAAAGCAATATCAATTTATTATAGATTACTATAATAATGATTTATCTTTGTCTGAAATTGCAGAAAACTATAATATTACAAGGCAAGCCGTAAGAGACAATATAAAGAAGGGGGAAAATAAACTTTTCGAGTATGAAGAAAAGCTAGGATTTATGAAAAGGACTAGAACTAGAGACGAGAAAATCGTAGAAATTTTATCAGAACTAATGAAAATAGAAGAAAACTCTTCCGATAAAAAAGTAGCCAAAATACTAGAACATGTGAAAAATGAATTAAACTGTTTAGTTTAAAAGGAGGAAAATTAATGGCTTTTGAAGGATTATCTTCCAAATTGCAAGAAATTACAAGAAAACTAAAGGGAAAAGCAAGAATTACAGAAAGTGACCTAAAGGAAATGTTAAGAGAAGTAAAACTTGCTTTACTAGAAGCTGATGTTAATTACAAAATTGTAAAAGAATTTATTTCATCTATAGAACAAAAAGCTTTAGGGCAAGATGTTTTAAAATCCTTAACACCAGGGCAACAAGTTATTAAAATAGTAAAAGATGAAATGGTAGAATTATTAGGTGGAACAGAAAGTAAAATTAACTTTACACCAAACCCACCAACAATAATAATGTTAGTAGGTCTTCAAGGTTCAGGAAAAACTACAACAGCAGGTAAACTTGCAAATTTGTTAAGAAAACAAGGGAAAAAGCCATTGTTAGTTGCTTGCGATGTATATAGACCAGCAGCTATTAAACAATTACAAGTTGTTGGAGCAAGTCTTGGAATTCCAGTATACAGTAACGAGAATTCAAAAGATGTTGTGCACATTGCAAAACAAGCACTAAGTGTTGCTATTTCAAAATTAAATGATGTTATTATTCTAGATACAGCTGGACGACTTCAAATTGATGAAGAACTAATGAATGAACTTAAAAACATTAAAAAAGATGTAAAGCCACATGAAATTCTATTAGTAGTAGATGCAATGATTGGTCAAGAGTCTGTTAACGTAGCAAGCACATTTAATGAAGAATTAGGAATAGATGGTGTAATTCTTACAAAACTAGATGGTGATACTCGTGGTGGTAGTGCTTTATCTATAAAAAAGGTAACAGGAAGACCAATTAAATTTGTGGGAATGGGAGAAAAACTAAGTGAATTAGAAGTTTTTCATCCAGATAGAATGACATCAAGAATATTAGGTATGGGCGATGTTTTAGGAATTATAGAAAAAGCAGAAGAAGCATTTGATATTGAAGAAGCAGAAAAAATGGAAAAAGCATTAAAGAAAAAAGAACTAGATTTAGATGATTATTTAATGCAATTAAGACAAGTTAAAAAAATGGGTTCATTTTCTTCTATATTAAAACTAATACCAGGAATGAGTCAAATTAAAGATTTAAAAGTAGACGATAAAGAATTTGTTAAAATAGAAGCAATTATTTGTTCTATGACTAAAGAAGAAAAAAGAAATTACAGGCTATTAAATGCAAGTCGTAGAAGAAGAATTGCAAAAGGTAGTGGAACTACTGTGCAAGATGTAAATAAATTTATAAATTCTTTTGAAGCAACTCAAAAAATGATGAAAAGAATGCAGAATGATAAAAATTTAAAAAATATTCTTAAAAATGTAAATCCAGAAGATTTAAAAAAATTTAAAATGTAGTTATTAATTTTAATAAGAATTTAAAAAACAACTTCAAATTCTTATAAAAATAAAATATATAAACAAAAAAATTTGGGAGGTGAATTTGTAAAATGGTAAAAATCAGATTACAAAGAGTAGGTGCTAAAAAAGCTCCATATTATCATATTGTTGTTGCTGATTCTAAATCTCCAAGAGATGGAAAAATTATTGAACAACTTGGAACATATAATCCAATGGTAAAACCATCAGAAATAAAAGTAGATGCAGAAAAAGTAGAAAAATGGATTAAAAATGGTGCAAAACCAACAGAAACAGTAAAAAAATTAATTGAAATAGCAAATAAATAGTAATTAGCTTAGAAAGGATGACAAATGAAAGAAATTTTAGAAAGCATAATTAAAGGATTAGTTGATAAACAAGAGGAAGTTTCTATTAAAGAATTACAAGGTGAAAAAAGTATTGTTTTTGAAGTAAAAGTTGCAGAAGAGGACATGGGAAAAGTAATAGGAAAACAAGGAAGACTTGCTAAATCTATTAGAACTCTTATGAAAGCCTTAGCATCTAAAGAACAAAAACGTATTACAATAGAATTTATAGGATAAGGTAAAAATAGCATGCAAGAATATTTAGAAATTGGAAGTATTGTAAATACTTTTGGAATAAAAGGCTTTTTAAAAGTAAATCCTTATACAGATGATATTAAAAGATATGATGCTTTAAAAGAAATTTATTTAGTAAAAGAAAATAAAAAGAAAATTTTTGAAGTAGAAGAAGTAAAATATCAGAAGTATGTTGTATTACTAAAATTAAAAGGAATTGATACAATAGAAGAAGCTGAAAAATATAGAAATTATTCAGTTCAAGTGGATAGAAAAGATGCAGTAAATCTTCCAGAAGATACATATTTTATTGTTGATTTAATTGGAATGACTGTATATGAAGATAATGGAAATGAACTTGGATTATTAGAAGATGTTTTTCCAACTAAAGGTAATGATATTTATGTAGTTAGAGATAAAATAGGAAAGCAAATTTTAATTCCTGCAATTGGAGATGTAGTTAAAATGGTAGATATACAAAATAAAAAAATGATAGTACATTTAATTGAAGGATTAAAATAGGAGAAAGAAAATGAAATTTGATATATTAACGCTTTTTCCAGAAATGTTTTCTGCCTTAAAAGAAAGCGTTATAGGAAGAGCAGTAAAAAATAGACAAATTGAAATTAATGCAATTAATATAAGAGATTTTTCAAAAGAAAAACACAAAAAAGTAGATGATACTCCATATGGTGGAGGTGCTGGTATGGTAATAAGACCAGATGTAGTTTACGATGCATATCTTTCTATTCCTAAAGAAAAAAATACAAAAGTAATATATTTATCTCCACAAGGTAGTGTTTTAAATCAAAATAAAATAGAAGAATTAGCAAAAGAAGAACATCTTATTTTGCTGTGTGGACATTATGAAGGAATAGATCAAAGAGTAATTGATGAAATAGTAGATGAAGAAATTTCTATTGGAGATTATGTATTAACTGGTGGAGAAATTCCAGCAATGGTATTAATAGACAGTGTATCTCGTTATGTAGATGGAGTTATAAAGAAACAATCAACTGACGAAGAGTCTTTTTCAGAAGGATTACTAGAATATCCACAATATACAAGACCAGAGGTATTTTTAGAAAAGAAAGTTCCAAATATTCTATTATCAGGTCATCATGCTAATATTCGCAAATGGCGAAAAGAAGAATCCATAAAAAATACATATAATAAAAGGCCTGAATTATTAAAAAATAAGAAATTATCAAAAGATGAAGAAAAATTATTAGAGAATTTAATAAAAAATAATATTTAGTACAAGGTACTAACAAATTGAAAGAGATGAAAAAAATCATCCGACTTTCAAAATTTAAAAAGGAGGAATAAAAATGGATATAATAAAATCTATTGAACATGAACAATTAAAAAACAAAATTCCAGACCTTCATATTGGTGATACAATAAGAGTTCATCAAAGAATTAAAGAAGGAAATAGAGAAAGAATTCAAGTATTTGAAGGAATTGTTATTAAAAAACAAGGTGGAGGATTAACAGCTACTTTTACAGTAAGAAGAATTTCATATGGTGTTGGAGTAGAAAAAACATTCTTAATTCATTCACCACTTGTAGAAAAAGTAGAAGTAGTAAGAGTAGGTAAAGCTAGAAGAGCTAAATTATATTACCTAAGAGATAAAGTTGGTAAAGCTGCTAAGACAAAAGAAAATCTTGGTGCAAGAATTGAAGATAAAGAAATTGTCGTAAAAGAAGAATTAGTAGAAGAACCAGCTGAAGTTGCTACAGAAAGTGTAGCTGCAGAAGAAACAAATAATGAAGTAAAAGAATAGTTATAAATGCTTATACAATAAAAAAAGAAGAAACCAAATAAATGGTTTCTTCTTTTTGGGATTTTTAGAAATCAAATCCAATTGACAAATTTTGTGGAATTCTGATTGAGTAGACTTCTTCGGAATACTCGGTTTCTTTACATAAGAAGCCGTCAATCTCCAACAATTTTAAAAAGGTTAAAAAAGAAATCTGATAAGAATTTTCAAAATCCGATTTTGTTAATCTCAGACCATCCATATAAGGTGCATCTACCTGACTTACAAAATCAGTTACAAGAGAAAACACCGTATTAATATAAATATTCTGAGCCTCTTCTAAATCAGTCTTTCCTGTAGCAGATTTTAGTAAATGATACCGCATAAGCTCGTGCGCAAGGCAAGAAGATTTGCGACACACCATACTAAACTCTTTCATTTCATCTGCACTTTTGAATCTCATAGGTAAAAACCCCTTTCAAAAAATATAAGTGTAAAAATACACCGTCCATATATAATATCACAAAAATTAAATAAAATCAATATAAACTAGTGTTCTTTACTAATTTGTGCATATTTTTTTAATTTTTCATATGCAAGATAATTTACTGTTCCTGCTGGGAAATGTCCATCTTTATCTTTTTTTCCAGCTGGTACACCAGTTAAAACTTCAATACCTTCTTCAATAGTCTTTATAGCATATATATGAAATAAATTTTGTTTAACAGATTCAATGATTTCATCAGAAAGATGTAAATTTTTTATATTTTGAACTGGTATCATTACACCATGTGAACCATCAAGTCCACGTGATTTACATATTTGATAAAAGCCTTCAATTTTATCATTAACTCCACCAATAGGTTGAATCTCACCTTTTTGATTTACAGAACCAGTAACAGCAATAGATTGGTTAATTGGAATTTCCGATAAACTAGATAAAATTGCATATAATTCTGTACTAGATGCACTATCACCATCAACACCATTATATAATTGTTCAAAACAAATACTAGCAGTAAGAGAAAGAGGCATATCTTGAGCAAATTTTTCTCCTAAATATGCAGATAAAATAAATACACCTTTTGAGTGAGTTGAACCAGAAAGAGAAACTTCTCTTTCAACATTTATAACTCCACTTTTTCCTGTATAAGTATTAGCTGTTATTTTAGCAGGCTTACCAAAAGAATAATCACCTATATTCATAACTGTAAGGCCATTAATTTGTCCAACTTTATATCCTGAAGTATCAATTAAAAGTGTATTTTGTTTAATCATTTCTAAATAATGTTGATCATATTTTTTTACTCTTTCAATACGTTCAGCTAGAGCTTTATCTACAAAATTTTTGGTTACAATTTTAGATTTTGCCATTTTTGCCCAAGTACCAGCTTCACCAATTACTTGAGATAAATCATTAAATCTAGTAGAAAGTTTATCTTGATTATCAGCAAGCTTTGAAGCATATTCCATAACTCTTGCAGTAGCTTCTCTATCTAAAGGAGGTAAATTCTCTTGTTCACAAAAACCATGAATAAATCTAGCAAGTTTATTAGCATTTTCTAAAGTATTAGGAGCGTCATCTTCAAATTCTACTTTAATTTTAAATAATTTTCTAAAATCACTATCAACATTTAATAAAGTATAATATAAGTTTTCATCCCCAACTAACAATACTTTTATATCAAGTGGTATAGGCTCTGGCTTTAAAGATACCATTACCATACTAGAACGTTGATCAGTTGCATTTTCTAATATTAATTCTTTTATTCTAAGAGCTTTTTTTAAAGAATCATAACATAAACCATTTTGTACTAAATCTTTTGCTTGGAAAATAATATAACCACCATTTGCAATATGAAGTAATCCTGGTTTTAACATGGTATAATCTGTTTTTAATGTTCCATAATAATTTTCATATTCTAATTTTCCAAATAAATTTGTGTAAGAATAATTAGAATCCATTACTACAGGAGCACCTTCTAAATTACTATTATCAATAAATAAATTAACACGATAATTAAGCCAAGGCTTTGGAGATTCTTGTCTTGGACCTTGTTGATTAGATTTACAAGTATCATCACTTGAAATAAAAATAGAAATATTTTTTAAAATATCCTGTTTTACTCCATCTAAAAATTCATTAATTTTGCGATTTCTTTTAAATCTTGATTTTATATTATTAATATGAACATTAATAGTAAGTAATGCAACATTTGATTGCCATTCTTCCACACGTTTTTCAGATTCTTTTTCTATTACTTTAATTTGTGTTATTACATCCATAATTTGTTCTTGAACAATACTTGATTTGTCTTCAAATTCTTTTTTAATAGAATCATCTAATTTTTCAAATTCTTCTTCTTCAATTGCTTTACCATTTACAATTGGCATCATATATATTCCGTTATTAACTGTTTTTACATGAAAACCATATTTACTAGATTCTTGTGAAAGTTTTTCTAATAGTATACTTCTCTTATTATCATACTCTTGTTTAATAAGAGTTTTTTCTTTTTCAAAATCATCATTATTAAAAGTATTTTTTATGTCTATACGAATATCCTTTATAAAAGAATCCATAACTTCTTTAAATTCTTTTCCTTGACCAGCAGGAAGTGAAACTGCAATAGGTTCATTTGGGTTTGAGAAATTATAAATATAACACCAATCATTTGGAGTTTTTTTCTTTTTTGAAATTTTATCCAAATAATTTTTGGCATACATTGTTTTACCAACGCCACTTGGGCCTTCAATAAAAATATTGTAACCCTTTACATTTACATTAATACCAAATTCTAAAGCTTTTATCCCACGATCTTGTCCAATGCCGGTATAAATAGGTTCTAATTCAGAAGTATCATTAAACTTAAAAGCATCAGGGTTAAAGTTTGGTTTTAATAATTTATAATTTAGTTCGTTTTTTTTCATTTGTAAATTTCCTTCTTTCTTATATTTTTAATTTTGATAGTATATAATTATAACATTTTATAATTAATGTAATATTATGTAGTAAAAAATAAAGACATTAAAATAGCATCTTTTTGATTAGGATAATAATTTTTTCTACAGCCAACCACTTTAAAACCAGATTTTTCATAAAGATGTATAGCAGAATAATTATCCTGATTAACTTCTAATGTAAGAACTGTTGCATTTTTTTTAGTAGAAAGTTTAATTAAGGAATTTAACAAATAAGTTCCAATTCCTAAATTACGTTTTGATTTTTTTACTACAATATTATTTAAATGAATTTCATCAAGAATTTGCCAAATACCAGCAAATCCAACTATTTCGTCATTTAATTTAGCAACTATATAAATAGTATTCGGATTATTAATTTCTAAAGCTAAAGTTGAGATTGTCCAAAAATCATCAAAATCTGATAACAATATGGGAGCAATTTCTTCTAAATCTTTTATTGTCATGGGACTAATATTAATTTCCATGAGAATCCTCCAAAGCTCTTTCAGCCTGAGACTTTTTTAAATACATAGGTGAAAGATTACAATTTTTTATATCTGTTTTTATAAAATGATAATAAGCTGATTTTCCTATGCTAATTGCATTAGGAATGCTATACTTTTCATCTAAAAAAATAGAATTTTCTTTTAATTTATTATGTAGCAAATCTTTATGAATAATACTACCATTTCCTAAAAAAGTGATTTTTTCAGAAAAATTTGAAAGTGAATCTAATACTACTGAAATGTGTTCTGCTAAAAAATCACCAATAGGAATGTATAAATTTTCTTGTTTTTTAAAAAGACCATAATAAACATTATCATTTTTAGCATCAATTAAAACAGCAACCAAACCGGTTAAATTGATATTATTTGCAAGACTTTCTAAAGAACTAATGCCTAAAGCAGGAATATTTAATGTATCAGAAAAAGCTTTTACAGTTGATATTCCTATACGTATTCCAGTAAAAGATCCTGGACCTTTATTAACAGCAAGTAAATCAATATCAGTCAAATTTAGATTTGATTCATCTAAAACTTCTTTAATTAAAGGCATTAGTTTTTCAGAATGAGTTTTTTTATCATTAATATTTTTATTAAGTAAAACATTATCATTTTCTAATAAACAGACACTACAAATATCTGATGCAGTATCTAAACTTAAAATTTTCATATATTTTTTACCTCTATAATTCTAGTATTTTCTTTTTCTATTTCCTTTTTTATATTAATCTGTATATAGTGTTTAGGAAGGACATTTTTTATTTGTTCTCCCCATTCAATAATACAAATACCTTTTGAAAAATATTCTTCGCCGCCAATTGCATAAAATTCATCTTCATCTTCCAAACGGTATACATCAAAATGATAAATTGGTGCAGAAGGTGTATAATATTCATTAACAATAGTAAAAGTAGGACTTGAAATTTCGTGTTCTAATCCAAAATAAGTTAAAATTCCTTCTGTAAATTTTGTTTTGCCTGCTCCTAAATCTCCAGTTAATACAATAACATCACCAATTTTTAAATTTTTAGCAAAATTTTTAGCAAAAGAAATTGTTTCTTCAGGTGAATTTACAATAAATTGATTCATTTTTTTATCCTCATATTTTACAATAATATTTAATCGTATTCTATCGTAAGATAGAAAATTTGTAAAGATATTATCGAAAAAAGAAATATATTTTTACTACTTGACTTAAATATTAATTAAATGATAATATTTACGAATTAAAAAGGCAATCAGGAGGTAAAAATGAAATCAATAAAAGAAATATATAAAATAGGTAATGGACCTTCTAGTTCTCATACAATGGGACCTAAAAGAGCAATATTGTACATGCAAGATAAATATAAAGATGCAGATTATTTTAAAGTAACGTTATATGGATCTTTAGCTTATACTGGAAAAGGTCATTTAACAGATAAAATAATAATACAAGCAGTAGCTCCTAAAAAAGTAGATGTGATTTTTGATAAAAAAGAAAAAAATATAAAACATCCTAATACAATGGATATAATAGCATATAAAGAAGAAAAAGAAATTGGAAAAATAAGAGTATATTCTATTGGTGGTGGAAGTATTAACATAGAAGGAGAAGAAGCAAAAGAAGAAAAAGATATTTATCCACAAACTAAATTTGAAACTATTTTTGAGGAGTGCAAAAAGAAAAATATATCATTATTAGAATATATATATGAAATTGAAGGAGAAGAAATAAAATATTATTTAAAAGAAGTATTGGATACAATGATAAAGGGGGTTAAAGAAGGTCTTAATGAAGAAGGGACTATTCCAGGAAAATTACAAATACCAAGAAAAGCAAAAGCAATATATAATAAAAAAATAGATAATGAGACAGAAAATTTTAAAAGAACAAGATTATTAACATCTTATGCATATGCTACAAATGAAAGAAATGCTTCTGGAGAAGTAATTGTAACTGCGCCAACATGTGGAGCTTCAGGAGTGCTTCCAGCAGTACTATATTATTTAAAAGAAAATGAAAATATAAAAGAAGAAAAATTAATAGAAGGATTAGCAATTGCTGGATTAATAGGAAATATAGTAAAAGAAAATGCATCAATAAGTGGAGCAGAGTGTGGTTGTCAAGCAGAAGTTGGAACTGCATGTTCAATGGCTTCAGCTGCATATGCATATATAAAAGGAAATTCAATAGATATAATAGAATGTGCTGCAGAAATTGCAATGGAACATCATTTAGGATTAACTTGTGATCCTATTTATGGATATGTACAAATACCATGTATAGAAAGAAATGCAGTAGCAGCTATTAGAGCAATAGATTCAGCAAATATGGCAGAGCTACTTTATAAAGATAGAAAAATATCATTTGATTTAGTTGTAGAAACAATGTATGAAACAGGAAAAGACTTAAGAAGTCATTATAGAGAAACAAGTGAAGGTGGACTTGCAAAAAAATATTGCAGAAATAAGTATTATAATGATAAATTAGAATAAATTAATATAAATAAATATAACTTGATAATGAAGTAGAGATACTTTGATTATCAAGTTGTATTTATAAAAATGAAGTAAATTATATATTAAAAACAACAAAGATATGAAATGAGAAAATGACAATATTTTTTAGTAAAAAATGGTTGAACTGGCAATGGAAAATTTTAAAAAATAAAAAAATAAAAAAAGTCGAAAAAAGTATTGACAGAAACAAATAAAAATGGTAGTATATAAATGTACCAAGTAAACCAAAAGAAAAACAAATAA
>CAUWGC010000029.1:0-9997 GCA_963558405.1 uncultured Clostridia bacterium
AGCATTCATAATGCTTTCAAAGATTTTTTGGATTCAAAACTGTCAAACTCCCGGGAGCAGGAGCAGGATTATATTTCTTTGATGGAAGCGGAGGAGGCTCCGGATTTCGCCCTATTTTAATAGTTGGAAAATAAGAAAAATAATACTTGCAATTTTAGGCATTTTATGTTACTATTAATATAGTTATTAAAATAGGAGAGATAGACTATGAAAGATAAAAAACAAAGAATGGGAATTTTTAGTGGAATCTTTAGCGTTCTATTTGAAAATTCAGAAGAATATGAAGATGATAAATTACCAGATGCAACAGAAGAAGAAAAAAATGCTATTTTTCAATCTTGGTTGGATATAAAAAAACTTGAACATTCACATGGAGGAATGCAAGAAACTTCAACACAAAGTAAATCTAAATTAGATAAATATAAACAAAATAAAGGAGATGCAATAGATCAAGTTATAGATGCTTCCTCAAAATTATATCCAAATGAAGAAGAGCAAAAATTATTAAAAGATGCAGATAAATTTGAAAGAACAGGCAAATCTAGAGCAAAATCAAGAGATGATGAAGGTAGATAAATAAAACGACATACTTTACTTTAAGTATGCCGTTTTATTTTTGAATTTTATGGATAACTAAAATAAAAATACATCTATTAAATTTTAATAGATGTATTTTTAAAATTGGTAGCGAAGATGTGATTCGAACACATGACCCTTCGGGTATGAACCGAATGCTCTAGCCAACTGAGCTACTTCGCCATTTCCTTATTGCAGAATATATTATAGCGAGTTTTTTTATGTTTGTCAAGGAAAAAATAAAATTTAGATATAAAAATTTGTATAATATCAAAAATTATTCTTTTTTAACACGTTTAATATCCTTTTCTTCAGGAATAACAATATTTTGTTTTTTACTATTTTTAGGTTTTTCAATTTCTAAATGGTCATAAACAGGAGAAATATCTAAATCATTTCCTTCACCTGTTATTACTTCAATTTTTTTATTTTCTTTTTGATTAGACATAAAAATCACCTCATCTAGGAAATTTTGGAATTTAATATATATTAACATATATAATTAAAAAATACAAATAAAATATAAAAATTTGTTATAAAAAGGAATAGATTTAACAATAGAAAAAAATATTAATATAATACTTGAAAAGTAATTTTTTTTGATATAAAATAACTATGATTAGGATATACTAATCATAGTTATTTTTTTAAGATGTAAAAAGCATCGGAAATGGAGGATATTATTATGTCTATAAAAATAGGTATTAATGGATTTGGAAGAATTGGAAATTTAGCATTTCAAGCTGCACTTTCTAAGGAGGAAGTAGAGGTTGTTGCAATTAATGATCCATTTATTACAGCAGACTATATGGCATATATGGTAAAATATGATACTGTTCATGGTAGATTCCAAGGAGAAGTTAGCCATGGAGAAGGAAAATTAATTGTAAATGGAAAAGAAATTAAAGTATACAACGAAATGGATCCTAAAAATATTCCATGGGGAGAAAATGGAGTTGACTATGTTTTAGAATGTTCAGGAGTATTTACAACAATGGAAAAAGCTTCTGCACATTTAGAAGGAGGAGCTAAAAAAGTTATTATTAGTGCACCATCTAAAGATGCTCCAATGTTTGTTATGGGAGTTAATAACGAAACATATGATCCAAGCATGAATATTATTTCTAATGCATCTTGTACAACAAACTGCTTAGCACCACTTGCAAAAGTAATTCATGATAATTTTGGAATAAAAGAAGGTCTTATGACAACAGTTCATTCAACAACTGCAACACAAAAAACAGTTGATGGAGCTTCTAAAAAAGATTGGAGAGGTGGACGTGCAGCATCAGCTAATATTATCCCATCTTCTACTGGAGCAGCTAAAGCTGTAGGAAAAGTTATTCCAGATTTAAATGGAAAATTAACAGGAATGTCATTTAGAGTACCTACTGTTGATGTATCAGTTGTAGATTTAACATGTAACTTAGAGAAAAAAGCTACTTATGAAGAAATTTGCGATGCAGTAAAAAAAGCTTCAGAAAACGAATTAAAAGGAATATTAGCATATACAGATGAACCAGTTGTTTCTTCTGACTTTATACATGATAGCCATACATCTATATTTGATGCAACAGCTGGAATTATGCTTACAGATACTTTTGTAAAGTTAGTAGCATGGTATGATAATGAATGGGGATATTCTAATAAATTGGTAGATTTAGCAATCTATATTTCCAAAAGATAAAAAAAGAAAGGAGTTCGAAGATATCTAAAAATAGATATTCATTCGAACTTCTATTACACTTAAAGCTAGAATAATTAGGAGGTTTATATGAATAAAAAAACAATAAGAGATATTGATGTAAGTGGAAAAAAAGTATTAGTAAGATGTGATTTTAATGTTCCACTAGATGAAAGTAGAAAAATTACAGATAACAGAAGAATTGTATCTGCACTACCTACTATAAATTATTTAATAGAAAAAGGAGCAAAGGTTATTCTTTGTTCTCATTTAGGAAGACCAAAAGGAGAATTTAAAAAAGAATTTTCTTTAGATGTTGTTGCAGATGAACTTTCAAAATTGTTAGGAAAAGAAGTAAAACTTGCAGAAGATGTTGTAGGAGAAAGTGCAAAAACATTAACAAACAACATGAATGAAGGAGATGTTGTTTTACTAGAAAACGTAAGATTTCATAAAGAAGAAGAAAAAAATGAACCAGAATTTAGTAAAGAACTAGCATCACTTGCAGAGATATATGTAAATGATGCATTTGGAACTGCTCATAGAGCACACAGCTCAACAGAAGGAGTAAGCCACTATTTACCAGCTGTTTCAGGATTTTTAATAGAAAAAGAAATCAACTTTTTAGGTGATACATTAGAAAATCCTAAAAGACCATTTATTGCAATACTTGGAGGTGCAAAGGTTTCTGATAAAATAGGAGTAATAGATAATTTATTAGATAAAGTGGACAAGTTAATTATTGGTGGAGGAATGGCTTTTACATTTTTAAAAGCTCAAGGTCATAAAATTGGAAAATCTATTTGCGAAGAAGATAAACTAGATTTAGCAAGAGAAATACTAAAAAAAGCAGAAGAAAAAAATGTAGAAATTTTATTACCAATAGATTCACATGTGGCAAAAGATTTTTCAAATGAAGCGGAAGACATGATAGTACATTCAAAAGAAATACCAGACGATTTTGAAGGATTAGATATAGGACCAGACACAATAAAATTGTTTGAAGAAGCTATCCAAGGAGCAAAAACAATTATATGGAATGGACCTCTTGGAGTATGTGAATTTTCTAAATATGAGATAGGAACAAGAGAGGTAGCAAAAGCATTAGCAAAAACAGATGCTATTTCAGTTATTGGTGGAGGAGATTCTGCTGCTGCTATAGAAAAATTAGGATTAGCAAATAAAATTACACATATTTCAACAGGTGGTGGAGCATCATTAGAATTTTTAGAAGGAAAAAAATTACCAGGAATTGAATGTTTATTAGATAAATAGTATATTAAACAAAAGTAAGAATATAAATAAAAATGGGAGGAAACAATGAGAAGAAAAGTAATTGCCGGAAATTGGAAAATGAACATGCTTCCAAATGAAGCTATTGAATTTTTTGAAAAGTTAGAGCCATTAGTAAAAAATACAGATAATGAAGTTGTAGTTTGTGTACCATATATTGATTTATTCTATAGTTTAATGTCTTCTCAAGGGACTAATATAAAAATTGGAGCTCAAAATATGCATTGGGAAACAAAAGGAGCATATACAGGAGAAGTATCAGGTGAAATGCTACAAGTAATAGGAGCAGAATATGTAATTATAGGGCATTCAGAAAGAAGACAATATTTTGCAGAAACAGATGAAACTGTTAATAAAAAATTAAAATCAGCTTTTAAATATAATTTAAAACCAATTGTATGTGTTGGAGAAACTTTGGAACAAAGAGAACAAGGTAATGCAGTAGCTATTATAACTTCTCAAACAGAAAAAGCTTTGGAGGGATTAAGTAAAGAACAAGTTATAAACACTATTATTGCATATGAACCAATATGGGCAATTGGAACTGGAAAAACAGCAACAGCAGAAGATGCTAATAATGCAATTAAAGAAATTAGAAGAAAAATTGCAGAACTATATGGAGAAGAAGTAGCTTCTAAAATAATATTACAATATGGTGGAAGTGTAAAACCTGAAAATGCAAAAGAATTATTTTCTATGTCTGACATTGATGGTGGTCTTATAGGTGGAGCAAGTTTAAAAGCAGAAGATTTTAGTAAAATTGTTAATTATGATAAATAACAAAAATCTACAAAATTTGACAATGATAAAAATAAGACATATAATACAAAAGCAAAATCAAAAAGAGAAAATATAAATAAAGGATGGTAGAAAAAAATAAATGAAAGACAAACTAACAATGTTAATGATATTAGATGGATTTGGAGAAAATAATAACAAAGATGGCAATGCTATAGAAATAGCTAAAACTCCAAATATAGATAAACTAATGAGGACTAATCCAATTACTAAAATTTATACAAGTGGTTTAGATGTTGGTCTTCCAGAAGGTCAAATGGGAAATTCTGAGGTTGGACACACAAATATAGGAGCAGGAAGAATTGTATATCAAGAATTAACAAGAATTACAAAATCAATAGAAGATGGAGATTTCTTTTCTATTACAGAATTTACAGAAGCAATAGAAAATTGCAAAAAATATAATTCTAAATTACACATTATGGGATTAGTATCAGACGGAGGAGTTCATAGTCATAATCGTCATTTATATGCATTATTAGAATTAGCTAAAAGAAAAGGTTTTGAAGATGTTTTTGTACATTGCTTTTTAGATGGTAGAGATACTCCACCTGCATCAGCAGAAGGATATTTAATAAAATTAGAAGAAAAGATGAAGGAAAAAGAAGTTGGTAAAATAGCAAGTATTTGTGGTAGATTTTACAGCATGGACCGTGATAAAAGATGGGAAAGAGTAAAAAAAGCATATGATGCAATAGTAAATGGTATTGGAGAAAAAGCAAGTACCGCTATTAGTGCTATAGAAGGTTCTTACCAAAAAGAAATTTTTGACGAATTTGTAGAACCAACATTAATTTGCAATGTGGATACTCCAATTGCAACTATTGAAGAACATGATTCTGTTATTTTCTTTAATTTTAGACCTGATAGAGCAAGAGAAATTACAAGAAGCTTAGTGGATGAAAATTTTGATGGATTTGAAACAAAACCATTAAATTTATATTATGTATGTTTTACAGAATATGATAAAACAATTCCTAATGTACACATAGCATTTAAACCAACAGAAATTGTAAATACATTTGGAGAAGTAGTAAGTAAAAAGGGGCTTACACAACTAAGAATTGCCGAAACAGAAAAATATGCACATGTTACATTTTTCTTTAATGGAGGTAGAGAACTTCAATATGAAGGTGAAGATCGTATTTTAGTACCATCACCAAAAGTAGAAACATATGACTTAAAACCTGAAATGAGTGCATATGAAGTAACAGAAAAAGTATTAAATGCAATTTCAAGTAAAAAATATGATACAATTATTTTAAATTATGCTAACCCAGATATGGTAGGTCATACAGGAAATTTAGATGCAGCAGTAAAAGCAATAGAAGTAATAGATGAATGTGTTGGAAAAGTGGTAGAAGAAGTTAACAAACAAGAAGGAATATTATTAATTACAGCAGACCATGGAAATGCAGAGCAAATGATAGATTATAGAACAGGTGAACCTCATACAGCACATACAACTAATCCAGTACCACTTATCTTAGTAGGTGCAGAAGATGTTAAATTAAAAGAAGGAAGATTAGCTGACTTGGCCCCAACTATGCTAGATTTAATGGGAATAGAAAAGCCAGCAGAAATGACAGGAGAAAGTTTAATTCTTAGATAAAAATAAAAGAAGGGATTTTGATGGAAAAAAGCACAAAGATAAAAAAAATATATAAACAAATTCAAGAAAAAATATATTTTATGATTCCAGAAAAATGGGAAAAAATATGTCTTTATGCTTCTGTTATAGATCAAAAATCAGGATTATCTAAAGGAGAAATGTTTTTTTATTATTTCCCAAGAGGAATATTAAAAAGAAATCCTATAAATTGCTACGAAATTCCATCTCGTTTTAATATAGAAGAAGAAAAATATATGCTTATTATAGATTCACTTTATAACCTTTTTAAAGAATTAAGGGAAGCAATGATAGAAGAGTATCAAAAAAAATGGAGTAATATAACACTTTTAATAGAAGGAACAGAATTTAAAATAGAGTATAGCTATGTGGATTTGTTAAATTCGCGTTTTTCTTCCTATGATAGGCATATTATTTGGCAATATAAATATTTACAGATGCCAATAGAAATGTTTAATAAAGAAGAAAAAAGAAAAATAGAAAACTATTTTACAAATTCAAAAGAAGAAGAAAAACTTAAAGAAATTGACAGAGAAACGTTTTACACTAAGAAAACAAATGCAACAATTCAATATTCTAAAAAGGAAAAAATTGAATCCAATAATAATAAATATAAAATTGAATATGGAAATAAAAAAAGAACAATAAAATTAGAAAGAACACAACAAAGTTTTGAAGAAAGACTAGAAACTGCAAGAAAAATAGCGGAAGCTAAAATTAAAGAATATGACAAAGGAACAGTTTTTGTGGTAAAAGATGATGATAAACAAAACTTTAATCAAATATTAAATTCATATAGAATATAACAGAAGTTATAAGCTTTTGTATATTATATAACCTATAGTTTAGAAAGGAGCAAAAAAATGATTTATTCAAAAGAAGTAGAAGAAATGTGTAATGTCCGTAAAGGAGTAGACCATGGACCAGCGCCAATTCCAGAAGAAGGAAAGTGGGTAAAATCAAAAGAAATTAAAGATATTTCTGGATTAACACATGGAATAGGTTGGTGTGCACCACAACAAGGAGCTTGTAAATTAACATTAAATGTAAAAGAAGGGGTAATTCAAGAAGCATTAGTAGAAACTATTGGATGTTCAGGAATGACTCATTCAGCAGCAATGGCAGGAGAAATATTAGTTGGAAAAACAATATTAGAAGCATTAAATACAGATTTAGTATGTGATGCTATTAATACTGCTATGAGAGAATTATTTTTACAAATTGTTTATGGTAGAACACAATCAGCTTTTTCAGAAGGTGGATTACCAATAGGAGCAGGACTAGAAGATTTAGGAAAAGGACATCGTTCACAAGTTGGAACAATTTATAGCACAGTTTCTAAGGGACCTAGATATCTAGAATTAGCAGAGGGATATATTGTTGAAATAGGATTAGATAAAGATGATACTATCATTGGATATAAATATGTAAATTTAGGAAAGATGATGGATAATATTAAAGCTGGAATCGAACCAATGGAAGCAATTGAAAAAGCAAGCGGAACATATGGAAGATTTAATGAAGCAGTTAAAAAAATAGATCCTAGAAAAGAATAAATTACATAAAAATTGATAAATTGTAAATATTAGGAGGTAAAAAAATGGCTTTATTTGAAAGTTATGAAAGAAGAATTGACCAAATACAAGAAATTTTAAATAAATATGGAATAAAAGACTTAGAAGAAGCAAAAAAAATATGTGAAGATAAAGGTTTTAAGCCAGCTGAAATTGTAAGAGGAATCCAACCAATATGTTTTGAAAATGCTTGTTGGGCATATACTGTAGGTGCTGCTATTGCAATAAAAAAAGGATGCAAAAAAGCATCAGAAGCTGCAAAAGCAATTGGAGAAGGATTACAGAGTTTCTGTATACCTGGATCTGTTGCAGATGACAGAAAAGTTGGATTAGGACATGGTAACTTAGGAGCAATGCTTTTATCTGATGAAACAAAATGCTTTGCATTTTTAGCAGGACACGAAAGCTTTGCAGCAGCAGAGGGAGCAATTGGTATTGCAAAGTCTGCTAATAAAGTAAGAAAAGAACCATTAAGAGTAATATTAAATGGACTAGGAAAAGATGCAGCTCAAATTATTTCTAGAATTAATGGATTTACATATGTTAAAACAGATTTTGATTATTATACAGGAAAACTTACAATTGTAGAAGAAATTCCATATTCAGATGGAGAAAGATCAAAAGTAAAATGTTATGGAGCAAATGATGTAAGAGAAGGAGTTGCAATTATGCATCATGAAAAAGTAGATGTTTCTATTACAGGAAATTCTACAAATCCAACAAGATTTCAACATCCAGTTGCAGGAACATATAAAAAAGAATGTATTGAACAAGGAAAGAAATATTTCTCAGTAGCATCAGGAGGAGGAACAGGAAGAACACTTCATCCAGATAATATGGCAGCAGGACCAGCATCTTATGGTATGACAGATACAATGGGAAGAATGCATTCAGATGCTCAATTTGCAGGTTCATCATCTGTACCAGCACATGTAGAAATGATGGGATTAATAGGTATGGGAAATAACCCAATGGTAGGTGCAACTGTTGCAGTAGCTGTAGCAGTAGAAGAAGCAATGAAATAATTTAACATGTTATGTTGTTAAAATCTGGTGAATTTACATATACAATAACAAAAAGTGGACAATGTAGTTTGTCCACTTTTTGCTTTTGTAAAATTATTTTAAATTGTAATTATTAAAGTTCTGTTTTCAAAGTTAATTGTTTTAGTATCATAATCTAAGTAACTAGAATCTAAATCTTCTATTCTTCCTTCAAAAATTAAAGTATTATCTTTATAAAGTTTTAAATCAACTAAATGTATGTCTTTTAATTTCAATATAATCACCTATATAAATATACAACAAATATAAAAAAAATACAATATTATTTGACTATAAAAAGCACAAAAAAATGTTCGGAAATTTTTATAAAATCTATTGACAAAAAAATAAAAATTAGATAGAATAATACAAACGAAAGTTCGAAAAACAAAAATTTGATAGGAGGATAAAAAATGAGAAATAGTGTTATTACATATACAGTAAATAAAAGTATAAATACAGGATTGTACATATCTGTACAAAATGGTGAAGTAGTAGTAGAAGCACCATGGTATTTTTCTAAAAATCAAATTCAACAAGTAGTAGAAAACAAAAAAAATTGGATTTTAAAAAAATTAAAAGAAAATGAAATCTCTAGCAAATATCCTTCTAATAATATATTAATTTTAGGAAACATATACAATGTTCAAATTAATTACAAAATAATAAAGGTTCCAACATTAGATATAGAAGGGAAAAATATACAAATTGTTCTTCCATTAAAGTATAAAAAGTTAGAAAATAGAGATACAATACAAGCACTAATTCAAAAGATGTATCAAATGATTGCAGAAAAAGAAATTGAAACTATTATGGAAAAAACAAGAATAATGTTAGGAATGGCACCAGAAGATTATGAAATAAAAGATATAAAAGGTAAATTAGCAAGTTGTATAGAAAATAAAATAACAATAAATCCTTCAATAGTAAAATATACAAGAGAAACAATAGAGTATGTAATTTTACATGAATTTTGTCATTTACAATATAAAAATCACTCAAAAGGATTTAAAAGTTTGCTACAAAAATATATGCCAGATTATAGATACCAAGAAAAAATTTTAGAAAAAGAACAATACTAAAAATAAAATATTCATATACATTGTTTTATATTAAAGTAATAAAAATATTAAATTGAAGTTACAATTTTAAAAAAGTTACTAAAAATACTAGTGTTTTTAATAAAAGTATGATATTATTATTTGGTAATAAAAATGGGGTATCGCCAAGCGGTAAGGCATCGGACTCTGACTCCGACATTCCTAAGTTCGAATCTTAGTACCCCAGCCAAGTAAAAACTATACAGTTTGTATAGTTTTATTTATAATAATGTAATTTTTATAAATAAGCATCCTGTAATAAATGAAAAATGAACTTTGACAACAAAATACCCCCTAAT
>CAUWGC010000030.1:0-8739 GCA_963558405.1 uncultured Clostridia bacterium
ATTAGGGGGTATTTTGTTGTCAAAGTTCATTTTTCATTTATTACAGGATGCTTATATTTTTCTTTTAATATATCAAAACATCTATTAATATTCAATCCTTTTATTTAAAAATATTTTCTAGTTTTAATAAAATTTATTATACTACATATTCTATATTATTATTTGGAAAATACTTTTTTAATTGTTGTAATAAAAATATTTCCGCTTCTTTTTTTATTTCTTCTTTATATCTGTATTTTCCGTCTTCCCCTTACTACCATTTCATCCTTTTTATATAAATTTATTGCATTAGGAAATGCATCTTTATTTATCATTTGATGTATATAACTATATGTCATAAATATCACTTCAAAAAAAACTTCCTTCTTAACTTTCTCTGTTAAATTGTCATACAAATATTTTATTAATTTTGAATATAACTGTTTCCAATCATCAACTAAAATGACTGGTGCAATTAATATTCCAACTTTATATCCTGCTTCTTTTAACTTGTTAATAGCTTCAACTCTTGCTTTTAATTTAGATGTTCCAAACTCTACTTTATCAATAATTTCTTGTGGATTCACGCTCATTCTGATTATTATTTTACCATTATGTTCTAATGGTAAAATTGAAT
The DNA here is from genome assembly GCA_963558405.1 of uncultured Clostridia bacterium. Classification (GTDB taxonomy): domain Bacteria; phylum Bacillota; class Clostridia; order TANB77; family CAG-508; genus CAKNOI01. Next base: position 617 of record CAUWGC010000030.1, read on the forward strand.
CAACCATATCAAATTTAGTAGGAAATGTTAGTTTTCCTTTTTTGGTATTTTTGAAATTTTCAATTGTCCATACTAAATTATTGGTTATTGTATTTTCTAAAACTAAGTCACTATTACTTCCAATTTCTAAAACTAAATTTTTTTCTGAATTTTCAGCAGTTGTAATTATTTTATTTAACATTTGCTCTCTGTTTACAAAAATTCTTAAATATGAACATTTATTGTAGTTACAAACAAGATAACAATACATACACATAGCAATACATCCAGAAGATGTATATGGTACTAAAAAATCTGATGTTTTATGATTTGGTACAAATTTATGTGTTTTACGTATTCCAATGATTAAGTTCTGTTTCATCTTAGTAAATTCAGAATTTTGTTTTGAACGCATCTCTTGTATATTATTATGATTTTCTATTGGAATAAAAGGTACATTTTCTTTTTTATATTGTTCTATTAATTTTTTTCCAAGTTCGTATTCACCAATATTAGGTTCATAATAAATTGCATTTGGTATAAACATAATAATCACCTATTATTATGTTTTCCACTTTTACTTAAACTATACAAAAAAATAGACATCCATTTAAGATGTCTATTTTGTATTTTACTTAATTTTACTCCGATAAATACCTTCTCCAACTTTTTCAATAAAATCTCTTTCAACAGCCATTTCTATGGTCTGCCATATATCTGATTTTTTTGAATAATTAATTTCTCTTATCATATCACTTATCATAAACAATCCATGATAAATGACATACAATATAATTTCTCTTTCAACCTTCTTTTCAACTTTTTTAGGTTCTTTTTTCACCCAGTAAATCTGGCTATTGATAGCAAAAATTTTGCCCTGTTGATCCATTTGACATAAAATAGACTGAAAAGTTGCGTCTGAAATGCCAAACTTTATTTTAAGTTCATTTTTAGAAAAAATATCACGTGCGCAAATATAGTTTATTATTTCCCTTCTCTTTACTTTTTTCTTATCAATTTTTTCTGCTTTGTTTTTTGTTACTTTTTTATACACTCCTATTTTATCTGTCGCTTTTAACATTTTTTTATCAACAAGCTCTCCTATAAAATATTTAATTATTTCTAAATCAATATCAGGAAATAATACTTGTAAATCATTCAGTGTTATAACTTTTTGTGATGCTACATAGATTTTTAGTCTATTCATCCGATTTGTTGTAATTTTCTTCATTTTGTTTACCTCCACTTAAGTAAAATACATTAAACAAGCAAAATTGCTCTATAAAATATTATATCATAAATTAATTAAATTTCAATATATTATGTTAATTTATATGCCATTATAGTTAAAATCTGGTACATATTCTTCTTCATGCTCACCCAATTCCTGTATATATCCATTTTCCAATTCTAAAGAAAAAAGATAATTTTCTACTTCTTCATATTCTTTTTTTGTTATTTTACGATTTAATATGTTATTTTCTTTAGCTAAATATGTAGGAAAATATTGAGCCATTACACTTATATATACATTGTTATCAAAATTATCTTTTATCCATTTTAATACTTCTTTAGTATTTTCTATTTCACCAGGTAATATTAAATGACGAATTATTACTCCTTTTATCATTTTACCATTTTCATCAAATTTTGGTTTTCCCACTTGTTTATACATTTCTTTAATTGATTCTTTAGCTATTTTAGGATATTCTTTTACTTTAGAATATTTTTGTCCTAATCCTTCTTTTATATATTTAAAATCTGGTAAATATATATCAATATATCCATCTAGCATTTTTATTGTTTCTATATTCTCATACGAATTTGTATTGTATACAAATGGTATTGTAATACCTTTTGACTTAGCTATTTTTATAGCTTCTATAATAAGTGGAACATATGTAGTCGGTGTTACTAAATTAATATTTTCTGCTTTTCTTTTCTGTTGCTCTAAGAATATTTCTGCTAACCTTTCTACTGTTATTTCTTTTCCTTTACCCTGCTGACTTATTTCATAATTTTGACAGTAAATGCAGTGCATATTACAATTAGAAAAGAAAATTGTGCCAGAACCATTTTCCGCACTAATGCATGGTTCTTCATAATTATGCAATGATACTAATGCTAATTTTATTTTATTTCCAGATTTACAATTTCCTATATCACCATTTTTTCTATTTATTTGGCATGAATGTGGACATAAATTACATTTTTCTAATATTTCTATTGTATTCTTCATTCTACTAACCTTCTTATTATTTCTTTTCTCATATAAATTTTATCAGTTTTTCCTTCGTTATCTTCAAATTTTACTTCTAATACTTTTGATATCAACTCTTCTGTTTGTTTATCTATTGTTACTAGTACATTGTATCCTTCCCATATATCTATACAATTCAAAAAAATATAATCTATTTTTTTTTCTATTTTTATTTGTTCTAATATATTTTTTATTTTGCTTTTGTTTTCACTTAAAAATGTCTGTATATCAACAAGTTCTAGTTGTGCAATCGTCATAATTTTATTTTTAACATAAAAAGTTCTTTCAGCTTCCATTTCTTCTCTTAAATTATCATGTATTTTTGATTTTTCTTCAAAAATGTATTTTATTTTTGAGTCATCTATTTCAATACATTTTTCTTTTAACCATTTAATAATTTCTATATCTCTTATGCAAGTAGTATTTGACTTTAAATTTATAGTATTTGATATAATTGCATAGTATAATAATATTGATGAATTTCTAGATATTTCCACTTTATTTTGTTTAAACTTTTCTGCTATTAAAGTAGCAGCTGCACCTACTTTTTCTATTTGTAATGTCACATTTTTTAGTTTTTCACATTCTTTACTTTTTGTATGATGATCTACTATTTCTACAACCATATCTGCTGAAATTTTTTTAGATACATCTAATATACTGTTAGTATCTACTATTATAATTTTTTCTCCTAATATTTCTTCTCTTTTTAAAGAAATATTAAATAACTCACAAACTATTTCTATTTCCTTTTTTATATTTCCCTCTATGTAATAATTAGCCTTTTTTCCTATTTTATTTAAAAATTCGGCATATGCATACATACAAGAAATTCCATCTAAGTCCGGAGAACAATATGATGTTACTGTATATTCCATTTTATTTTACCTCTTCTATTTTTTACTAGGTTTATGATATCATAATATATATTTTTTATCTAGTTTTATTTAAAAGACATTACAACTCAACATAAAATTCAACTTCGAATTCTGAAGGTCAGTGGAAAAAAATATTTGACAAAAGTGAACAATCTGTGTATAATAATAATAGGAAATGAAGAAACCACTTCGTGGTTGCCGAAAGTTTGATTAATAACCATTCCCTCGTCAAAGCAGAATGGTTATTTTTTTATTTGCTCAAAATTACCACTAACGCAATAATCAAGGCAATAGCTATGATAGATACTCCTACTAATCCAAAGAATAGTAGATATATTATTTGTAATAATAAAGTTTCCATAGCACCACCTCGCTTTCTCACAGATGTAACTCTGTGTAATATGTAAGGTGACAACTCACTCCGCTTATTCTCATTTCCTATGTTATCTAGTATAGTATATTTTTACTCATTTGTCTAGCACCATCAAAAATTTCACAATTATTTTTCGTTCATTGTTTGTAATATAACTTTTATCAAGACGTTTTATATAAGTTTTTTAATCTTAATGCGTTTATTATTACTGTTAAACTACTAATTACCATTGCAAAACTTGCAATCATTGGATTTATCAAAATTCCAATTGGTCTTAATATTCCAATAGCTATAGGTATCATTAACACATTATAAAAAAATGCCCAAAATAAATTTTGCTTTATGTTTCTTACTGTATTTTTGCTTATATTTATTAATTTTAAAATAGAGCTTAAATCATTTTTTATTAATATTACGTCTGAAGAATCAATTGCTATATCTGTTCCACTTTTTACACTTACTCCAATATCACTATTTGCTAAAGCAGGGCTATCATTTATTCCATCTCCACACATCATTACTTTTCTATTTTGTTCTTTTAACTTTTTTATAATCTCTGCTTTTTCTTTTGGTAAGACATTTGGAATTATTTGGGTAATATCAATTTCTTTTCCTATATTTTCAGCAGTTTCTTTATTATCTCCTGTAAGCATAATTGTTTGAATATTCTTTTTATTTATTTTTTCTATAGTATTCTTAGCATTTTCTCTTAAAATGTCGTTTACTCCAATTAGCGCTATTATTTCATCGTTTCTAATTACATAAATAATACTATTTCCATTTGTAGACAATTCTTTTTCATCTTTTATGTGATTATTTAAAATAGAAAATTTTTCTACTATTTTTCGATTACCTAATATATACTTTTTATTTTCTATTTCACCTATAATTCCATATCCAGGTATATTTTCGAAATTACTTACTACTAATTTTTTTAAATTTTCTTCTTCTATATAATCTAAAAAAGCTTTTCCTATTGGATGTGTCGTCTTCGCCTCTATACTTCCTACTATCTGCAAAAGTTCATTTTTATCCATATTAATATAATTATATATTTTGGCAATTTTTAGCTTTCCATAAGTTAATGTTCCTGTTTTATCAAAAACTATAGTATCTATTTTTGAAGCTGTTTCTAGTATTTCACTTTTTTTTACTAATATTCCATTATTAATACAAACACCTTCACTTATAACAATAGCAAGTGGTGTGGCAAGACCTAAACTACATGGACAAGCAACTACAAGTATTGTAACAAATGTTGAAATAGCAGTAGGTACATCAAATCCCAGCAATAAATATATAGCTAATGTTATAATTGAAATTGCCAATACAATTGGCACAAAATATCCTGAAATTTTATCTACAATTTTAGCTATTGGTGCTTTGGTATTACTTGCTTCTATAACTAATCTTACTATTTCTGATACAGTTGATTCTTTTCCTATTTTTTCTGCTCTATATCTTATAAATCCGTCATAATTAAAACTTCCAGCAATAACTTTTTGTCCTAATTCTTTCATCATTGGTTTACTTTCACCTGTAATAAAAGATTCATCTAAGTGTGCTTTTCCTTCTATAATTTCTCCATCAACAGCTATTTTTTCTCCTGGTTTGCTTATTAATATATTACCTTTTTTTATTTCATCCAAAGTTATTGTTTTTTCTTTTCCATCTGTCTCAATAGTTGCTTGATTTGGTGTTATCTCAACTAATTTTTTTATTGCTTCTTTGGTTTTGTCTTTATTAACACCATCTAAATATCTTCCAATCTTTACAAAATAAATTACTATGGCTGATGATTCAAAATATAAATTCATTGTATAATTATAATCACCCGCTATAATTCTATACATCCCATATAAACTATATATAAAACTACTAATTACTCCTATTGCCACTAATGTATCCATATTGGGGATTTTGTGTATTAAATTTTTATATCCATTTTTTAAAATATCATATCCATAAATTAAAAATAATATAGTTAAAATTAGTAAAGTTGTTGTATAAATAACAGGATTCAAATGTGGATTAAATATTATTGGAATAGGTAAATTTATCATGTGTCCCATTGATATATACATTAGAAGTACAGCTAATATTGTATATACAATAAATTTTATTTTCTCATTTTTATTTCTTTTTTCAATATTAATCTCTTTAAAAATTCCCTTACTTTTAAAGCCTGCTTGTTTTACATATTTTTCAATTTTCTCCTGATTTAATATATTTTCGTCATAATTAATACTTGCGTTTGCCATTACAAGATTTACATTTGCATTTATAATACCATTTTGTTTATTTAAATATTTTTCTAATCCATTAGAACAAGCACTACAAGTCATTCCTTCTATTACTAATATAATATTTTTCATAACTAATTTTCATGTCCCTTTCTAATTATATTTCTAATGGTGATGATGGTGATTAATTACTTCATTATTAGTCTTAACTTCGCATTCTTTTTCTTCACAATTATCATCTTTATATTCTATTTCTATTGTTGTATGAGAAATACCAAGCTCACTCATCTCATTCCTTACTTTGCTTTTTAATTCTTTTATATTATTATCTTCAATAACAATATGCATTGTTGAATAGTTTGTAATTCCATCCATACTCCAAATATGTATATGATGAACATCAACTATTTCTTTTATATTTAATAAATGTTTTTTTATTTCTTCTACGGATATATTTTTAGGTGTTTTTTCTAAAAATAAATCTAAGATGTCTTTTAAATTTCTAAAGGCATTGATAAGTATAAATATTGCTATTCCTATAGACATAATTGAATCTATTAATGAGATATTTGTAAATTTCATTAGTATAGCTCCTATTAAAACTACTATCCAGCCCAACACATCTTCAAGCATATGTAAGTTTACCGCTTTTTGATTTATTGAATCTCCTTCTCTTGTAAAATACGCAGCAAGAAAATTAACTACTACTCCAAATATTGCAAAAATAATCATTTTATCATAATTAATTATCTCTGGATTTAAAATTCTATTTATTCCACCTAATATTACAAATATAGATCCTATTGTTAGTACAATTGTTGTTATTAATGCTCCTAAAACTGAATATCTAGCATAACCATAAGTATATTTATCATCAGGTTTCTTTTTACTTATTTTTTCTAAGATTAAAGATATTCCTACACTTAATGCATCTCCAAAATCATGAACTGCATCAGAAATTATTGATATACTATTTGTAAATATTCCTCCTATTAATTCAAATATAGAAAATACTATATTTAAAATAAATGCAATTAAAATATTTCTTTCTGATTTCATAAAAATTTCTCTCCTTTAATTATTAAATCTTTTAAATAAACTTATTAATTCATCAATGACCTCTACTTTTCCTTTTTCTAGATCTTCAGCTACACATCTGTATAGATGGTTTTGTAAAATAAAATTTGCTAAGCTCTTCATTGATTTTTCAGCAGCAACTACCTGAATTAATATGTCATTACAATAAGTATCATTATTAATCATTTTTTCAATTCCAGTAATTTGTCCTTTTATTCTATTTAAGCGATTAATTATTTTTTTCTTTTCATCTTCGCTTCTAATACTTTTCTTTTTATTCAATTCGTTCATTTTTATCACCACCTTTATCATTATATACTCTATAGGGTATTTTGTAAATAAAGGGGTATATACTTTTTTTATTTTTTTATTTTTGATAGCGTAAATAAAAAATTCATTTGACAAATCAATAAAAAGATGCTATTATATAGTTACATTAAACAAAGCACTTTCGGTCAGGATTGTGTCATTGTTTGCTTGTATGTGTATCGTAACTGCACATACTTTTTTTTATGTTTAAATAAAAAAGCAAGAAAGGTTGCAATTATAATACAATATTTTTTACTAAAAAACAATAAATGCAAACAAATTTTTACACAATTATTATTCTTTTTATTAATCAGTAAATCTCTAACTTTTATAAAGACGTTTTACAGTAAGTTCTTTTATTACAAAAAAAACAAAATTATCAAAAAAATTACAAAATATAACAAATTATACATTTGTGTAAATATTATTGACTTTTACATCTGCTCTAAAATTAGTAAACCTTCACCTATTTTTTTAGTACAAAATCTTCAAAAATTTTATTAACTAAATTATAACTATCACAATGTTTTGCATGTCCTAGCCACGAATTTATACAAGCTAAAACATAATTTAATTCAATTTTATCATTTCTATACAATTTTTCAAAAGTTTTTAGTTTTCTCCTCATTTTCTTTTTACTTTGTTCTCGTAATAACCTATGAGTTTTCCAAATTCTAAACCCACAAAAATTAACACCCTGTTTTGCCTTAAAATATGAAGTTTTACTATTTAATTCTAATCTTAACTTTTTATTTAAAAATTCCTCAAGCTTATTCAAAACACTCTTTGCATCCGCCTTACTTTTTAATAAAAGAACAAAGTCATCCATGTACCTTACTACATATTTTACTTTTAATTCCTCTTTTATAAATCTATCAAGCTCATTTAAATATATATTTGCATATATCTGTGATGTGTAGTTCCCAATATTATGGAAAGCTTTCCATAAACAAGGTTATAGAAACTTTATTATTATGGAAAGTAATATGATATAATACTTGCAG
>CAUWGC010000031.1:0-4395 GCA_963558405.1 uncultured Clostridia bacterium
TACATATAGAAATAGATATGGAAAGAATAGAAGATAGATCAAAAGCATTAAGCTATATTGGAATAGAAGTAGCAGATGCACTAAAACTAATACCTGTTCCAGAAAATCTAAATGAAGAAGAAAATGTTCAAGAACAAAATGAAGTTAAAACAGTTGTAAATAATGCAAAAGAAAATAAAGTTGAAGAGCCAAAAGAACCTATATTAAATAGTCAATATATAGAACAAACAAGAGTAGAAGTAAAACCATCTTTATGGCAAAGATTTAAACAAAGTAAATTTGTTAAAACAATTAAGTATATCATGAAGATAAGAGTTGTATTAGACATGCCAGCAAATGCACTTCCAGAAGGAAGAGGTGAAAACTAAGTACATAGCAAATACATATTGTGTATTTGCTATGTAAAAAATAAATTAACGCAAAAATGATTAAAAAAATTTAAAATTTCTATTGACAAGTTATTATAAATAAGTTATAATCTATCTTGCGTTAGAGATGCGCCCTTAGCTCAGTTGGTCAGAGCAACCGGCTCATAACCGGTGGGTCCAAGGTTCGAATCCTTGAGGGCGCACCATTTTATATTATTCGGGTAGGTGGCCGAGTGGCTAAAGGCGGCAGACTGTAAATCTGTTCTCATTTGAGTACGATGGTTCGAATCCATCCCTGCCCACCATTAAAGAATCTGTTCGAACTAAAAGAACAGAGTTGATACAAAGTCAATCAGAAAATAAAATCTGGTTGATTTTTTTGTTGCTTAAAAACAATATAAAAATCACCCAAAGTTACTCCTACTTTAATTAATGGTAGCATTAGAAAAATTGAAAAAAGATATTGAACATTATCATTTGACAAAATAAAAAAATGACTGTATAATAAAGATAGAAAATGAGAGCCACAGAAATGTGTGCTACTATATAAATTATATCTTAAAACACCACAAAGCTTGGCAGAGCATATGTGGTGCTTTTATTATTTGCTCAAAATTACTACTATTGCAATAATCAAGGCAAATGCTATAATAGTCATTCCTACAAAACCGTAGAAAAGGAAGTATATTATCATTAACATAGCTTGTTCTACCATATAGCACCACCTCCATTCTCACAGCAAAACTGTGTATGTAAAGTGGTAGCACTCACACTGCTTATTCTCATTTTCTATGACTACAACTATACAACATTATTCAAAAAAATACAAGAGAACAAAAAAAGTTTGACATACAGGCGAAAAATAACGCATAAAAAATATTGACAATTAAAAGAAAATACAATATAATTCATTTAAGCAATGGAAAAAATTAAAATAGAAAACAAGGAGGAAAAAGAAAAAATGAGAAAAACAGAAGAACAAAAAGACAAGAATAGCATAAAAAATATGCTAAAAAAGAAAAAGGGTATAACCCTAGTAGCCTTAGTCGTTACAATAGTGGTTCTAATAATATTAGCAGGAGTAACAATAAGCATGGTAGTAGGTGATAATGGTATTATCACAAAGGCAAAAGAAGCAAAGCAGAATATGACAAATGCATCAGCAGAGGAAAAAGAGTTGATGCAAAATATGTTAAATGAGATGAATGAAATCGAAAGCGGTATTGGAGGAGAAGAAATAGACCCACCAAATCCACTAGAGCCACTCCCAACAGACGGAAGCTATAATGAGACAAAAGGAGTAAACACGCCAAAACTAGGAACAAATATGCAACTTGTAAAATTTGATACACTAACACAAAACTGGGTAGTAGACGAAACAAACTCAGCATATAGCTATGTGGATACATCAACATCAGAAAACACAAATAAAAGCGAATGGGCAAATGCAAAAGTAACAGTAAATGAAATAGATAGCTATTTTGTATGGATACCAAGATACGCATATAAAATAATAGGAGAAAATAATATAGATATAAAATTTCTAAAAGGAACGAGTAATATAGCAGCAGATGGAGTAACAGTATGTAAATATGCAAACGAAAATCCAACAGCAGATGATTATATAATCCATCCAGCATTTACAAAAGATGCAAACTATGGTGGAGGATTTGGAAATAATAATGGAACAAACGATAATGGAATAGCAGGAATATGGATAGGAAAATATGAAGCAAGCTTAGCAAATAAAGCAGACGGAACTAATATAGTAACAAACGATACAGAAACAGGAGGCATATTGTTATCAAATAATACAGATAAAACAGTAGTAACAAAACCAGGATATAGTAGTTGGAGATATTGTACAATAGGAAATATGTACACAAATGCAAAAGCATATGATACAAATTTAAAAAGCCATATGTTAAAAAATAGCGAATGGGGAGCAGTAGCATACCTAACAGAAAGTAAATACGGAAGAAACGGAACAGAAATAGGATTTAGTAATGAAGGATATATAACAGGAGGAGGAGAAGGAAAAGATTATGCAGAAAACAATCAAAACCAAAGCACAACAGGAAATGTATATGGAGTATATGATATGAGAGGAGGAGCATATGAATATGTAGCAGCAGGATTAAATAATCAAAGTTCAATAGGAACCTCAAGTGGAAGTAATGAATATGGAACAGTATACACAGAAACTACTGAAAGCACAGGCTATAAATACGGAGATGCGACCTATGAAACAAGTGGTTGGCATTCAGATAGCGCGGTCTTTGTGGATTCGAGCTTCCCTTTCTTCTTACGTGGAGGTTACTATGGCCGCAATGAGTCTCTCACAGGTGTGTTCTACTATAGCAACGACCTTGGCGTTGCTGGCGTCAACTACTCCTTCCGTTTGGTCCTAGTATTGTAATGTGATATCTGTTGTCTGAGAAACATAATAAGTTAACAATAAAAGTAGACAAAGCGAGAAACTAGAACACAAGCCATGTTTTTCGTGCAAGCAAAGCTAGCGCGAAAAACCGACTTTATGGGTGAGAATATAATATATAATTAGGGATATAACTGAACAGATAACGCGAACTTTGTGAATTCGAACAACCCTTTCTTCAAACGTGGAGGTAACTATAACAACAATGAGTCTAACACAGGTGTGTTCTACTATAACAACAACAATGGCAATGCTAACAACAACAACTCCTTCCGTTTGGTCCTAATATGGCATACTAAAATCAGATATATTTGTTTAAGGATAAATATAGAGTATTAATGCCATACAAGTTATATTCCTTCCATAGTAGAAATACATGGTAGTTCTACTATTGGTAAAAATATAAATAATTAAATTAAGAAAAAATTTAATGCAAAAAACATATCTTAGTATTGTAAATAAATTACTACAATTGTCAATAAAAATAATTTATTAGATTAAATTGTAAGTAAATTATTTACTTAAGAAAGGGTATGTTTTTTGTTGTTTACAAAATGTGGATAAATATCTTATAAATTATTTAAGTATAAAAAATAAAATACTGAAGAAAGAAGGAAATAAAGTGTACAAGCCAAAGAAAGTAGAAAGCAAATTATTAATATATCAAAAATATACAGATATAATAGATTATGGGTATAATCTTCTTGTGAAATATCCAAAAATTGAAAAATATGCACTAAGTACTAGTATACGAAATAGTATGTTTGAAACATTAAGGTTAATTTTATATGCAAATAAAATAGCTGATAAATATACTAGAATTAAAATATTAAATAAAATAGATGCAGAAATAGCAATGCAAGGTTTTTATGTAAGATTTTCATATAAACAGAAATATATAACTTCAAAAAATTATATTGAATGGAGTAAAAGATTAGATGAAATAGGAAAAATACTAGGAGGATGGATAAAATCATGCCTAAAAGAGTAAATAATATTTATTTAGAAAATATAACTTTTTCTAAATTGCTAGAGGCACATAATAAATGTAAAAAGCATAAAAGGTTTAAAAAGCAAGTAATAGAATTTGAAATGAATTTGGAAAATAACTTATTAAAAATAGGTAGAGAGCTATTAAATGGTACATATAAATTTTCTGAGTATTTTGAATTTACAATATATGAGCCGAAAGAAAGAAAAATAAAGACCTTGGAATACAGGGATAGAGTAGTACAAACTTGGTATGTTGAAAATTTTTTAAAACCATATTTTGAAAGTTCATATATGTTAGATACATATGCATGTATAGAGGGGAGGGGAACACATAAAGCAGTTGACAAAATGCAGGAATATTTAATAAAGGCAGATAAGCAGTTTAAAGAGGTATGGGTATTAAAATGTGATATAAAAAAGTTTTTCTTTAATGTGGATAGAAATATATTATATAATTTAATAAATAGAAAAATAAAGGACAAGTATTTTTTAGAACTAACTAGAAAAATAATATTTTATGATGAGGAAGAAGTAGGAATACCTATTGGTTATAGAAACTTTATTATTATGGAAAGTAATATGATATAATACTTGTAG
>CAUWGC010000032.1:0-2497 GCA_963558405.1 uncultured Clostridia bacterium
TATAATACAAATAAACAATTTCATCCAAAAGAAAATGGTTGGGTTGGATATATTATAGAACTAGCTGGTAATAGATATTATATTGCTGGAGATACAGATATCACAGAAGAAAACAAAAAAGTAAAATGTGATGTTGCATTTGTTCCTGTTCGGAGGCACATATACAATGGATTTTAAAGAAGCTGCATATCTAGCAAATGAAATAAGACCTAAAATAGCTGTACCATCTCATTATGGAAGTATAGTAGGGACAAATCAAGATGCAACAGATTTTATGAAGTTATTGCATCCAACTATAGAAGGTATAATTTTAATGAAACAATAAAATGGAAAAGAGGAATTGCAATGAAATTTTCAAATTATATTATGAGTCAAAGTTCAAAAGATATAGATAAATTCAGTAGAAAGTTTAGCTATATACTTAACTAAAAAAGGATTGGTATGTATATGGAATAAATGTGTAAGGAGATAAGAATGAGGAAAAAAGATATAATTATAAATTCAAACAGTGATAAATTGCCAATTAGTGTAACAATGTTTATACCTGAAGTAGATATAAAAGGAATAGTTCAAATATCACATGGTATGGCTGAGCATAAAGAAAGATATTTTGATTTTATGGAATACTTAGCAAATCAAGGATATGTTACTATAATAAATGATCATAGAGGACACGGAAAAAGTATAAAAGAAAAAGAGGATTTAGGATTTTTTTATGACAATAGTTCTGAATATATAGTCGAAGATTTACACCAAATAACTTTATATATAAAAGAATTATATCCAAATAAAGAAATGATTTTATTTGGACATAGTATGGGTTCAATGGTTGTAAGAAAATATATAAAAAAATACGATAAAGATATTGATAAGTTAATTGCTTGTGGCTCTCCAAGTAAAAATCCATTTGCAGGTTTAGCAATATTTATAACAAAAATAATGAAAATATTTAAAGGTGATAAATATAGAAGTAATTTTATTCAAAATTTAGCATTTGGAAGTTATAATAAAAATATAAAAAATGCTAAGTCAAAAAACTCATGGATTTGTTCAAATAATGAAACAGTAGAAAGCTATGATAATGATGAGCTTTGTGGGTTTATTTTCACATTAAATGGATTTGAGAATTTATTTAGGCTAATGAAAGAAATTTATCAAAAAGATGGATGGAAACTAAATAAGAAAGACTTGCCAATATTATTTATTGCAGGAAGTAATGATCCTGTAATTATAGATGAAGAAAAGTGGAATGAAAGTCAGGAATTCTTGAAGAAAATAGGCTATTCAAATGTAACAGGAAAATTATATAAAAATTTAAGACATGAAATTTTAAATGAAAAAAATAAACAACAAATTTATGAAGATATTATTAATTTTATATAAAAAGGAGGAGAATGTTAGTAAAAAACTAACATATAGTGAAAAATGGCAAATATTATTGATTATGTCGAATGGAGAGGAGATTTAGAATTAAAAGTATCAGAGTTTAATGAAATAGACAGTTTAATATTAAATAGATTCTCATATTTTCCATTAGACAGTATAATGAAAGAAAATGAAATAGTATCAATAAAAGAATTGAGCGAAAGATTTGAAAAAGAAGATAAAAACAAAATGGAAATACTTTGGAAAGATGATGCAGACCTATTCCCAATAATGGGTAAAAGTAAAAGATTTGGAGAAATGATAGCTTTAGAATATATAAATAAAATAGAACCAGAAACAGAAAAACAATTTTCTGCCATCACAGTAATTTTGCCAGATAACACAATCTATGTATCATATAGAGGAACTGACAATACATTAATTGGTTGGAAAGAAGATTTTAATATGAGCTTTAAAAGCCATATTGCATCACAAATATCTGCAAAAGAATATTTAGAAAATATTGCAAAAAAATATCCAAATAAAAAAATAAGAATAGGAGGACATTCAAAAGGAGGAAACCTAGCAGTATATGCTTCTATTTTTGCAGACTCTGAAGTTAAAAAAAGAATTATAAATGTATATAATAATGATGGACCAGGTTTTAATGAAGATATAATAAATACTGAAGAATATAAAAAATCAATTGAAAAAGTAATAACATATATACCACAAGATTCAATATTTGGAATGTTATTAAATCATGAAGAAAAATATACTGTAGTACAAAGTACCCAAAAAGGTGTAATGGAACATGATGTATATTCTTGGCAAGTAATTGGAAGAAACTTTGTTGTATTGAAAGAAGTTACAAATGGAAGTAAATTTATAGACAAAACAATAACAAATTGGTTGAAAAATTTAGATTTGCAAACAAGAGAGCAAGTAATAGACATTGTTTTTGAAATAATTAATTCAACAGAAGCAAGGACAATAGCAGATTTAAAACTTTCATTGATGAAAAATGCGAAAATAATATTGTCATCATATAAGCACATAGAACCTGAAAATAAAAAAATGATAACAGCTACAATAACTGCACTTTTTGGAATAGTTAAAGAAAATGTTAAAG
>CAUWGC010000033.1:0-1902 GCA_963558405.1 uncultured Clostridia bacterium
TACCTTCATTATTGCATTTAACTTTTCATAATTGCACTTAATTTGTAAATTGACGAATTTAAGGTTTTGTTTATATTTATTTTTATTATCCTATATTTATTTTACTATTATTTGACACATTATGTAAAATGATATATAATAATTTTATCAACTTTGTTGAATAAAATTATGAAAGGAGCGTTTTTATGTCAAACGTAACACGGATTTTAGTTACTGGAGTATTATGCACACAACTATTCAATCCATTTTTTCTTTATCATTTGCTGAAAGGTTTTATCCTTTCTCTCCGGAAATTACTTCGGAAAGTAATCTTAAAGGAAACAAACATTACCAGTTACAGAGAATATTTTCAGTGTGGAATTTTATCTGTGAACAAGTTCATGATAATGCAGGATTTATTTTTACTGTTTGGTTGTGCAATAGCAATGATTGATTGCTTATTTACTCTGACACCACTTAAATCTCATCCATATTTGCCAATTATAATTTATATGGTAAATATGGTCATATCTGAATCCTATGTGTCACCAAAAAATGTAATGGCATATAAATGGGTAAGCCTTTTATATTGTCTTATCATCATTTATCCATTATCCATTTTTGGATAAATAATGATTAGCGCTCCAAAAAAATGCAGATTTTCTGTTGTTCAGAAATCTGCATTTTTAATTTATATATTAAAATTTATGTATTAAATTTTCCTAATTAGAGCTCCTTTAGGTCCCCATATACATGGTGCCGTACATGTAAAATCTTTAAAACTACAACGTACACCAGATTTATATCTATTTAAGTATTCATATACTTCTTTATTTGTTTTTTCTGTATTTTTTATATATTTATCCAATATTTCTTTTGTTTGTAACATAATTTCTAATTGTGCACATCCACATAATCTTTCTTTGCATTTTAAAACAAAGTCATCTGCAGTTCCTCTTTCAGTTATTTTAACTAAAATCCCCTGTGGATATTCTTCTTTTATAGAATCCATATCATTTTTCCATTCATTTACTAATTCTTCATTTTCTTTAATTATTTTAGGAATATAATACTTTATTTCTTCTGGTATTGTTAATTTGTATCTTAAAGTTCTATGCCTTTGTGCCTGTGCATACTGTGCAAAAGTTCCTTCATATGTAGTAGAGTAACATTCTCCAAACTCTTCTTTGTATTCTCTTTTAGCAAATAATGAAAGTTCTCTACATTTAGAATCAGCATTTAATTCTGGTATGATAAAATCATGCATTTTATCAATAAACTCTTGTAAAATTGGTTTTAATTTTTTATTAAACTCTGTATCAGGCTCTAATTTTATATAATTTTTAAAAAAGTGTAAAATATAATTTAACTGTCTTAATGATACTGTATATTCCATACTTGTTGCTGGCGTAAAAATACTAATTAAATATCTTGCATTTTCTTGAGCTAGCTTTAATACTTGTTTTTCCTTCATTTGTGGATATTCTTTTTGTATCTCATTTTGATAAATTTTAATCCACTTTTCATATAACTGTTGTTCTTTAATAGATGTTTGCATTTTTGTGTACCTTGCAGATTTTTCAGATGTTGTATATATTCCTTCATTATTTAATATAATTGCTAATATTTTAGGAATATTATTTAAACTTAAATTATATGTTACATGATCAAATACACTATGATGTCCACTTTTTAAAGTATTTTGTGCACGTTTGATGCTTTTTTCTTCTTGTTCATTAAATAATTCCTCTATTGTATCAGGCATATAACATATTCCAGCAGATTTACCTGAAAATAAAATTGCTTCTTCTTTTGTTATTGTATATTTTGGTTTTGTAGAACCTAGTACTTCTATTTCCATTTTTATTACTCCTATCTCTATAAATGAATAGATTATCTCTATATATCTTCATTTATCTTAAT
>CAUWGC010000034.1:0-1882 GCA_963558405.1 uncultured Clostridia bacterium
TTACTATTTTCTTTTTACTTTGTTAATTGATAACTTTGTTCTATCATTTCTTTTACTAATGTCTTGTCCACTTTTTCATCTACAATAATTGTATTCCAATGTTCCTTATTCATGTGATATGCAGGTATTATATAATCATAAGTATTTCTTAATATATCAGAATAGTTTGGATCTGTTTTTACATTAAGATATAACTTATTATTGACATTCATAATTAGTGCAAACCACTTTTTATTCTTGCAATGTTTCATTGTAACAGATTCAAAATCATCTGAAAATGGACAATCTTTAAATGTATTTTCTAATGTTAAACAATATTCTATTATCTCTTCTTTATTCATATCTAATCCCTTATAATAAACTACTAAATTTCTTACTATATTTTTCTATATCTTTTGTGCTTTGACTCATTATAAAATCTGTAACTTTTATTTTAAATCTTTCTACTTCATCATTTGTATAATTCTTATTTTCTACATTTATTCCTGCTTCATTAAATAGTTGTATATCTTTATTGGAAAATTGCATTGTTCATTCCTTCTTTCATTTATTGTTTCATTAAAATTATACCTTTTATACTTGGATTCAATAATTTCACAAAATCTGTAGCATCTTGGTTTGTTCCAACTACACTACCATAATGAATTGGGATTGCTATTTTAGGTTGTATTTCGTTGATTAATTGTGCTGCCTCTTTGAAATCCATTGTATATGTTCCTCCAACTGGAACAAAAGCAACATCACATTTTACTTTTTTATTTTCTTCTGTAATGTCTGTATCTCCTGCAATATAATATCTAATATTATTTATTGTAATAATGTAGCCAACCCAATCGTTTCCTTTTGGATGGAATGTTTTGTTTGTATTATATGCTGGTATTGTTTTAAATTTAATTCCTTCTACCACATATTCTTTGTTTGGCTCTACTGTAATAATTGCATTTTTATTTATGCCTTTTCTTAACAGTTTTGTTAATAATTCTTCTGGTATTATAATAGTTGTGTTTTCATTTATAACCTTCTCTATATCTTCTTCAGAATAATGGTCATAGTGGTCGTGTGTTATAAAAATAATATCTGCATCATTAAAATTTCTATCTATTTTAAATGGATCTATATAAATTATTTTTTCTTTGTTAATTCTTATACTGCTATGATATAAAACTTCTATATTATCTAACATATATTCCTCCTTGATTTTTTGCATTGTATCATAAAAAAGCAAAAAAATAAATAGTATCAAGCAAAGTTTTATATACCTTACTTGATACTATTTTTATTCATATTTAGGACTACCATACCCCATAACTTGAACATCATCAAAAGAGTACATTCTTTCAGCACATTTGTTACTTGTGTTTCCTTCTATTGTATAAATGTTTCTATTTGTAATATCTGTTCTTGTTACAATTCCAACATGGTCGCTTGTCCCATCTTGATTACCATTTTCATCTTTCCAATCGAAAAAAATTATATCTCCAACTATTGGATAATAGCTTTCTCCTCTATCGTGCCATTGATTTTTTTCTTTAAACCAATCTATTCCATTAACACAACCTGCAAATTTAGGAATAATACCTTTATCTATGTAACCACATTCGTTTGCACACCAACTCACAAAACAGGCACACCAATGCACATGTTCTTCAAATCCATACCATTTCCAAAATTTATCTCCTCCCTCATTTCCTATCTGTGCTTTTGCAACTAATACTATTTCACTATTAGGAATTTGTGAGGTATCATAATCTGCATCTCCGTTACTATTAAAAATTGCAGCTACAAATCCACCAATTAAAGCTATTACTAAAATAATTACAACTGCCACCCAACCTCCTGCAACTATTGCAGAAATAATAGCTTTTGTTGCAGCAATTATTGC